>CALCUD010000051.1 GCA_937906775.1 uncultured Clostridia bacterium
GCGAGTATGATCGCGCTGCGCATGGCGATTGACCTTCCCGAACGCAGGGTCTGGTGTCTGGACGGCGACGGTGCCCTGCTGATGCACACCGGTTCCATAATGCTGATCGGCCAGCGCGGGCCGAAGAATCTGATCCATGTTGTGGTAAACAACGGTGCGCATGAAACCGTCGGCGGAATGCCTGTCTGTTCCCGGAATCTGAATATCCGCGGGCTTGCGGAAGCAGCCGGCTATCCTGTTCTGCTTTCCGCTTCGGATGTAACTTCTCTCCATTCCGCACTGTCGCGCGCGGTTGTTTCCGACGGTCCCGTTTTGCTGGAAATTCTCTGCGCCTGCGGCGCCCGTTCCGATCTCGGGCGGCCGACCACGACCCCGAAACAGAACCGTGACGCGTTCATGCGCTTCTGTACGGACTCCAAAGACCGCTGATATTCGGATATGCCTGTTCTGTTTGTCAGGAATACCTTTTCACAAGGTATTCCTGTTCCTTTTGGGCTAAATCCTGTGAACTTATATTCATTATCGGATTGATTCATTCGGAACCCCGTTCCGGTTCAGAACAGGCGTAATATGTCCGGGTCATTTGGGAAGATCGCCGGTCTGCGACCCTTCTCCGACAATTTGTAACATATTTCATCTTTTTTGATACTATATATCCGGATCATTCGCACATCCCGTACATATATAAAGACAGCAGCTCCGGAATTTGTTACAAATATTACAAAAAATTAATACTTTCGACTACAATATGTAGTGTATTGTCGTTGACGTATTCTATGTATTTAGTTATGATAATGGAAGTTAATGTATAGGATACGAGAGGGGGGCCTGATTTGATTTCCGGTTATCGGGCAGTCCCTGTATTCCAATACAAATTCCGTCCTTTGGCCAATGACAGCCGTGCTCTCGACGGCGGGTTCTGTGTGACGTTGTTCGGTAATTCCATTCTTTGTTTTACTGTATTCAATCTCAACGGTTCCACAAAGGACGAGTGGTGTTTCCGCCTTTCCAGCCGTGCTTTACAATGTTACTTCGCGCTTCTTCGCAACGCGGTCAGCTGGCTTGCGTCTACTCCGGAAGATATACGCGGCGAAAATCCGGGGCCCTATGCCTCCCTGTTTGCATTTGACGGATACGATCCCTTCCGTGTATGGGGAATCAACACGCTCCTCGCTGAACCATGCGGTTCCGCCGGCGGTTTCTTTGCACGACACCTTTTCGTCCTGTTTGAGGATATCTGCAATATTTTTGCCGAAAGCGGGGTCAATCTTGCTTTGGACGGCTTTTCCTGGTCGCCCGAAATGATTCAGCCTTTCCGCCGTCAGCAGCAGCAGTATACCGGCGCGCAGGGAGTTATTTGATTTTATACTGATCTGGGGCGCGTTGAAAAACGCGCCTTATTTATTTTCCGTTCAGGAGGTTTTGTAGATGACGATCGAAGAAAAACGCCAATTGTGGCTGAACTGTCCCGGTATGCCGGACGAACTTCTGTCCGAGCTGTCCGGTATGGACGCTGAAACAGCCAACGACAGTTTTTACCGTGATCTTTCCTTTGGCACCGGCGGGCTCCGTGGCGTTCTGGGCGCCGGAACAAACCGGATGAATCTGTATACCGTCGCGAAAGCCACGCGCGGACTGGGCCGCTATCTGAAAGAAACTTTTCAGGCTCCCTCCTGCGCCGTCTCCTATGACAGCCGGATCCACAGCCGCGATTTCGCTGAGCTCTGCTCCGCAGTACTGGCGTCCATGGGAATTCGTGTTTTCCTGTATCCCCGTCTTCAGCCGACGCCGATGCTGAGTTATGCGGTCCGGCACCTTGCCTGCTCCGCCGGTGTTATGATCACAGCCAGCCATAACCCGGCCAAGTTCAACGGGTACAAGGTATATGGCGCCGACGGGTGTCAGATCACGCTGGAAGCGGCTGACCGGATCCAGCATTTTATCGATGCCGAAACAACTCTGACAGATTCCCTGCCCGATTTCAATTCGCTTCTTTCCGATGGAATGATTTCCTATATTACTGAGGATACGATCGAAAGTTACTACAGGAATATTCTGAAGCTCCGTATAAAGCCTTGTGCTGCTCCGCTTCATCTGGTCTATTCCCCGCTGAACGGCACAGGCAACGTCCCCGTACGCGAGATGATGAAGCGTCTCGGCAATATCCGCGTGGAGATCGTTGAAGAGCAGGAAAACCCGGACGGCCGTTTCCCCACCTGTCCCTATCCGAATCCAGAAATCAGGGATGCCATGCGTCTGGCCATCGCAAAGACCCTTGAAACCGGCGCGGATCTTTGCTTTGCCACTGATCCGGATTGCGACCGGATGGGTGCCGGCGTCCGGACAGGCAATACGGTTACTCTGATCTCCGGAAATGATATGGGCGTTCTGATGCTTGATTATCTTTGCCGGAACCGTACCTTCCCGGAAGGATTCATTCCTGTTGCGATCAAAACGATCGTAACCACGGAAATGGCTGCGGCGATCTGTCAGCGTTACGGTGTGGAACTCCGCAACGTGCTGACAGGATTCAAGTTCATCGGAGAACAGATCGGTCTGCTGGAACAGGAAGGCCAATCCGAACGTTACCTGTTCGGATTTGAGGAAAGCTACGGATACCTGTCCGGAACCGATGTCCGGGATAAGGACGCTGTCAATGCTTCTCTTCTGCTCTGTGAAATGGCATCCGATCTGAAAGCTGAAGGAAAGACCCTGCTTGACCGTCTGGATGAACTTCGCACAGAATACGGTTTTTTTGCACAGCGGTTGCTGACATTCTCCTACGAGGGTGAAAACGGAGCGCGGCAGATGGAAAACATTATGGCTGCTCTGCGCCGTCCGATGAATTCGTTCGCCGATATCCGGCTCCGTACCGCTCACCGGGCTGATTACGCACAGGATGAAACCGGTCTTCCGAAAAGCGACGTTCTGGAATTCCGTCTGCAGAACGGATTTAAGGCCATCGTCCGCCCCAGTGGAACAGAACCCAAGCTGAAGGTTTACCTGTTTGTCCGGGCTTCGGATCAAAACTCAGCCGAAAATGAGCTGGACGGGTTGGAAGAGATGATGAACGGCCTTTGCTGCGTGTGAACGTTTCTCCACAGAATCTCGTCCGGACTTCCGCGAATTCTCTGCGCCGGATACAGCAAAGGAGACAGCGTTTCTGCTGTCCCCTTTTTTGATAAAAGAGCCGCCCATTCGGGCGGCTCCTGATGACCGATGATCAATACCGGCTCTGACGCTGGGCCTCGAAGCACTCACGGCAGTAGACGGGACGGTCTCCGCGGGGCTGGAAGGGCACCTGAGTGGTGCAGCCGCAGCCGTCGCAGATCACTTCATACATCTGACGGGGGCCATTGTTGTTGCCGCCGTTCTGAGCACGACGGGCAGCACGGCAGGCGGGGCAGCGGCTGGGCTCGTTCTGGAAGCCCTTCTCGGCGAAGAACGCCTGTTCGCTGGCGGAGAATACGAATTCGTTGCCGCAGTCACGGCAGGTCAAGGTCTTGTCTTCCATGGTGGAATCCTCCTAAATAAAATAGTTGTTTACCCGCACCGATGGCAAATTGACTGTGCCCCGTTTCCTAACCGGTGTTGAGAAACAACCATGGGAGGAAAAGAACCAAGCATACCAGGGTGGGTTACGCGCGGATTATAACATGACTTTTTCGCTTTGTAAAGAATAAAAAAAGCGTTCTTTCAAACGGAACAACGCTTTCACCGGTTGCATCCGGATCATGGACCGTACGGCGGATCCCGCGCAAATGAAAAACTGCGTCCGACCTTCCGAACGCAGATAAATCAATGAGAACGAGGTGCCATCCAGATTCGAACTGGAGAATAAAGGTTTTGCAGACCTTCGCCTTACCGCTTGGCTATGGCACCGGATGTGTGGAGCGGTAGACGGGATTCGGACCCGCGACATCCACCTTGGCAAGGTGGCACTCTACCACTGAGCTACTACCGCATGCTCCGCTCTGACGGAGAAAACCGGGAATGAGTGCGGACGAAGAGACTCGAACTCTTACGCCTTGCGACACCAGATCCTAAGTCTGGCGCGTCTGCCATTCCGCCACGCCCGCATACCTTGTTATTCTATCATATCATTCTTTCTCTGTCAAGAAAAAGCGGTGTCATATCACCGCTTTTTCTCATATTTCAGTGTGTTTTCAGTTCCCGACCCACGTAAGCGAAGCCTTCGACTTTGGTCCCGTCTTTATTATAAAGGATCCCGTCCTCGGAATAGAAGTTCTTATTCTTTTCATCACAGATGACGTAGACACGCGGACAGTATGCCGCTTTTCTTCCGTCTTTCAGGTCAAACAGATATACGTCGTCAAAAGCGTCTATATTCTTGATGTTCTTCCCTATATGCAGAGTGAAATCGTCATAGATGACCTCATCGAATACGTCGTCGCCCTCCGCTGTTGACGCAAATGATCCGACACCGGTCCCGTAGAACTCGTCCGTTGACTTGTCGGTCAGCTCCCTTATTTTGGGATTGTATTCGTACTGTATACGGAAAGGGGACGGTGAACCTCTGCCGATATAGCCGCCGAGCTCCTTTATTTTTATGCCGTCGTATTCGTCGGGGATATAGATATCACGTTCGGTACTGCCCCGGTCCACCGTGTATGACGTGACCGCCGCGTGATTCTGCCCGAGGATCTTATGTATTCCCCAGTAGTATCCGTATGCGACGGTACAGTTTTCGTACTCGGCGTCATTTGCGTAAGTATCCGCGCAGAAGAAGAGCATGAAAGCGCTGAAAATCGTAACGGGGATAAGCGCTATAATCAGCACGGTAATGCCTATGATCTTGCCCAGCTTGCTCTTTTTCGGAGTTTCCACAGCAACATTTTCGTCGGTTTTTTCGGTCATTTCAAGCCCTCCGGTGCGTACCGTACTTTACAGTTTGAACTTAAATCTCTTTCT
>CALCUD010000052.1 GCA_937906775.1 uncultured Clostridia bacterium
ATCCGGTGAAGCCCAAAAACAACGGCGAGGAGTCAAAGCGTCTGGCGATCTGGCTCATCGCAGTCGTTGTGATCCTGCTCATCTATCTGCTCAGGCACTGACGCGGGATATCTGCGAATATGGATCGAAAAGGTCCAAGTCTTGACAAAGTCAACAAAAAAAGGGAAAATGTGCCTACAACGTTTTTTGGTTGAATTTGATTTTTCAATTGAATGTATCGGCCGGAACGAAGGCGTTGACTGATCAATATTGAAAGGAGAATTTCATTTGAGTAAATATATACTCAAACGACTTCTGATCGCGGTGCTGACGGTGTTTGTCGTCGCGACGCTGACGTTCTTTCTGATGAACGCGGTTCCCGGCGGTCCCTACGAGGCGGAGAAATCCATCAGCCCGACCGCGAAAAAAGCGCTTGAAGCCAAGTTCGGTCTGGATCAGCCGCTGTTCACTCAGTATGTGACCTATCTGAAAAATATCCTTCACGGGGATTTCGGTCCTTCGCTGAAACAGCGCGGACGTGAAGTGATCGATATCATTCTGAAGAAGTTCCCCGTTTCCGCCAGCGTCGGCGGGATCGCCGTGCTGATCTCCCTGCTGGTGGGGATCCCGCTGGGTTGTATCGCGGCCCTCCGGAGGAGTACGTTCTGGGACAGACTGATCATTGTACTGGCCACCGTCGGGATCGCGGAGCCGAGTTTTGTGGTCTGCGCGCTGCTGCAGCATTATTTCGCGGTGGAGCTTGGCTGGTTCAAGGCGACCGGGCTGGATACCCTGTCCAGCTATGTCCTGCCGGTATTCGCGCTGGCGTTTTATCCGACCGCCTATATTACCCGTCTGATGCGCTCTTCCATGCTGGATGTCATGGGGCAGGATTATATGCGCAGCGCCAGGGCCAAGGGCGTTACCCCGTTCAGCAATCTGTTCAAGCACGCGCTGCGGAACGCCATTCTCCCGATTGTCACCTATGTGGGTCCCATGATGGCCTATACGCTGACCGGTTCCTTTGTGATCGAAAAAGTATTCAATATTCCCGGACTTGGAAGAGAATTCGTAAGCTCCATCACGAACCGGGATTATATGATGATCATGGGTACCACGATCTTCCTTGCGACGCTGATGGTCGTGATCAATCTTCTGGTGGATATTGTCTACAAGATCATTGATCCCCGGATCAATCTGAAATGAAAGGAGAGAAGACAGATATGACAAAGAATCCTCTTTCGTTTCAGTTCAAACCGGACGACTTTCTGCCCGCTTCCCGGGAGGAAAAGGAAAGCCTGGTGGTTATGCGCCAGTCGGTCGGCTTCTGGAAGGACAGCTTCCGCCGCCTGAGAAAAAATCCGGTCGCAATGGTCAGCCTGGTATTTATCATCCTGATCATGTTCATTTCCTTTGTTGTACCGAGCTTCTACCCCTATACCTATGAGGGCCAGCAAAAAGGCGCCGAGCATCTTCAGCCTTTTACCTATTCGGAGCAGGAACAGGAGCGGATCGCCAACGGCGAATCGGTCTTCCCGCATATTCTGGGCACCGACAAGCTGGGCCGGGACTACGCGATCCGGGTCATGGTTGGCAGCCGGATCTCCCTGACGGTCG
>CALCUD010000053.1 GCA_937906775.1 uncultured Clostridia bacterium
AATTTCTGAATGGCTTCCCGGTTGAATGTAATCACCGTGGAGCCGGATTTCGCGTTGTAGTACTTCCTTTCGACGATCCAGCCGTCCACCTCCACCCGGACAAACTTGCTGAAGTCCGCGTCGGAAGAGAAGGTGGCCGACTGCGCGTCTGTCCAGATGATCTGTTCCGCGCCTTTGATGATCTTGTAAGAAGGAGCTTTCCCGGGCAGGATGGTCCAGGCAAAGGTCACCGGGTCGGTCGTGCCGTCTGCCCAGATACTGTTGTTCGTATCCTTCAGGGACACCGTCACCTGATAGTTGCCCGCGTTCGTCTGTTCCCCGTCCTGCATCTTCATGAGAGCGCTGTCAAATCCCACGGGCCTGTACGTCTGGGCCGTGCCGTTGTAAGTGTAGCCGGCCGTATCTTTCGTCGGTTTCGCGACTTTGACACAGCCGATGCTCCAGATAAATACAGGGTCTGATCCGCCGTCTTTCCAGCTGTAGCCGTCAGCGGGAGTTACTTTGACTTCATATGTGCCGGCATCTTTCTGCATGCCGTTCGTCATGACCATCTTATCCGCTTCAAATCCGTCGGGGCTGTAGGTCTGGTATTCCCCGTTGTAGGTGTAGGTGCCCGGATCTTCCGTCGGTTTCGCGATCTTTTTTGCGGATTGGGTGAAATAACCGGGAGCGCTTGTTCCGCCGTCCACCCTGGCGAACTCGGGACCGACATTGTCCGCGTTCCACAGCGTGCCCATTCCGCCCTGCAGGCTCGCGGAGCAGGTTCCGAAGGTTTTGGCGCCGCCGCACGCGGCTCCGTCAAACGCGGAGGTGGCATAAACCGTCTCAAGGGAAGAGCAGCCGCTGAACATCTGTCCGATATCGGGCAGCGCTTCCGTTGAAAAGGAAGAAAGATCCAGCGTCTTCAGCGACGCGCAGGTACCGAACATATATCTCATGTCCGAGACCCCGGAAGTGTCAAATCCGCTGACATTCAGATCGGCGAGCGCCTTGCAGCCGCCGAACATCATGGACATATCCGTGACTTTGGAGGTGACAAAATGGCTTAGATCCAGCCCTGTGAGCGAACTGCAGCTGGCAAACATGCTCCCCATATTCGTTACATTGAATGTGTCGAAATTGCTGACATTCACCTCGGTAAGAGAGGAACACCCCTTAAACAAACTCGACATATCTGTAATCAGGGAAGTACCGAAATTGCTGAGATCAAGGGATTTCAGGCTTTTACAGTCAGAGAACAGCGTATGTATGCTCGTGACGCCGGAGGCCTTGAAATCACCGAAGTCAATCTTTACCAGATTTTTCAGGCCGGTAAATGTCCTGTCCATACTCTTCAGGTTGGTCGTGTTGATATTTCCCAGCCCTGTGATGGATGTGATTTTATCGGAATTCTTCGGTTCATCCGCCTTGCAGTAAAACCACCCGTACATATTTTCAAGCGCGTCAAAATCATAGAAGCTGGCGTCAAAGACAACCGACTCCACGGTCGAGATCAGCTTGCCTTCCGCGGTACTGTTCGTGTTCCACGGTACCCCGCTTTCCGGCGCTTTCGCCGGAACATCATACACCGCGGTCGCTCCGGCGGCTCTGGAGGCTCTGTTGCCGTCGCAGTAGAAAGTCAGGACGTTATCGGCCAGCACGGCGTATGCCTCCGCCGCGGACGTCGCGAATACCGTCAACGGTACAAGGGACAAAACCGTCAACACGGCCAGGAACATGCTCAGTAAACGCTTTTTCATCATCAAAATCCTCTGTTTCCGTCCGGCAGGATGAACCGATGACTCTTTTTTCACAGGTTCACGCTAGAATATTTCATTAAAAAATGTTATCACATTTTGACATATATTCAAGGAACATGCTGTGAAATGTCGTTACGCATTTATGAATTTTTCCGCAAACAAAATTGCGATTCTGTTGCTATTTTCGTCTTCCCAACAAACGCCGCGTCAGATCACGGGGTGACGCCAAATCGTTCTTGCGAAAAAGATGATCCGTAAAAAAGATCATATATGTTCATGAAACCGGAAAGGAGAGCGAACCAATGCTGTCTGAATTCTCTCAGCCTGTTCTGTCTTTCATGAGTTCAGAATTTGTTGGAGTACCTGAGCACGATATCTGCCAGACTTCTCTTCTCGTGATTTGTCAAAAGACCGTTAACGTAATTGCTGACGATCATTTGCATCATATCATCTTCGAATTCTGTAAAGGTTTTTCCGTTTTGTGAATATACAGAATATGAATTGATGATCTGCTGGACCAGGGTTTCCATGGTTTCCTGATTCCCTCCGACTACCTGATCCAGCATTTCATCATTCAGCTCGTTCATTTTCTTCTGTTCCATACTGGCCCCTCCCTTTCGGATACATATCGTTTCATGTGCATTTATTGGAATATATGAATCAATTTCCCCGAAGGGCTGATCCGGGTGTCATCCGGGACGATTCTCATTTGGATTCATCTGTCTTGCAATGATGGAACTCGCCGGCGCGGTACCCTCTTCCGCAAAGTTCGCAGATAATCAAATACCCGGCCATGTCTCCGCCCACTGTGTTCCGCAGTTCCTCGTCCGACAGGGATTCCTGTTTGTTGTGCTGCAGTTCCTCGTTCTTCTGAAGAATCAACTGTTTCAAATTCCCGTTCATGATTCTCACTCCTTTCGTGAAGTCTCGCTTAAGGTTTTTTGCTGCCGTTCTCATTTGATTATACGACCGTAACGTAAAAAAAGGCAACAGCGTCCTGACCCGTCGCGACAGGACAAGCCGTTTACATATACAACCCTGCTATATTATAATGATGATAATGTCCTGTATGCGTCTGAATGCTTTCGCGAAAAAACGCCGCGCTTTTCCTGAAGGAAAAAGGGCGGTTGCGTTGCTGATGGTGCTTATGATTGCCGGCGTCGGAACAATCCTGCTGAGATCGGTCAGGTCAGGGAAAAGAGGCGACGCCCGAACGTAGCCATTCGCCTTCACTGCGTCGTATATAAGAATAGAAACCAAGAAAGGAGCAAGCCCCATGAAAACCAAAGAAGAACTGAACGCCCTGAAAGAGGAAGTTGAAACCCTGAACAAGAAGCTCGCGGAACTGACTGAGGAAGAGATCACACAGGTCTACGGCGCGGAAAACAACAGTTTCGACGTCTGCCCGAAATGCGGCAAGACCATCATGTGCGGAGGATATCACTCCTGCGGGAGAATCATTGTCACATGATGTGCCGCACATGAGGCATGCATACGCCGCACACAGGGGAAAATTGCCGGAAGACGTAAGGACGGTTCTGCCGTTTTGCAGCTATAAATCATTGCTTCTTTTACAAAGCAAAGACCGGAAGGTTGGGAAATACTATGAAAACGGAAGAAGAACTGAACGCCCTGAAAGAGGAAGTTGCAAGCGTCTCGCTTTAAAAACCCGGCATAAAGCCTCCCGCCGCCAAGCCGCAGAGGGTTAACTCTGCGGCTTGGCGTTCTCTCTATACTTTACAGATTCTTACTGTGAGAGTTTTGTAGTCCCGTAATTCCTTGTCATTAGAATTACGGGGCTAACTTAACTTTATCCAGCTTCTCAGATATTGAGTTCAGATATTGTCTGAACTGATTCCGGTATCTTGTAAGAAACCGGTTACGGGATGCATTACTTGCATATTCTTTTGTGACCGTTCCGCTAATCAGATCATTGATCCAACATACATTTTCTCTAGATGCATCTATACTGTCGCAGCCTTTAACTTCGTCTGGTTCACGCAAAAAGATCAGCACATGATTATCTCTGTGGTTATTACGATCATAATAAGCGATTCTGTTTTCGAAATCGCTTTTTTCATTGAACGCCACATTCTCTGAAAATAATTGCATATTATTTATACATGTATTGCGTGGTAAAAAAAGAACACCGGCAACAAGCAATCAACGCTTGGCCGGGTTCAGTTCATGTTTATTACGAATGATCATTCCCAATTGAGGATAAGTTTGCGTTTCTTTGCGGCGCAATCAGCAAGATAAAGATTGATCAGCACCTGATATGGAATACCTGAGCTGGCGCTTTCAGCTTTGAAGTAATCAATAGCCTCTGTTTCCAAATTGATTGTAATCTGTTTTTTGAGTTTTTTGGCATACGGATTCTTCTGAGCATTGGAGAAATCATATTCTTCCCGCATGGTATCACCTCCATGATTCGTACTGCTTTGATTCATTCGTTGTAGCCTTTCTTGCTGAGATGATCCTTATGACGCTCTCACTTTCGCGCAAGCAATGACATACGACCAACAGATTGGCTTTCAAGCTCATACCCAGAATGATAAACCTCTCTTCATCCTGTGAGTGGTCTACATCATTGATTACAAGTGCATCCTCGTCATAGAATACGGTACGAGCTTCTTCAAACGCAATTCCATGTTTCTTCTTATTAATTGCGTTCTTGTTCTCATCCCATTCAAACAATAATGCGCTCATAATTATATTATAATTACGTATCTGCTTTTGTCAAGAGTATTGGTCATGACGAATTCGATATGTCAGTTTGATTTCAATGGTGGGTGTCCTCTGTGGCAAAAACTGCTAATAATCCCCTTGGGGGTGCGGACAGAATCCTGGACCAGATAGAACAGGAGGATGTCTATGTATT
>CALCUD010000054.1 GCA_937906775.1 uncultured Clostridia bacterium
TATGTTTGGGTCCGCATAGTGATAACTAAATATGGGAAAGAAATTTGGCTTGATCGTAAGCGTCAAATATAACCGCGTTGGCAACATTCCTGCGCTTCCGCATTCCAAGGCATCAGTGTTTCAATAAAGTCATGTCTTCCTGTGATCAGTATTATCAGCATCGACTTTATGGCCGATGCTTTTTATATAAGTGCTGACTTTTGCTACATGGTTATTTCTTATTCATGTACCTGTTATTCCTGCTTCAGATCAATCCGATATACATCTGCTGTTTCGCCATTGTAAACAAAGCTCCTTTCCAACATTCCTCCGTTTCGGACAATTGTTTTTACTGATGGGATATTGGTTCGTTCGACGGACAATTGCAGTGAAGGAAGCCCGGCTTCTTTAGCAATCAGCAGAATCTGTGCAAGGATCTTTGTCGCGTATCCCTTTTTTCGCTCACTGGGACGGACGCTATATCCGCAATGCCCGAAATCCACCAGAAACCCTTTTAGTTCATGCCGGAAATCGACAATCCCGATGATTTCCCCGGCTTCGTTCACAGCGAAAAAGGTATCTGTCAGGACCCAGTCCGGGTCTACTGTTTCCGGATTTGAATTTTTCCGGATATTATGAAGCCATTCATCATAACTGTCGATCGAGTCCAGCATTTCACTTCCATTGATGATCGTTTCTCCATGATCAAGAAATTCCTGCCTGAATGCTGAGGCTCTTTCCATATGTTCCTGTGACGGCTTAATGAGACGGATGCTCATATTTCTTCCTCTTGTTCGATCTGTGATACTCTTCGAATATGTTTCTCTTCATTTGAAAACGGCGTACTGAGAAAAACGTTTACGATATCCAGCGCAACGTTTTCTCCGATAATACTTGCTCCCAGAGCAAGAACATTCGCATCATTATGCGACCTTGTCAGATATGCCATGGTGGTGTCGGTACATAGCGCAGCCCGTATCCCGTGGACTTTGTTGGCAACCATGGATATTCCAATTCCTGTTGTACATAGGACGATCCCTTTGTCTGCATGACCACATGTGACGGCATAGGCGACTGAACGCCCATATCGCGGATAATCACAGCTTTCAGGGCCATAACAACCGACATCATTGACATCATGCCCTTGCTCAATCAGATGATCAATGATCGTCCTCTTCATAGTATATCCACCGTGATCGGATCCGATTGCAATTCTCATATCCTGGTCTCCTGATTTATTGTGACTGATGTCTGACTCATACCAACCTGCCGTTATCATATTGGATGAGTTTTTACGTTTATGTCGATTGGTTCAGTAATGAAACGAGTTCTGTTATAGCCATTGGTGTCTCAGCCTGTATATATTCCGACATACGCTTTGACGGTTGGGAAGTACCTTCTTTCAAATACCATACAGACTGGACTGGATGCATCCCGATTGTTTTTGCAGCTTCAAGCTCATTGCTTCCGCCATCGCCAATATATATGCATTCATCTGCACTTAACCCCAGTCTGTCAAGACACATCCTAAATATTGCCTGGTCAGGTTTTTTTACACCTATGTCATAGGAGAGACAGACAGTATTGAAATATGGATAGAGAATGCTTTCTTTGATGACCATTGCTTCTTCGGAATGGCAATTACTAATGAGAGCTATCTTCAGGCCTTGCTTTTTCAATTCCTCCATCATCGGAATGATTTCAGAATGCATATGTATGAACGCTTCTTTTTTATATGCAATACGTTTTCTCATTATTTTTCTGATCATCTCTTTGCTGTAGCAGTTATTTGCTTTTAGTATTTGGGCTACAACATCATCTACCGTGACTCTTCCGAGTGTCCTGTCATCTTCAGTTGTTCTCCACGCTGCTATGAAAACGTCTTCCGGTATACCGGCATCCACAGCCATTTGAACACTGAAATATGCAGGACTACTGAATAACGTGATAAGCGTTTCATACATGTCAAATATTGCCGCCTTAATCATGCCGATTCTGTTCCTCCTGATTTCCGGTAAGGATGGAAATGATATTGTTTCTGTAATGCAGGGCATATCTGTCATCGATGCTTACCACACGTGACCACATTCTGAGCCCCTGATAGTAATACAGAATCATTTCCGATACGGATTCGGGATCTACATCCATGAATTCGCCTGTTCCGATTCCGTATTCAATGAGACTTATCCAACGCTTTTTTGCCTTTTCTTCAATAATTGAAAAATCAAAACAGTTATCGCCGGTATTGGCAAATTCATATATTGCAAGACTTAATGAATTTTCGTTGTGGATAATTTCCTCTTCCACAATACTGAGAGTATTCGCAAGTATTTTTCGAGCGCTGTCATGATTCCTGATCTGATCGTCAAATGAATAATGATCCGTAACCAACTCTTTGAATATTTCGGTTGTAGAAGAATAATATCTGTACAGCCCGCCACGGCTCAACCCGGTACTTTCGCATATATCAGACATTGATACATCCTTGAAGCCTTTATCTGCGAACAGTTTTTTTGATGCTTCAAGTATAGTCTTTCTGGTTTGTTCACCTTTTGTTATCATTGACAGATCCTCCTGACACAAAAGCGACATTGTTGTCGCTTTTTTGATTATAAAGCATGGGGCAATTTCTGTCAACTGATTCACTATATGCATGAAAATAACAAACATTTCACAAACTAGAAAGTCAATGAGCAGATCACGTCTTCCTGTGATCAGTATTATCAGCATCGACTTTATGGCCGATGCTTTTTTCAGATAATCATTCCATGCTATGATCGAACACAAGAAGGGCTAAAGACAGGGAATCATTCCTTACGCTTCTCGACAGAGAGGCGTTTTTCTATTGAAAAATACCGTGACTATGATTTGTTAAGGATTATGAAAAGGGCTTGAAATAAAGGATAAAGGTTCATTTCTGTTCGTGAATGTGATGAAGAGATTGGCTTTACCTGTTGTGAGTTCTCTCGTGTGTTCACGGAAAAGATTTCAGACATTGTCCGGGCACTATCAATACTTACTGAACAAAAAAGTTGCCGCGATATTTCAATATCAGCGGCAACTCGTACAGTCAGAAAGAATCAGGCAGCCTGTTCCATGGCTTCGATGTTGAACAGATACATGCAGATGCCGGACTCTTCGTCCACCAGCATCCAAGCATCTTCGTCAGCAACGTAGAACATCACGGTTTCTTCGCCGGTGGACAGGGTTACGTACAGAACCAACACACCGTCTTCACCGGTGACGATCTCGTAGGTGCCTTCGACCAGTTCTTCTTCGGTGCCGAAAGCGCATGCGTTGGAAGCGCCGTCGATGGACAGAACGAGGACGGGCAGCTGAGCATCTTCAATGGACATGAGATTACCTTCCGCGTCGTTGGCGGCAGCCAGCATATAGGTGGAAACGGTGGATTCTTCGGCTACGGCGAAAGCCAGGGTCAGCAGCATGGACAGGGCAACGAAAAGTGCAACAAACTTCTTCATTTTCTTTACTTCCTTTCTGAATTGGCGGGCGTATCAAGACGCAAAACCGAATGGGATTATATCAACAGGAGGATTCATTGTCAAGCTCAATTTTGCTATTTTCCACGGCTTACGCATGAACGGAAAATATCTGCAAATGTAAGTCCTTTGTGATCAAATTAAACAATACTTTATGCAAATTCAGGCGCGGTTTGGAACCGCGGTCACTCATGCAAAAAACAAGGCGCCCCGCAGAGAGAGAAGGGGATGACTCCCGCCCTCGGGGGAAGGAAAATATGAGCGGTATTCCAGTATGGCTTTGTGTTTTCATAATTCGAGATTTTCCTTTTTTATGTTTATCGTTGTGGAAAGCTCTGCAGAAACATGTTGTTATCGTCTTCTTCCGCATGCAGTATTTCTTTGCCGCATCCGAGGATCTACGGCGCTTTCTGCATGAATAATGAGGTGTGCACCTTGAATACTCTATAAGAGCCAAGACAGAAATCAAAAACAAGCACGATTCTGACGGCAAGGTGGTGTATGAGCCGAAGGCGGCGGAGCCTGCGGTGAAGGTGCCGTTTTTGGTAAGGGTGAAGATCAGTGATCTGAATATCAGGAAGGGTCCGGGGAAGAACTATGACAGGGTTCAGTTCTGTCCTCCGGGTGTTTATACCATAGTAGAAGTAAAGTCTGGGAATGGATCTTCTTCCGGCTGGGGACGGCTGAAAAGTGGCGCAGGCTGGATATCGCTCGACTATGTGATAAAAATATAAAACCTGTTCTGCTGCCACCTGAAAGCGCTGCGCCACACCGGGCGCACCCCTTTCCGCCGTCAGCGGTCACAAAAGGTATAACACACTACACTTTGCAGGCAAAGTCGTGTGCCAACAGGGATGCTCCGTGCCCCTATTGGATGACCCAGCGCAAGGTGTGCACCCGGTATGAATCAGCAACGCATCACTGGCATGTACACAAAGCCAGTTTCATGCTTGGAAGTGTCGAACACTTCCAACTCCTGGGCTCCGTTCTCAGCCATCCGAAAACCATGACTTGGCATCAGGTAGTTTCTGATGTACGCGAACAGCTCCCATGTCTCACATTGCTCCTTCAGCAGAAGCTGCGCACTTGCCCTATCCGTATACGCCCGGATATAAAGTGAGGCAGGCACATGAAATATATCTACACCCTCTGCTTGCTGACCGTTTGCTACCTCCCGCACGAAACCATAAGCCCGAAGGCTTTCCTCGCGCCAGAAGTTGACGCTGAGGCGAATATCGCTGATGGGATAAACGACATCCGTCAAAGGCGAATAGATCATGTCTTCATGAGCGGCTGCCTCTTCGATGGCTTTGTCAAAGTCGTCCATGCTATCGAAGTCCTTGGCGTGGATAATACGTCCTGCCAGAACCATTGCCGGCTTGTCTACGACATCAAAGACAGCCTCGCCAATTCGGATACTTTCGACGATTCGTTCTTCCTGGATATCATCATCAGCCAGCAGCTGATCTGCAGACACCTTTAGAACCTGTGACAGCAGCTTCAGGTGATACACATCTGGCAGACAGTTTCCGTTTTCCCACTTGTAAAGCGCTTGCACTGAAACCCCGATCCGCGTGGCAACATCCTTTTGCGTCAGCTGCATACGTGTACGGAATTCCTTCAGCCTTTTCCCGAAAAGCTCCTGTGTAAACATAGCATATTCCTCCCGTGACTTTAAGCATAGCACATCAAGCAGATCGGGACAATTACTTACTTGTTGAAGCTGAAACGCGCGGTATCAACCGTAGGTTAATCTTTGTTGGATATGACGACGACAGATTTATGGCTTCTGTGTCAGCCAGTCATACGCAAGCGTCCAGTTAGTATGGGGACACAGCATCCGACCGGAGGTCATTGTGTCTTCCATGTATTGCTTACTATAACAATGTAGTAATATGTTATGTGGATTGTCGCAGTATTCTGTTACGTACATTCATACTTACCGCCTATCTATAGTTTTTGTATATTCTCTTGATTTATTCCGGACTAATCATGAAAATCCTTCTTTGCAAGCAGGGTAATAACCCGGGTTGTTGCAAAACTGCTTGTTGGTGGCATGCCCCCAATCCCCTAGAACACGAAGCAAGCTTCGTGGCTGTAGTTGACTCATGAGTAAAAATATGGACCTCCTCCGGAAAGTTGATTCACATAGAATTGATGTCATCGGTTGGAGTTTTTTTCAACCGCACAAAAAAAGGAAGATCATCCGCATGATGAGAAATTGACTGCGATTTTCGGAATACCAAAGACGATCCGGGAATGTTATTTTCCCGGATCGTCTTTCACATTCAATATATAAATGCTGGCACCAAATAATCCGCAGAACACCGCGGGAAAACCTATAAAGCAGAGAAGCCATTCCGTGGAGTCCAGTGCGAATTGTCGTACGATCAACCATATGATCAGGCCGATCAGACCGAACAACAGAAAATTCATAAACCGAAAACAGTTTTCCCGACTCTTTCTGTTTTCCGGATTAATCAGGTAGCCGCTGAGTTCCCATAATGTACGCATATAGTTCACCTCAATGACACTATAGCAATACAATGTAAAATCTAGAGTATCGGTTCTGTCAAATGTATGTAAAACAGAAAAGGCATGTCTTGGAACCATTTCTATTTTTGCCGGAAAAAAGGCCCCATCCGCCAACTGGTAATTTACCATTGACGAGATGGGGAATGATTCATATACACGCATTTAGTGGATAATTGTTAAGGGTGTTCTTTCGCTTTCTGGTGCGTTAGAACGCTCTGTTACGATATCAATATTTGCTTTAACGGTTAGCAGTTCGCGCATTTTGTCACGAGTTTCACGGTATTTCGCATAGTCACGCTGCTTTTCTGAAAGGACAGAGTTGTATTCTGCGTTCAATTCTTTGATTGTTGGGATTTTGCCACCGATTGTATCAAAACCTTTTTAGCAGACTTATGTAGCATGAGCTCTTGCTCATGAGCATGAGTCCCATGAACCTACCGAGATTAACCAGGATTATGGTATCAATCGCCTTTGTTGGATGACTAGCACTCCCCAGTATTAGCTGACAAAAATCTTTTCATTGGGAAATTTTGTTAGCAGATGTGTTTTTTGTTAGATGACTGCTAACACGGTAAGGCAGTATTGTTGAAAAAATCGTAAAAAAACGAAGCCCCTGGATCAGCACTTTTTCAGTGAGAAACAGGGGCTTTTTGTGATCCCGGCGGGATTCGAACCCACGGCCTGCTGCTTAGGAGGCAGCCGCTCTATCCTGCTGAGCTACGAGACCAAACTAGGAAAATCAACGGGTTGCGGGTTTGCTGTTCTTGCTTCTGCTAACAGAAACGGGGTTCATCTAACAGGGCATTTCCAACCATGGCGAGCTACTGCTTTTCCCTGAACGACCAGATCCCACATGATGTGGAAGGATGACCACTGCCAACTTCGAACGCGGCGCTCTTTTTCCGAAATATGGTTTGGCGAGGGACGCGCGGAGTATTAGGAGGCGAATGCTCTATCCTGCTGAGCTACAGGACCAAAGTCGCGGAAGCAGTTCTGCTGACAAAAAATTATTATACGGGAGGGGAGGATGTTTGTCAAATCGTACGGTTTGTGAGCCGGTCGGATCAAAAACAGGCCTCCGTGGGAGCGAAGGCCTGAATAAGGTGAGGGGATAATCCGGAAGTTTATTCGACAGCGGGGGTTTCCGCTTCTTCAGGGACCCAGGCGCTGGCAAAATACAGGATATCGTTGCAGGGACGGATCTTTCCGTTCCGGGGAGCGTTGATCTTTTCATAATTGGATTTCTGGTTTTTGAATACGAGCGTCGAGGCGCTGCCGCCGTCCAGATTGTAGGCGGTGATCACATTGTCAAAGCCCATGATCAACTCGATGAACTGATCAATGGTCAGACCGGTGGAACCGGGATCTTCGGGGCCTTCGGTCGTCAGAACCATATATTCCAGCTTTCCGGTCTGGATAATGGCCATCCGCTGCGCGGGTTTGTTTTTGCCCATGGCGCCGCCGCCACGGCCGTACTGGGGTTCGCCGTCGATCACGAGCGCGGGTCCGAAAGTGAAAATGTTGACGGCGGTCTCTTCGTAAGGATCGACGTCTTCGTTTCGGGCGTCAAGAACCGTGTGGAGATCCCCTTCGTTGTCAATGACCAGAACATCCCACGAACCGTTGCAGGAACGGCGGTAACGCTTCCCCTGACGGGTCACCCAGCCGATGGTGTTTCTGGATGAAAAATTGTCGCCGTTGATAGCGACCACGGAGCCCACATGCTTTGCGATCCTGGCTGCGGGGGTGGCGGAGGCGGAACCGAAGTAGCCGCACATTTCCGAACGGATCTGGGTCGCGTTGGCGATCTTGATGTTGGCGCCGACATAATCGGTTTCCATGAAACGGCCGCGGAAGATCGACACGGAAATGGACGGATCCTCATAACCGATGGGGTTCGGGTCTTCGCCGTCGTAAATATAACCGCTTTCCATGGGCGGGATTACCAGTTCATTGTTATCCGCGACCGGCAGCTCCACAATTTCACCGGAGCAGAAAGAAGGCAAAAGAAGGCTGAACAGCAGCAGGAACGCCAGCAGGCGGGCTGATACATGTCGGTTCACAGGATTACCTCCAGATGAATAGAATATAATGATTATATCGGAGGCTGCGGATTTTTGTCAAATGAGCCGGAATATGATAGAATTAATCGGAAAACGATACAGAAAAGGGAGGGTGAAACAGGAATGCCGGATGTAACGGTTCACGCAGTTTTCGGGCAAAGAGTCCGGAACGCACTGGATCCGACGGTGCAGGCTATATTGGTGGACGAGCCTTATCATTTTGCGCTGTTCGGACCGGACCCCTGGTTCATGCATAAACCCTGGCAAGGCCGGAGAAATGCCCGGGGCCGCCGGATGCATACCACAAAAACCGGCGCTTTTCTGATGGCGCTGGCGGATCAATGCCGGGGACAGAAGCATCCGGAAGCGATGTTTTCCTACCTTTCCGGATTTCTGTGCCATTACGCGCTGGATTCCGCGATCCATCCCTATGTGTATCGGATGACCCTGTCGAAATACGCCCGGCCCTGCGCCCATCGGGCGCTGGAACACAGCATGGATGTCTGTGAGCTGATTCGCCAGGGGTTCTGGGGTGAAAAACATCCCGTGACAGATCATTTTTTCCCGATCCTCCGGCTGCCGAAGGAGATGGAGGAGGATCTGGACGCGGTTTTCGGAAAAGTATACGGATGGAAGAACACCCGAAGAGCTTTGAACCGCTGCAGCCGGCTGTACAGGACGCTGTACCGCATGATGGAGAAGCCGGACGGGATCGCTTCCCGGATGGCGAAAATGACAAAGAAACCCTTCTGGCAGTCTGTCGCCTACGCGGAGTCCTATCTGGCGAAGAAAGATGTGGAAAATGTCAGCCACGACCGGTGGGAGCATTCTCATATGAAGGATGTTTTCAGCTGCAAAAGTGTTTCCGAGATGGAACAGGACGCGCTTGAAAACGCCTGTGAAATGATCGGGGCGGCTTACGGATATATTTTCGGTCAGAGCCTGACACGGGAGCAGCTGAGCGGGATCATCGGGAACAGATCCTATCTGAGCGGGCTGCCGGTAGATGACCCGCGGAATATGGATCTGCCCTCGGCGCTTCCTTCGGAAGATTAAAGAAAAAGCGCTTTCTCCGCCGTTAGCAATTTCCGGCGGAGTGCGCCACAATAGTAGAAATTTGTTCAAGGTTCTCCTGAAGATTCGCTACTCGATAATCAGATCATAAATTGAAAGGGCGGGAAGATCTATGATTTTTTCGGAAAAAATGGATAACGTTGTGAAGGTAACCGTTGACGGCCGTCTGGATACCGGCACCGCGCCGGAGCTGCGCGAGGTTCTCAGCACTGTTTCCGATGACATTGAGCAACTGGTGATTGATCTTGGAAACACCTTCACTGTATCTTCTGCCGGGCTGCGTGAACTGCTGATTGCGAGAAAACGGTTCCGGGATGACCGAATGAAGATCGTTTCTGTCAGTGACAGCATCATGGATATTTTCAGGATTTGTGGATTTGACACACTCCTTCCTATTGAGCGGGGAAATCGCGCGGACTTTGTCCATCTGTCAATCCGCGATTTTATCAGGGAAAAGGCTGCTGCCCGCGGGAACAGAGCCGTTCTGCGCGATTCCGAAAAAGACTGGACCTGGA
>CALCUD010000055.1 GCA_937906775.1 uncultured Clostridia bacterium
ATCCATTAATGACTGCGAGGCAATCAGCCGCGCACTGGATCCGATTCTGGATGAAGAAGACCCTATCCCAGACAGCTATGTTTTTGAAGTCGGTTCACCCGGAGCCGAAAGAGAGCTGAAGCGCCCCTCGGATTTTGACAGATTCATGGGTCACGAGGTGGAAGTGAGAACCTATGCTCCCGTGAACGGGAAGAAGTCGTTCATCGGAACGCTTGCCGGCTATGATGACGGAACCGTATCCGTCACTGAGGGGAGCGAAACAATATCTATCAGCGGCAGTGACGTTGCACTCGTAAAGCTGCACGTATCGTTTTAATTCTTGAATGGAGAAGACAAATGAACTCAGATTTTTTTGAAGCAATTGAAGAACTCGAAAAGGAAAAGGGCATTCCCCGCGAGTACATGTATGATAAGATCCGCCAGGCAATGCTCGCTGCATTCCGCAGAGATCATCCCGAATGCGAAGACAACGTTGAAATCGTCCTTGACGAGGACAAAAAGCAGATCGGAATGCACGTGAACAAGCTGGCCGTTGAGGAAGTTGAAGACGCATCCCATGAAATCCAGCTCGAAGCCGCAAAGAAGATTGCCAAGAGGGCAAAGCTCGGCGATACGGTTCCTGTCCCTGTAGATACGAAGAAGTTCGGCCGCATTGCCGCTCAGGCTGCAAAGCAGGTCATCATTCAGGGCATTCGCGAAGCGGAGAGAGGAATGGTCTTCGACGCGTTCACGTCCAAGGAGCACGCTATCCTGACGGGCGTTGTTTCCCGCATTGAGCCGAGAACCGGCAGCGTCTCCATTCGCATTTCTTCAAACAGCGAGTTTACTGAAGCCATGCTTGCTCCCAATGAGAGAATCAAGTCCGAAGTCCTCACTGAGGGCGACAGAATTAAAGTCTACGTCGTAGAAGTCAAGAATGCTTCCCGCGGGCCGCAGGTTCTTATCAGCAGAACGCATCCCGGCCTCGTGAAGAGACTCTTTGAGCTTGAAGTTCCCGAAATCTCCGACGGAACCGTCGAGATCATGTCGATCGCCAGAGAAGCCGGCAGCCGCACGAAGATCGCCGTCTTCAGCCAGGACGTGATGATCGACCCGGTCGGCGCCTGCGTCGGACAGCGGGGCGGTCGCGTCGAACGCGTGGTCCAGGAGCTCCGCGGCGAGAAGATCGACATCATCAAGTGGTCCAGCAACCCCGCCGAATTTGTGGCGAACGCGCTGAATCCGGCGCATGTTCTGAGCGTTTATCAGGCGAAGGAGGAGAAAGCCTTCCGCGTGATCGTGCCGGATAACCAGCTGAGCCTGGCCATCGGCAAGGAAGGCCAGAACGCCCGTCTTGCCGCGAAGCTGACCGGATGGAAGATCGATATCAAGAGCCAGAGCCAGCTCGCGGAGATCGACGATATGGCGACCGACGAGGCCGAAGGGCTGGAATACGTCCAGGTCGAAACGCCGGTGTACGACAGCTTCACCATGGATTTCGACTCCTCGGTCCTGGGCGACGACGACACCATGTAATTTTTCCGGGAGGCATCGCGGATGAAAACAAGGAAAACGCCGCAGCGCATGTGCGTCGGCTGCCGCGAAATGAAAGATAAGCGGGACCTGATCCGCGTGGTCCGGAGTCCGGAAGGGGAGCTTTCCATCGATCCCGTCGGCAAGAAGCCGGGCCGCGGCGCCTATGTGTGCCGGGAGGCGGCCTGCCTGAAGCGCGCGATCAAACAGCGCCAGCTCGAGCGGCAGCTGGAGGTCACCATGACCGAAGAAGTCGCCGCAATCCTCGCGCGGGAGCTTGAGACGCTGACGGAGAAGGGCGCGGAAAACGCATGAACGAAGCAAAACTCAGAGGCCTGATGGGGCTGTGCGTCCGGGCCGGACAGGCCGTCTTCGGGGAGGACGGATGCACGAAATCGCTCCGGGGCGGGCAGTGCGGCGCGCTGCTGCTGGACGGGGAGGCTTCCGAAGCCACCCGGGAGAAATATCAGGCGCTTTGCGAACGGAACGCGGTTCCTTTCATCCGGCTTCCGGAAGGAATGCTGGAGACGGCGACCGGCCGGCCGGGTGTGGCGATGGCGGTCCGGAAGGGGAATCTTGCGGAGCAGATCCTTGGCTGTCTGTAACAGGACAGCTGTGAAATACACAAAATCTGAAGGCCGGATAACGGCGGAGGGACAAACGTCGAATGGCGAACTCAAATTTGAAGGAAACCACCAAAGTACTTGTGGAGCAGGCGTCAGCGCTGCTCGAAAGGACGGTCGCGGCCCGTAAACGCGCGGATTCCCTGATGGAGAACCTGCGCCGGATGGACGCGGAGATGAACCGCGTGAAAGAGGAGGAGGCTGCCCGCCGGAAGCTGGAGGAACAGCTGAAAGCACAGTCTACCCACCAGATCGCTTTCACGATGCCGGACGATGATGTGGAGGTTGTTCCGCCCGCGGAGGAGAAGGCCGAGTCCGCGTCTGTTTCCGCCGCGAATGAAAAGCCCGCCGCGGAGAAGCCTGCGGAAGAAAAGAAACCCGCGGAGGAAAAGCCTGCTGCGGAGAAGACCGCGGAGGAAAATCCCACCGCGGAGAAACCCGCGGAGGAAAAACCCGCTACGGAGAAGAAGCCTGCCGCGGAAACAAAGCCTGCGGCGGAGAAAAAGCCTGCCGAGGAGAAAAAGCCGGCGAATGATAAGCCCGCGAAACCCGTGATCGGCCAGATCATCAGCCGTCCCGGCGATCAGTCGCAACATCCGGCCCAGAATGCCGCGCGTCCCGCGCGTCCGGCAAACGGACAGCCCGGTCAGTTCGGCCGTCCCGCGAACGGACAGCCCGGTCAGTTCGGCCGTCCCGCGAACGGACAGCCCGGACAGTACGGCCGCCCCGCGAACGGACAGCCCGGACAGTACGGCCGTCCCGCGAACGGACCTCAGGGCGGAGCGCGCCCCCAGGGCGGCAGCTTCGGCAACCGTCCCCAGGGCGGAGCCGCTTCCCGCACCCGCGCGCCGGAACTGGCGCCGCCGGTGGAGAAGGAACGCGTTTCCAACTACGATCCGAACAAGAAAAATTATATCCGCCAGCACGATCCGGAGCATGTGGCCCGGAACCGCAAGCAGGCGAGCAAGAACAGCAATTACAGCGGATATGACGACGAGGTGATCCGCGGAGGCAAGCGCTCCCGCGCCAAGAAGCCCAGCGCGCAGCAGATGATGGCGCCCATCAAGATCGAGAGCGCCGTCATGGCGGGCGACTCCATCACCGTCCGGGACCTGACGGAAAAGATCGGCAAGCCTGCCGGCGAGATTATCAAGAAGCTGTTCATGCTCGGTAACATGGCCACGATCAACAGCGAGATCGATTTCGATACCGCGCAGCTGGTCTGTTCCGACTTTGATATCACGCTGGAGAAGAAACCCGAACAGTCCGCCGAGGACGCGCTGGTCGCCGAGGACTTCGACGATACCGAGGAGAACCTCCAGCCCCGTCCCCCGGTCGTTACGATCATGGGCCATGTCGACCACGGCAAGACCAGCCTGCTGGACCACATCCGCAAGAGCCATGTGACCGCGGGCGAAGCCGGCGGCATCACCCAGCATATCGGCGCCTACACCGTTCAGGTGGAGGACGGCCGTCAGATCACCTTCCTTGATACCCCCGGCCATGAGGCCTTTACAGCGATGCGCGCCCGCGGCACGCAGGCGACGGATATCGCCGTTCTGGTCGTCGCGGCGGACGACTCCGTCATGCCGCAGACCGTGGAATCCATCAACCACGCCAAAGCGGCCGAGGTACCGATCATTGTCGCCATCACCAAGATGGACAAGCCGGAAGCCAATCCCGAGCGCGTGAAGCAGGACCTGACCCAGTACGGTCTCGTATGCGAGGACTGGGGCGGAGAGACGATTTGCGTTCCCGTATCCTCCCATACCGGCATGGGCCTGGACGACCTGCTTGAAATGATCCTGCTGCAGGCGGATATGCTGCAGCTCCGCGCGAATCCGAACCGCCTCGGACGCGGCGTCATCATCGAGGCGAAGCTGGACAAGGCCCGCGGTCCGCTGGCCACCGTCCTGCTGCAGAACGGTACGCTCCATGTGGGCGACTCCATTATCGCCGGCATGGCCTCCGGCCGCGTCCGCGCCCTGATCAACGACAGGGGCGAGCGCGTGACCGAAGCCGGTCCCGCGATGCCTGTCGAGATCATGGGCTTTGACGATGTTCCCTTCGCGGGCGACGAGATGATCGCCGTCGGCGACGAGCATCTGAGCCGCCAGGTGGCCGACGAGCGCCGTGAGAAGCTGAAGGCGAGCCGCGAAGCAAGCATGGCCAAGATGACTATGGAAAACCTGTTCTCCACCATCGAAGCCGGAAAGGTCACCACGCTGAACCTGATCATCAAGGCGGACGTCCAGGGTTCTGTCGAGGCTGTGAAGCAGGCGATGGAAAAACTGAGCAGCGACGAGGTCAAGATCCGCGTCCTGCACAGCGCCGCCGGCGCCATCACCAAGGACGACGTCAATCTGGCCGCCGCATTCAACGCGATCATTATCGGCTTCAACATCCGTCCGGACGCCTCCGCGCGGGAGACCGCCGAGAAGGCCAAGGTCGATGTGAGACTGTATACCGTTATCTACAAGGCCATCGAGGATATGGAACTGGCGATGAAGGGCCTGCTGGCGCCGGAGTACCGCGAGGTGCTCATGGGCCATGCCGAGGTCCGCAATGTGTTCAAGATCACGGGCGCCGGGATCATCGCCGGCTGCTATGTGACAGACGGCAAGATGCAGCGGAACGCCGGCGTGCGGCTGCTGCGTGACAATGTGGTCGTGTTCGAGGGCAAGCTGAGCAGCCTGCGCCATTTGAAGGACGACGTGAAGGAAATGGCGGCCGGCTATGAGTGCGGTATGAGCCTGGAAGGCCATAACGACATCAAGGAAGGCGACATTGTCGAGTGCTATGTGATGGAGGAAATTCCGCGCTGAGATGAGTAACAGTTTTCAGAGAATCGACCGGATCTCCGAGGAGGTCCGGCGGGAGGTCGACGCGATCATCCGGGAGGAACTGAGCGATCCCCGGGTCGCCGGTACCTATTCCGTCACCCGCGCCGAAGTGACGGGCGACCTGCGCTACGCGAAGATCTACGTGAGCGTCCTGGAGGACGACAAACGGGACGGCCTGATGGAGGCCCTGAAGAGCGCGAAAGGCTATATCCGCCGCGCACTCGGAAAGAGAATGATCATCCGGTACAGCCCGGAGCTGATCTTTGTCCGCGACAGTAATATTGAATACGGCGTGCATATCGCGAAGGTCCTGGCCGACGCAAAGGCGCATGAATCGGAGGCTGCCGATGAGGAATCCTGAAGCGGTCGCACGGGTGATTCGGGAAGCGGGATCCGTGGCGGTCTGCTGCCATATCAATCCGGACGGGGACACAGTCGGCAGCGCGCTGGCCATGCGGCTGGCGCTTCTGAAGATGGGAAAGAAAGCCGCTGTCTTCTGCGACGGCAAGGTACCGGACAATCTGATGTTCCTGCCTGGGGCAGATGAGATCCGGAAGCCGGAGGAAAACGGGGACCGGACATACGATCTGCTGCTCGCGGTGGATATCAGCGACGAGCGGCGGATGGGAAAATGCGACTCCCTGTTCGCGCAGTGCGCGCGCACGGCGCAGATCGACCATCATCCGACCAACCCGGAATTCGCCGGGATCAACAGCGTCGACGGCGGCGCCGCGGCGACCTGTCTCCTGATCCTGGAGCAGATCAAAGCGCTCGGCGTCCTGCCGGACCGCGAAACGGCGATGTGCCTGTATGCCGGGATCAGTACCGATACGGGCAATTTCTCCTTCTCCTGCACATCCGCGGAGGTTTTCAGCGCGATGACGGAACTGATGTCCTGCAATCTGCCGCTGGCGGAGATGAGCCGGACCCTGTTCCGCGAAAAGCCGAAGGCGCAGCTGAAGCTGCTGGGGAAGACGATTGAAAGCCTGCGGTTTCTTGCCGGCGGAAGGCTTGCCGTGATGAAGCTCCGGCAGAGCGATTTTGAGGAATGCGGGGCTTTGGAAGAGCATTCCGACACGATGGTCAATTACGGGCTGGACACGCCCGGGACCTGTATGGCCATGCTGGCGAGGGAAACCTCGCAGCCCGGCCTGATCAAATTCAGTCTCCGGGCCGTGGAACCTTGGTCGGTCGACGATATCGCCGTCGGCTTCGGCGGCGGCGGACACGCGCAGGCCGCGGGGATCACGCTGAAGGGCGATCTGGATACGGAAGCCGCCCGTGTGGCCGAAGCGATGGAAAAGAAACTGAACGGATAAGCAAAGATCATGAACGGATTTATCAATATCATGAAACCCTCCGGAATGACGAGCGCCGCCGTTGTGGCGGTGCTTCGCCGTCTGACGGGGGAAAAACGGGTCGGTCACGCGGGGACGCTGGATCCGGAAGCCGCGGGTGTTCTTCCGGTCATGATCGGGAAAGCCGCGCGGCTTTTCGACTATCTGGTGGACAAGGAAAAGGAATATGTCGCGGTCGTCGCCTTCGGACAGAGTACCGACACGCAGGACGCGACCGGAACCGTCCTGGAGACCGGAGAGGATTATCCCTCCAGCGTTCTGGTGGCGGATAAACTGCGGCTGCTTACCGGCGATATCACGCAGCGCCCGAGCATGTACAGCGCGATCAAGGTCGGCGGAAAGCCGCTTTACGCCCGCGCGAGGAAAGGGGAGACCGTGGAGGTCCCGGAACGGACGGTCCATGTTGAGAGTATTGAACTGCTCGGCGAGGAACCGGAACACGGATGGAAGATCCGCGTCCGCTGCGGAAAGGGGACCTATATCCGATCGATCTGCGACGATCTCGGAAAGCTTTGCGGCTGCCCGGCGCATATGCGGAGCCTGATCAGGACCCGGAGCGGCGTGTTCACGCAGGAAACGGCGATCACACTGGACGGGGCCCGGGAACTGGCCTTGGCGGGAAAACTCGCGGAGGCTGTCCTCCCGGTGGACTGCCCGATCGGGCACATGCTTCGCACGGATGCGCCCTCCCGGCTGGAGAAGCTGGTCGCGGCCGGCTCCGCACTGCCCGTGGAAAAGCTTAAGCGAGACATCCCGGAGGAGGGACAGGTCACCAGGATCTATCTGAAGGATGAATTCTGGGGCATTGCCGAACGCCGCGGGGACCGGCTTGTCTGGCGTGCCCAGATCGCGCCTGAAAAATCGGAAGAGCGGGTGCATGATGACGTCGAAGGAGGTCCGGAGGGCGACTGAAATGTCTTCCGGGAAGAAAAAATCATGAAAGTGATCCAGAATGCCGGCGGACGTGAACCCCGGGTGATCGCGCTCGGAACGTTTGACGGGGTGCATCAGGCTCACGCGGAACTGATCCTGCGCGCTTCTGAAAAAGCCGCCGCGCTGGGTGTTCCGCTCCGCGTCTATACCTTTGACCGTCAGCCGATGCAGCTGTTTGACCCGGCCCGCGCGCCGAAGATCCTGACGACCGTTCCGGAGAAAGCGCGGTATATCGCGGAACTCGGAGCGGATGAACTGCGGATCCTGCATTTTACGCGGAAACTGGCCGCGAAGTCTCCGGCGGAATTTCTGCGACTGCTCCGGCAGGAAAACGATCTGCGGGCGGTGACCGCAGGATGGAACTATACCTTCGGCTGCCGGGGCGCCGGGACTGAACGCGAACTGCGGACGGACGGCGCGGAGCATGGCTACGAGGTCCTGATCATTCCGCCGGTGAAGACGGAGACGGGGGATCCGGTCTCCTCCACCCTGGTCCGGAGCCTGCTCCTGGAAGGCAGACCCGCGGAGGCTGCGAAACTGATGCGGCATTATTACGAGCTGAGCGGCACGGTCACGGACGGCAAGCGCCTGGGAAGCCGGATCGGCTTTCCGACGGCGAACATCGCGGTGCCGGAGAGAAAACTGCTTCCGGCGCGGGGCGTGTATGTCAGCCTGCTGATCACGGAGGAAAACAGCTATCCCTCCGTGACGAATATCGGGCTTCAGCCGACGCTGCCTTCCGGCGCGGAGACGGTGGAAACGCACGTGCTCCGCGGATCGCCGGAGCTGCGGGGAAAACATGTGCGCCTGATCCTGCCGATGAGGATCCGGGAGGAGATCCGCTTCGACAGCGTGGAAGCGCTTCAGAAGAGGATCGCGGAGGATAAACGGATCGCGGAACGCTGGTTCAGCATGGTCTGAATGGAAGGAAACCGACCGGGTTTTCCGGTTGTCAGCTTCATCCGGGGCGTGTATACTGATAAAGATCAGCCGGGATATCCCGGCGGGAGAACCGAAGGAGGAACTCTATGCCGACCACTTCGTTTGATAAGGAATCCATTAAAAATTCTATCGCCGGAAAAGTCCAGCGTTATCACGGTCTGACGATCGATGAAGCCACGCCGCAGCAGATCTACCGCGCCGTGGCCTCCACGGTCAGAGACCAGATCATGCAGAAATACATGATCGCCCGGGAAGCCCGGAAGAAGAGCCGTCAGAAACGACTGTACTATCTCTCCGTCGAATATCTGATGGGCCGGAGCATGTACTGCAACATGCTGAATCTGGTCTCCACGAAGGAATATACGGAAGCGCTGCAGGAACTGGGAATCGATATCCGCGATGTTCTGAAGGAGGAACCGGAACCCGGTCTGGGCAACGGCGGCCTCGGACGTCTCGCGGCCTGTTTCCTCGACAGCCTGAGCAGCCTGGATCTGCCGGCTATGGGCTGCACGATCCGGTATGAATACGGCCTGTTCCGTCAGCGGATCGTCGATGGACAGCAGGTCGAACTGCCCGACAGCTGGCTCGACAACGGCAACGCCTGGGAAGCGCCCGTCATGGAGGACACCTGCGAGGTGCACTTCGGCGGACATGTTGAGGAACTGATGGTCAACGGCAGGCAGCAGTTTGTTCTGAAGGACTATTACACCGTAGAAGCCGTTCCCTACGATATGCCCATCGTCGGATACAACACCGATACGGTCAATCCGTTGCGGATGTGGTCCGCCCGCAGCCCCAAAAAGCTGGATCTCAGCTCCTTCGGCGAGGGACGCTACGTCCAGGCCAGCGAGGAGATCGAGCTGGCGGAAGCCATCAGCAAGGTCCTGTATCCCGAGGACAAGCACTACGAAGGAAAGATGCTTCGCCTGAAGCAGCACTACTTCTTCACCAGCGCCACGCTGCAGTACATCCTGAAGGATTACAAGAAGATGTACGGCAATGACTTCACCCGTCTGCCGGAGCGCGTGGTGATCCATATCAACGATACCCATCCCGGCATGGCGATTCCGGAACTGATGCGCCTGCTGATGGACGAGGAAGGGCTCGGCTGGGACGAGGCGAGCCGCATCGTGCAGAAGACGGTGGCCTACACCAACCACACCATCATGGCCGAAGCGCTGGAGAAGTGGCCCTGCTCGATGGTGGAGCAGCTGCTGCCCCGGATCTGGCAGATCCTGAACGAGATCAACCGCCGCCTGTGCGAACGCCTGTGGAACCGTTTCCCCGGCGACTGGGACAGGATCGCCCGCATGGCCGTGATCAGCTATGACAACGTGCATATGGCGAACCTGTGCGTCGCGATGAGCTATTCCGTCAACGGCGTCAGCCGCCTGCACGGCGAGATCCTGAAGGATGAGACCTTCCATGATTACAATCTGGTCATGCCCGAAAAGTTCTCCGCCATCACGAACGGCATTACGCACCGCCGCTGGCTGATCAACTGCAATCCGGGACTGACCGGACTCATCAGCGAAGCAATCGGGACCGACTGGATCCGCGAACCGCAGAAGCTGAGCGATCTCCGTCCGTTCGCGGACGACGCTTCCTTCCGCGAACAGTTCGCGAAGATCAAGCTGGAAAACAAACGCCGCCTGGCCGAACTGCTGAAGACCCGGCAGGGGACAGAGGTGGATCCTGAATTCATGTTCGATGTTCAGGCGAAACGCCTGCACGAATACAAGCGCCAGATGCTGAACGCGCTGCACATTCTGGTCCTGTACAACCGGATCGTGAACGACGAAAGCTTCACCATGCAGCCCCGCGTCTTTATCTTCGGCGCGAAGGCCAGCCCCGGGTACTACCGCGCGAAGCAGATCATCCGTATGATCTGCGCGCTGTCGAAGCTGATCGAAAAGCATCCCAGAGCGCGGAAGATGCTGCAGGTCGTCTTTCTGGAGAACTATGACGTTTCCAGCGCGGAGGTCCTGATCCCCGCGGCTGAGGTCTCCGAGCAGCTGTCCACCGCGAGCAAGGAAGCCAGCGGTACCGGCAACATGAAGTTCATGATGAACGGCGCGGTGACGATCGGCACCATGGACGGCGCCAATGTCGAGATCAGCGAACAGGTCGGCATGGACAACATCTACATTTTCGGCATGCGTTCCGACACGGTACGGGATATGTACCGGGAACGCACCTACAACCCGATGAACATTTTCGAAACCAATCAGGAAGTCCGCCTGGCCATGAGCCAGATGATCGACGGGACCCTGATCCCCGAGAATCCCACCGTGCTGCAGGACCTGTACCACAGCCTGCTGCTGGGTGACTGGGGCAGCATGGGCGACAACTACTTCGTCCTCAAGGACTTCGGCTCCTACAACATGGCCCAGAAGCGTCTTGACAAGGATTACGGCGATCGCGACAAGTGGCTGAAGATGGCGGTCATCAACACCGCCATGAGCGGCATCTTCTCCTCCGACCGCACCATCGAAGAGTACAATGACAACATCTGGCATCTGAACAAGATCGAAAAGTAAATCCACACGACTCCCCGCGACCCGCGGGGAGTTTTCCTTGTACGCCCGCCATGGGCAATAGCTTGGTGGTGAAAGTCCACTACACGCTTGGTAGTAGGAAGTGTTAGCCGAACGGCAAGGGTGTCCATCGCGAGGTGGAATCTGAAGGAAGCCGCAGGCAAAGTTCCGAGCCGACGAACAGAAATCGCATATAAGGCGGTACAGAGCGGACGAGGCTGCAAGACAAGTCGAAGTCCCATACTACCCGGACTCTGTGACGTAAATGCGGCGGCTGCATGGAATGAAGGCTATTGCACCTTATGCGGGGAGGTCTGCGGGGTACGCAGGAACCTGTAACCCACGTCGCAAGGCGTGGCTGAACCCGCAGAAGTCAGTCTGGGTCATAGTACCGGAGAAGCCAGTGAAAGCTGACGGAGGGAAGGACCCGGCGATTGCTGGCAATGCAGTACGAACAGGACCTGAACACGATGAAAGCAGTTGCTCGAAAGAGGATGTCTGCCGGAGGATAGGTGAGTGACCGAAGACAGGGCAGAATCGCTGAGTGTTCAGATTGCCTGATAAATGTGGTGTCAAGTGCCAGTAGTTGAACCGCCGCTTGCGGAACCGCATGAGCGGTGGTGTGGGAGGACGGGGGTTAGTCACCCCCTCCTACTCGATTTTTTTCTCCGGCGGACCCTTCTCCCGGGGACCGGGGTTGAAAAAAAGCGAACGGAAGGGTATGATAAACACTACGGAACAGGATACTCAGAAGTTGCTTATACTGTATTGATATCGGAGCGTGGCTGCCTGTGAGAACCCGGAAAAAGATCGGACTGTTGGTCTTGCTGCTACTGACGGCGGCGCTGCTGTGCGGCTGTCAGGGAAAGCCGGAGTCGGCGGCGGGGCGGATCGCAGGCCTGGAGGACCTGGCGGGAAAGAAGATCGGCGTCTTTACGGGCACCCGCTATGACGTCATCGCCCAGGAGAATATCCGGGACCCGAAGCTGGAATATATCAATACCCTCGCGGACTGCACCCTGGGGCTGGAGTCCGGAAAGATCGACGCGTACCTGGCGGACTCCTCCCTGCTGAAGGCCATCGCCCGGGAGAATCCCTCCAACATCGTTCTGGCGACGCTGGAGGAGGATCCCTACGGCTTTGTTTTTCCGAAGAGCGAAAAGGGCGCCGCGCTCCGGGAACAGTTCAACGGATTTCTGGCGACCGCCCGGGAGGACGGCACCCTGGACTCGCTGGAGGAAATCTGGTTCGGGGAGGACGAAGCCCTGCAGACGGTCGATCTGGATTCCCTGACCGGGGAAAACGGGACGCTCCGCTTCTCGACCGAATTGACCACGCCGCCCTTCAGCTATAACCGGGAGGGGAAGCCTGTCGGCTACGAGGTGGATCTCGCGGCCCGCTTCTGCAGGGCCCGCGGGTACCGGCTGGAGGTCGCGGTTTCCGACTTTTCCGGCCTTCTAGCCGGCGTTGCCACGGGAAAGAGCGATTTCGGCGGCAGCACCGTTTCCATCACGGAGGAACGGAAGCAGAGCCTTTATTTTTCCGACCCGGAATATATCAGCTCCGTGGTAGCGGTCGTCCGGGACGGCGGGGCAGCGGGGAAGGCCGGCGGCATCGCGGAAAGCTTTGAAAAGACGTTTATCCGGGAAAGCCGGTGGCGGATGTTCGTTTCCGGCATCGCGGTCACGCTGATCATTACCGCGCTCTCCGCGATTTTCGGAACCGCGCTGGGGTTCCTGCTGTACCTTGTCTATCGGAAGGATCACCGGATCTTCAACGGCGCGCTGAACGCGCTGATGGACATTCTGGAAAAGACGCCGGTGGTCGTGGTGCTGATGATCCTGTACTACATCCTCTTCGGCTCCGCCGACCTGGACGGCGTCTGGGTCGCCGTGATCGGGTTCACGGTCCTTTTCGCCTGCGGCTTTGTCGGAACTGTCCATGGCGGGGTGCGGGCTGTGGACGGCGGGCAGCGGGAGGCCGCCCTGGCGCTGGGCTTCAATGATACAAAGACCTTCCTGTCGGTGATCCTGCCCCAGGCGGCCCGGCATTTCCTGCCGAACTACCGGGGGAACATCGTCGCCCTGCTGAAGGAGACGGCGGTGGTGGGCTACATCGCGGTACAGGATCTGACCAAGATCAGCGATATCGTCCGGAGCAGGACCTACGAAGCCTTCTTCCCCCTGATCGCCACGGCGGTGATCTATTTCCTGCTGGCCTGGCTGCTGACCCTGGCGATCCGGCGGATCGAATTCAGCTTTGAACCCCGGAACCGCAAGCCGGAAAAGATCCTGAAGGGGGTAAAGACCCAATGATCGTACTGGAGCATCTGCGCAAGGAATACCCCCGGACCGTCCCGCTGAAGGATGTCAGCGTGACCGTCAACGACGGGGATGTGATTTCCGTCATCGGCCCCTCCGGCACGGGAAAATCGACGCTGATCCGCTGTATCAACCGGCTTGAGACGCCGACCTCCGGCAGGATCCTCTTCAACGGAACGGACATCACCGCCCCGGACTGCGACATCAGCAGGATCCGGCGGCGGATGGGGATGGTCTTTCAGTCCTTCAACCTGTTCGGCCATCTGACGGCGGTGGAGAACGTCATGTTCGCGCCCCGGAAGCTGCTGGGGATGGGAAAGCAGGAGGCCTATGACCGGGCGATGGAGCTGCTGCGCTCCGTCGGCATGGACAGCCGGGCCCTGCAGTATCCGGAGATGCTTTCCGGCGGCCAGAAGCAGCGCGTCGCCATCGCGGGCATCCTGGCCATGGAGCCCAGCTGCATCATCGCCGACGAGGCCACCGCCATGCTCGACCCCTCCGGTCGTGCGGAGGTCCTTGGCACCGTCCGCGCCCTGAACCGCGAGAAGGGCATCACCGTCGTCTGGATCACCCACTTCATGGAGGAGGCCGCCCAGGCCGACCGCGTCGTCGTCGTGAACAACGGCGCCATCGCCGCCCACGGCACGCCCCGCGAGCTGTTCAGCCAGGTCGACAAGATGCGCGAGCTGCACCTGGACGTCCCGCACATGACCGATCTCGCCGAATCCCTGCGCCGCGACGGCATTCCCCTGCCCTCCGGCGTTCTGACCGTGGAAGAAATGGCTGAGGAGGTGGCAAAGCTGCTATGATCGAGCTGAAAAACGTCACCCACACCTACAGCGAAGGCAGCGCCTTCCAGGCCACCGCCATCCGCGATGTGAACCTGACCATCGGCGACGGCGAGTTCATCGGCGTCATCGGCCACACCGGCTCCGGCAAGTCCACCCTCGTCCAGCACCTGAACGGCCTGCTGAAGCCCACCTCCGGCCAGGTGCTCATCGACGGCGAGGATCTGAACGGCGAGAAGGTCGACCGCCGCAAGCTGCGTCAGAAGGTCGGCCTCGTGTTCCAGTATCCCGAATACCAGCTGTTTGAGGAGACCATCGCCAAGGACATCGCCTTCGGCCCCAAGAACCAGGGCTGCACCGAAGCCGAGATCGACGCCCGTGTGCGCCGCGCCATGGCCAACGTCCACCTCGATTATGATAAATATGCCGATCGTTCCCCCTTCGAGCTCTCCGGCGGCCAGATGCGCCGTGTGGCCATCGCGGGCGTCCTGGCCATGGAGCCCAAGGTGCTGATCCTCGACGAGCCCACCGCCGGTCTGGACCCCAAGGGCCGCGACAGCATCCTCGGCATGATCCAGGATCTGCACGCCCAGGGCGGCGTGACCGTGGTCATGGTCAGCCACAGCATGGACGATGTGGCCCGTCTCTGCACCCGCCTCGTCGTGATGAGCAAGGGCCAGCTGGTCGCCGCCGGTTCCCCGCGCGAGGTCTTCAAGCAGGTCGACATGATGGAGTCCATCGGTCTGGGCGTGCCCGAGGCCGCCAAGCTGTGTGCGCTGCTGCGTCAGAATGGCTACGATCTTCCCGACGACCTCTACACCCAGCAGGAGCTCCACGATCACCTGCTGCGCCTGTGGAAGGAGGCCCGCAAATGAACATCAAAAACATCACGCTGGGCCAGTATTATCCGGTGGACAGCATCATCCACCGCCTGGACCCGCGTTCAAAGATCGTCCTGACCATCGCATTCATCGTCGCGGTCTTCATGGTACATTCCCTCTTCGGCTATGCGCTGATCCTGGGCTTTGTGTACCTGGCCTCGAAGCTGGCGAAGGTGCCCTTCAAGATGCTGATGAAGGGCCTCAAGCCTCTGCGCTTTATTCTGATCCTGACCTTCCTGCTGAATTTGTTCTTCACCACCGGCGAGGATGTGCTGTTCAAGCTGGGCTTCCTGACGCTGAGCGGCCAAGGCATCCATCAGGCGGTACATTACTCGCTGCGCCTGGTGTTCCTGGTGCTGGGCACGTCGCTGCTCACGCTGACGACCTCGCCCATCCTGCTCTCCGACGGCATTGAGCTGCTGCTGTCCCCCCTCAAAAAGCTGCACTTCCCGGCGCATGAGCTGGCGATGATGATGTCCATCGCCCTACGCTTCATCCCCACGCTCCTGGAGGAGACGGACAAGATCATGAAGGCGCAGATGGCGCGCGGTGCGGACTTCGAGTCCGGCAATCTTTTGCAGCGTGCCAAGGCGATGGTGCCGCTGCTGGTGCCGCTGTTCGTGAGCGCGTTCCGCCGCGCGGGTGACCTGGCGATGGCTATGGAGGCCCGCTGCTATCACGGCGGCGAAGGTCGCACGCGCCTGCGTGTGCTGAAGATCACCAAGAACGATTATCTGGCCTGGGCGGCGATGGCGGCGCTGATCGCGCAGGGGCGCGGTCCGGCGCTCAAGATGCACTGCTTCGGCGAGCCGATCGGCGAGACCTTCCCGCGGTACGTCCGCGAGAACCAGGAGCGGTATGCCCACCTGATCTTCAAGATCACGCCGGAGTACCTGAAGCGGGCGGTCGTCTACCAGGTCGTGCTGCGGAACTTCACGCGCGACGGCAACTTCCGCGCGGCGACGGAGATGCTCGAGCACGTCAGGTCCGTCGGCGTCGACGTCGTCTACCTCGCGCCGTTCGTCGAGATGGACTGCGACATGGACGAGAGCGGCTGGAGCGAACGCCAGAAGAGGAGCGGCTACGGTTCGCCGAAGAACAGCTACCGCATCTCGAACTACGACAAGATCGA
>CALCUD010000056.1 GCA_937906775.1 uncultured Clostridia bacterium
TGATGCAGTCGGCATAGTTCAGAATGGCCTTTGCCTGATTGGCAAAGATGATCTCAGCTTCGGCGCCGGCTTCGCGGATCACATCGCCATAGTAGGCGACATAATCAACGCCGGTGAATTCGTGCTTGTTTTCCCCGAAGAGCTCACGGTATTTCGCGAGCGTCAGAACATCGGAATAGGGATTGATGCCGGCTTCGTCGATCTTGTCAAGGCTGACCAGCTCGTTCCCGACTTCGTCAGACGGGTAGGAGAGCATAAGAACGACCTTTTTCGCGCCCTGAGCAATACCCTTCAGGCAGATGGCAAAGCGATTCCGGCTCAGGATCGGAAAGATAACGCCGACGGTTTCTCCGCCGCATTTGGCGCGGACATCGTTCGCGATGTCTTCGACAGAGGCGTAATTTCCCTGCGCACGGGCTACAACAGATTCAGTAACAGCGATGACATCGCGGTCACGGAGGGAGAACCCTTCGTCGCGGGCGGCTTCGAGAACGCTGGAGGTGACGATGGCGGCCAGGTCATCCGCTTCACGGATGATGGGGCAGCGGATGCCACGGGAAACGGTACCGACTTTGCGCTCCATGATCGAATTCCTTCCTTCGGATCAGAATTGCGGGCCAAAACCCACGGCGAATAATTTACACCTATTCCGTTTGAATGACAAGGGTTTTCTTGTTCTCGTTTTGTCCTATTCCGGACAAATCACGCTGCAGAGAAAAAAACGTACGTATTTTGCATGAACTCTGTACGGTTGACCGGAACGGAGCATTCTGATAACATAGTGAAAAATCAGGACGGGATACGCCCGGAAAGAATGGCGAAATGATATGCGGATCATTTTTGTAAGACACGGGGAACCGGATTATGAACATGACTGTTTGACGGAAACCGGTATGCTACAAGCGGCCGCGGCGGCGGAGCGGCTTGCGGATGAGAATATTTCGGAAATTTTCGCGTCTCCTTTCGGACGCGCGCAGCAGACCGCGTCCTATACGGCGAAAAAGCTCGGCCTGCCGGTCACGACGCTGGATTTTATGCATGAGATCGGCTGGGGCGGTCCCGGCGTTCCGTGCGAAGGCCATCCATGGACGCTGAGCGACTGGATGATGCAGGAAGGTTTTGACTTTTACAGGGAGGACTGGCGGGAACATCCCTATTATAAAACGAATGAAGCAACCGGCCATTTCGACAGAGTAACAAAGGAATTTGACGGCTTTCTGGAAAAACTCGGCTATCGGCATGAGGGGAACCGTTTCCTGTGTCTCGGCAATACGGATAAAACGATCGCTTTGTTCAGCCACGGCGGCTCCGGAGCGATCGTGCTGGCCCATCTTCTGGATCTGCCGTTCCCGTGGGTCATTTCCCGTATGGAATACGGCTTCACATCCGTGATTATCCTGAGCTTCCCGGATATACCCGGGCAATACTGCTTTCCGCGTCTGGATCTGTTCAACGATATGGCGCATATCAGGGAATTATCCCCGAAAATTGTTCTGCAGCAGAAACAGGATAAATAAACTCCCGGGCCGGACGCCGGCCGGGAGGATCATTGACGTATTTGTTCAGAGACAGGAAGCGCCGTGGCGGCAGGGCTTTCCGGGATCAATTGACCGCGATCCCGTAGATAAAGCTTTTTCCGGCTCCTGTTGTTCCGATGACCATGATACCGTTGTAAACGGCGGGACTGGCTTCAATCGTTCCGACGACCTTCAGGGAGGACACTTCCTGACCTGTCAGACCGTCGAGCATGACAATCCTGCCATCGGAGGAGCATTGAACGACCCGGCCGTTCCCGGAAGCGTCATATACGGCAACCGGGGAGGAATCGCTCCGGCTTGACAGACCGTACGCCCAGCGGAGAGATCCGCTTTTCTTTTCCAAAGCGATAACGGCCGCCTTCGCGGGAGCAAGACCCAGAGCGGACGCGCCCTCTTCGGACAGCCCCGTGACTGTGTAAAACACCAGATCCGACAGATTTTCCTGACCGATGACAGGGGAAGCGCGGAATCCGGATGATGTCACGATATTGGTCGTGTTCTTTTTTACGTTGACTGCAAACTGCCACTTCTGTTCACCGGTCATGGCATTGAGACACCGGACCGAAACATCGCCGTCTCTGCGGTTGATGAGCATATTCGCGGTATACAGATCCAACCCTCCGCTGCTGTTGAAATCCAGAGCGGGGGTGGATTCCACGGCGTCCCCGGTTTCCACAGCCCAGTCGGTTTTCATGGCGTTGACGTCGACACAGCGGACAATGCCGCCCATGTCTGCATAGAATGCGTAACCCTCGTACATGGCGACGGAGGCTTCGACCGCTGTCAGGGTGTTGACCTTTTCCGAAGCGGTTTTTCCGCGGAGCACCACGGTGGAGGGAGCAATAACATATTTTGACTGCGTATGGTCAAAAATACTGCCGAGAGAGGTTACATACAGCAGGCCGTTGGAACCGGCTGTAATCATGGTGTCCGATGTCCGGTCGATCAGCGCGGAGGTTTCAAAAGAGCCGTTTTTGCTGAAACCGCGCTGACCGTACTTCAGATCCAGACCGTCAATGAGCGCAAATTCTTTCTGGGTGAACAGATCATATTGACGAAGGCCGATGTTTCCGGTGCGGGTCTTCATTCTGCGGGCATACTGCCCGACGGTCAGGTAGGGGTATCCGCTGGGATGCAGGCTGGGTGTTCCACGCATGGGATAGCCGAGGTTAATGCTGTCCCGCGTTGACGTTCCGTCAGCGAGATCCAGGAAATGGATCTGTCCGTCCAGACCGGCAATGATCACTTCTTTCAAACCGGACTTTTCCTTCTTGGAATCGTACAGATTGCTGTTTTCACGGACCTCTTTGGTCCACTTCACGATTGCCGGCTGTCCGGTCCATCCGATGCCGTCATACATGACAGATTTGGCGCCCAGGAGCCTTCCGGCCTCCGCCATCCATTCAAGCTTCAGAGTCCCTTCGCCGGATACGGTGCCGACCGCGGCATTCTGGCGGAAGGAATCGGTTCTGTATGTCAGGATCCCGACCGGAATCCGGGTATATTCGCCGACAGCCGGCATATTGACGCGCGTTTCATCTGAACGCCTGTAATCCGTGACGGTTTTGCCTCCGCTGTAGACGGTGGTGTTTTTGATGATCCCGGGATCAGCCTCCGCGGAAGCTTCGGTATGCAATTCAGGCGCGACCGGCTTTTCCGTCGGTACGGGGGAAGGTTCCGGCGTCGGCGGCGTCAGCGCCCTGACTTCTTTTTCAAGTTCGGTGATCCGGTCATCCTTTTTCCCGCTTTCCGCGATCAGCGTTTCCACTTGGGATGATTTTTCCGACACATCCGTACTCAGCGTGATGATCTGACCGTCCTTCTCTTTTACATCGGCCGTCAGCCTCTCAATCTGTCTGTCTTTTTCAGAGACGGCGGTGTTCAGCGTTTTGATTTGTCCGGCTTTTTCCGCGGCGTCGGTATTCAATATTCCGATCTGTCTGGTTTTCTCGGCAAGATCGGTGTTCAGGTATTCAATCTGCCCGGCCTTTTCCGCGACATCGGTGTTCAGGGATTCGATCTGTCCGGCCTTTTTCGCGACATCGGCGTTCAGGGATTCAATCTGTTTTGATTTCTCTGCAATATCGGTGTTCAGGGACTCAATCTGCCTGTTCTTCTCTGTGACGTCGTCGCTCAGAGATTCGATCTGTTTTGATTTTTCCGCGACATCGGCGTTCAATGACTCAATCTGTCCTTCTTTCCCGGAAAGATCGGCGGATAATGCCTCGATCTTCCCGGCACGGTCCGTCAGGCCAGTAAAATACAGGATTCCGAAAACGGCGGACAGAACTGCCAGAATTGCAATGACGGCGATGCTGATGCTTTTCTTCATAATCTGTACTCCTTTATAAGGGGGGACATGTATAATTTGCCGGATCCGCGTCTGCGGGCGCAGCCGGAAAATGAAATCTGTATATTTCTGCCTGAATAAAGTATACCGCATTTGTACGGAAAAGTACAGGATCATGGAGCCGCTTTTCCGGCATATCATGCAGCGGATCTGAAAAACAGGGAAAAAACTTGACGGAGACCGGAAACAAGACTATTCTTTGTTCATCAAATGCGATGACGAAAGCCAGTAGGGTGATGGAACGGTCCTTCCAGAGAGCTGCCGGGCGGTGCGAGACAGCGGGAACCATGATCCGAATTACTCTTCCGAGCAGCATTATGAACACAAAGATTCCGGCGGAATTTTTGCAAGTAAGTAATGTCGGGTACGCCCGTTACAGCGTTCAGGGTATGTATGTACCCAATGAGGTCGCGCAAGCGGCGAAGATGAGGTGGTACCACGGGAATTCCGTCCTCTTGACAGAAATGTCAGGAGGGCGTTTTTTCATGGACACGCCCATGCAACCGGCAAGCGCTCTCAATTCAAAGGAGGCGTTGTTATGGATCTGGTTATCAAAATCGGTTTTCTGGTTGCCTTTTTCGGGATCATGCTGGCTGTGGGCTTCTACTGCAGGAGACATGCCACGGACGTGAACGGATTCATTCTGGGCGGCCGCAGCGTCGGACCGTGGCTGACGGCTTTCGCCTACGGAACATCCTACTTTTCCGCTGTGGTGTTTGTCGGTTATGCCGGCCAGTTCGGATGGAAATTCGGCGTTGCCTCCACCTGGGTCGGGATCGCGAACGCTGTGCTGGGATCCATGCTGGCCTGGGCTGTTCTGGGCAGAAGAACCCGCATCATGACGCAGCATCTGAATTCCGCGACCATGCCGCAGTTCTTTGAAAAGCGGTTTGACAGCAAGACGCTGAAGATCCTTTCCTCCGCGATCA
>CALCUD010000057.1 GCA_937906775.1 uncultured Clostridia bacterium
CGCCCGGAATTCCGTAGGTCGCGTCTTTTTCACATACGTACGTCAGCGTATAGGTCCCCGGCGTGAACGTCCACGCGCCTTTGACCGTCACATTCTCTTTGATGTTTTCAACCTTGGTGACTTCATTGTTGTTATACAGCCACTTCTCGCTGAAGCTCCACGTTCCGGGTATTCCCTGATCCGTTCCGTTGCTGGTCGTCCACGCTGTTTTCGGTACGGGCGCCAGAGGATCCACTTTCCCGTTGTACGCGATGTTTTCTTCCCTGGCAGGCGTCATCGCGTCGCCCGGAATTCCGTAGGTCGCGTCTTTTTCACATACGTACGTCAGCGTATAGGTATCCGGCGCAGTATTCTCCTGCCAAACCGCATAGATCGTTTTATGAAGTTCGTCTTTGGTGATCGTAACGGAATCGCCGGCGAAAATTGTCGGAGTGGTTGCCGATGCCGTGGAAGCCCATCCGAGGAATTTATATCCGGTCCGCGTCGGTTCATCCGATTTAACTGTAAAAGTATGACTTGCAGCTGTATCCTTTTCCTGCTGCTGGTCAATAGAACCGGTTCCTCCGTTTACATCATAATAAAGGACATAAGATACGTCCTCGTCGATAGCATTTGTGATGGTCGGATCAATGGCAATTCCTGTGCCAGCGATGGCAAATCCGCCTTCTGCAAATACCGGGAATTGGTAATATGGTGCCGTAACTGTTTTTCCGTTAATATCTGTTATGGTGGTTGTTCCGCCGTTAGGATCCCTTGCTTTATCCAGCTGTTCCGCCGACATGCTGATAATGAGCCAGGCATTTGATTTACTGTTCGCTTCTTTTGCTGATTTACTGTATAGTTCAATTCCGGAAGACGGTGGTGGATTGATGATCAGCTTTCCGCCGTTTGTAATAAAGTCTGCTGAGGAGTAAGTTCCATCATCAAGGTACGCCTGAAGAGCAGCCGGGAAACCGCTGTTGTTTGCCAGGGCTTTATCTCTGTCTACAGTGACCGCAATGTAATACTGCTCGTCCAATCCTTTCCAGGAACGCAGCGCCATGGTGTTCTGGTTATTTGATGAACCAACAGCTGTTCCTTCAAGCACACAATCAAATGTCATGTTCGTTCCGTCGTGAACGACATAGGTGTATGCAAAAGCAACATTCGCAACAGATAAAAACAGAACTGTCAATATGATCAGGAAAGATAAAAAGCGTTTCATATCAGCAAAAACCTCACATTCCGAACGAGTGGCCGTCACGCGCGATCCGTTTCCGGAGCGGTAAAAAAATCAAAGTACAGACATCATGTAACCACAAATACATAATAGTATATCATTTTTTATATTCCCATACAATAGGAAGAAATACCGAAATCAGCCAAAATATCGTTTATGAAATACTATTTTTTGTACCCGTAAAACCCCGATATCAAGGACCAGAAACAAAAAGGGTGCGGACATTCACCTGTCCGCACCCTCATGTTTCTGCAGTTACCTGGCTTATTGAACGATTTCCCGGCCGTCCGTGTCCAGCGGAATCTTTTTGCTGACCTTTCCGTCTTCGCCGTAGAATTCCCGCCGGATCTCCTGCTTGTTTTCATTGAACCGGGCGGTGTATTTCGCGTAGGTGGAATCAATGCATTTACTACTATCATTGGCAGGTGCATTACCCTTGCTCGTGTACACTATTACAATTCATCGGGACATTCCATTCCGGATAAAGCAAAATGCGTGCGCACCGAAGTACCTGGCAATACCGCCTACCCTGGAGCCAAGCTGATTCTCACACTCCCAGTCACACCTGAACCCATTCATATATCAGAACAGATGGTCAGTGATATGCAAAGTGAATATAAATCATATTTCCCAAAGATGAGTGCCCGAAAACAGGTGAACACGAACAACGAAACTGCCGAAACATCCGAAACATCAGCTGATTGCAAAGACAATCCTTGTATGGTTAAATATAAGTGATATACATTTGGAGGTGTTCTCGTGTTCAACGCAGAAAGTCTTCAGCTTTTTGAAGACCAGCCTATCCGTACAGCCTGGGACGGAGAAACCGAAGAATGGTTTTTCTCTATTGTCGATGTTGTTGGTGTGCTTACCGATCAGCCGGATGCTCGGCACGCAAGCACATACTGGGCCGTTCTGAAGAAACGCCTCAACGAGGAAGGGGCTAGTGAACTGCTTACAAATTGTAAGCAGTTGAAAATGAAAGCTGCAGACGGTAAGCGTCGCTCCACCGATGTTGCCAACACGGAACAGTTGTTGCGCATCATCCAGTCCATTCCATCGAAGAAAGCAGAGCCTTTCAAATTGTGGCTGGCACAAGTTGGTCGTGAACGTATCGAAGAAACGCTTGATCCGGAACTAATCGCTGATCGCCTTGTTTCCACCTATGAACGCGCCGGATACACACGCGAATGGATCAATCAGCGGCTTCAGTCCATCAGTCAGGATAAATCATACCGGAACTATGATTTCCATTTTATCGGAATGGTGATTTCCTTACGCCGGACTGGTGATGGATTTTACCCCGGAATACTCACGTGGAAAACTTTTGCATCTGCTTCGATGCTCCTTTCTGACTGATCACACAGTCTTGCGATCAGTATACAGAAAAGCGTACCGTTTATCCAAAATACTTGTACCGGTCAGACCGGAATGGGCGTACCGCTAATTTCGGAATGGGCGTACCGTTCGACCGAAATTTGCAAAAAGGGTGCGGACATTCACCTGTCCGCACCCTCATGTTTCTGCAGTTACCTG
>CALCUD010000058.1 GCA_937906775.1 uncultured Clostridia bacterium
GATACTCCCTGATTGACTGTCTGATCCAAATAAAATGGTTAAAAAAAGCCATTTTATTTGAATTTCAGAACTTCGCTATAAGAACGAACAGTTTCACTGTTTATTCAGCAGGCATTAATTAGAGAAAATAACACCGTATAAACCGCTTTACCAAAGTTTTAAAACTGAGCCAATGTCTCCGATACATATCTGCAGACATATGGAACAATTCAAGCTGATATTTCATGCGTTCCTTTGGCAGACTCTCCTGTGCTTTTTTTATCCAGTGCAGAAGCTGTCTTTCAGATTTTACTGCCAGGAATTGCTCTCCTCTATCTATAAAAAACCGGCATCTGTCACTGTAGGCTTCCATGAGGAACGGAGCATCTCTCTGCACACTTGATCTTCCCATAATTCCATCTGCACGCTGCCAATAGTGATAGCCAATATTGGGAATACAAACAACTCGCTTACACGAATATACGAGCCGATGGATCACATACTCATCCTCATGCAGTTTTCCTACAGGATAGCATATTGAATCAAACAGTTCACGGCGAAATAGCTTATTGCATGCTATTACACATGTCACATATTTTCCCATATAAATATGCGAAAGAAAATCTCTGCCAGTAAATACATGCTCCTCGATGAACTGGTCTTTTCCTGAGGCAATCCGTTTTTCACTGTTCACATAATCCTCAGATGAAACCTCACGAATGTAATTACATACAGCTATTTCTGCTGTGTATTTCGTCATCACACAGTCCAACAATTCAATATAATTCGGCTCAATCCAGTCATCTGAATCAATAAAACAAAGTTTTTCTCCTTGGGAAGCGTTAATACCGGTATTTCTTGCGTCTGACAAACCACCATTTTTTTTGTGAATAACAATGATCCTTGAATCTCGTTGTTTCCACGCATCACAGATTTTTGGAGAAGAATCAGTGGAACCATCATCTACTAAGATAATCTCTATATTCTGAAAAGACTGGTCTACGATGCTTTGTATACAACGATCCAGATATGGTTCAACATTGAAAACCGGAACAATGACGGAAACCATTTATTACCCTTCCTAAATCAATAATTATTTGCCGGGGATGCATTTTTCACTTTGTGTTTTTGCCTTCCATAGAATAAATATATGAAAGCCTTCACTAACACCAACTTTTATCTGACAAATCTATTCACTATACTCAGAAGTTTTCTTTTTATTCTCTGCATTTTTAAAATGGCTCTTATTGATCGTTTTTTCTCAAATTCTGCCATAATTCATACGTTGTTGCATATTTCAGCATTAAATCTACCCCGAAGTCATGATTCTGTTCCATGGAAAATACATTGTCCACAGCCCCGAAAATATACTCCAGGGCAATATAATAGTCAATTAGGTCATTCCATTCATCTGTTTCCCGCAAGCCTTCAAATATTTCGTTAATCGCTTCGTCGAATTCAGGATCATTTACCATATTTTTAAATGCATTGTCTTCAATCGGTCTATCGCTCTCGAGGATTTCATCGATACGTTCCTTTGACTTGGGCTTACTCTCCAGAAGCTTACTCATCAGTATTGGATATGATTCTTCGTGATTTTTATATCTGGCAAGCATTTCAGTAACTCTCCCACATACCAGCATATAAAAAATAAATGAAAGCGTGTTCGCTGCAACTTCTTCACCGATCACTTCATCTTCTACCTCAGAGTACCTGTCAAATACTGTATTAAATAGACTGTCCGCTTCTGATTCTGGCAGCGGTATGCCATCTTCCTCTGCCTTATATAGTTTCTTCTGAGCAGCAAGTGCTTCAGAAAAATCCTTATTATTAAGGGATGCTTCCGACGCAAACAGCGGGAATAGCTTTGCAAGGGTCGGCGTGTATTTTTCAAAGTCAGTTATCTGCCGGATGCTTGCAAAATCATCATTCATCAAAGATTCAGGTGACATGCCAAAGTGCTTTGCTATCTTCTCCAGTTGAGCTCTTTCAGGCTCCTTTTTGCCATTTACAATCTCAGATAAATATGATGTAGAAATGCCTAATGTAAGAGCCAGATGCCCTTGCGTTTCATTAAACGCTCGTAGTAAGCCCAGTAAGTTGTATCCAAGCTTTTTACTGCCTTTCATTTCCATCCCTCCACATATAGTTTTCATGTAAAGCAAGCAATGTGGAAACTTCTGTTTCCAATTTTAAAGTATATATTGAATCTTCATCGTTTTAAATGGCCAATTGCGCGAATTAGTGGCCTGTATTTTTCATACGAGCTGAAGAATAACAAGTTCGCTATCAGCGAACAGGGCAGTAGAACTTATAAAGAGTATTTAGATATGTGCACTGCAGCAGTCTACCCTGACTGTTCAAAGGCACGATGTGAGGGAAGCACACAATGAAGGCGACTTCGCTATCAGCGAACGAAAGCCAAGCAAAACAAGAGTATTCTAGCATCGTACACTGAGGGCTTCCAGCCTGCGAGACCCAAGGCGCACCGCCAGAAAGGAGAAATTGGTTAAAAAACCGGGCTACCCGCGAGACGGTTGACCACCCACCCTCGTCCCGGACACAAACCTTTATGGATGCGGGCGAACCTTGAAAACTGAAAACAAACTGGTTGACGTAGCGCAGATGGATACGTCCATCTGAATATTTGAAGGGAGCGAAAGATTATGAAGGATTTCAACACGGAAAAAGCATACCTGGAGCAGTGGGCACCGAAGGCTGAGGATCTGTTTACCAACGAGGAACAGGAGCAAAAACTTGTTGGTTTTCAGTCCGCGATATGCCATGTGATGCTATCCTCGGGAATCACGGAGAGGATTACCCCCAGAGATATCACGTCGTTTCTAGAGCGTCTTGCACATGAAAATGGCGTTGATGAGGATGAGACATTCCAGCGGCTTCGAGAAGGAATGAAAAATCTCGGATTCCTGATCGGTTCGCTGAAAAAAGGTGCCAAGGGGGAAAAACGGACACGTGACGGCCTTCGCAACCTTGAGTTTTCGCCCGGCGTAAAGATTCTGTACAACATCACGCTTGACGATGGCACTGATCGGACTGAGTACGATGCCATCGTGCTGACGCCTTACGGTATCTTCGTGGTGGAAGCGAAAAACTTCAACGGGGACGCTCGAATCACTGAGAAGGGCATCTTGGTGAGGAAGGACGACCGGTTCGGAGAGTACAACCTGGGTGAGAAGATGAACCGGAAGGAGTTTCTCCTGCGGAGCTGCCTGGGTGAATTGGCATCCGTGCCATACCACGCTCTGCTCCTGTACGTTAACGAACAGGTTGATATTGAAGACGAATACCATCAGATACCGATCACCTACTGTAACACAGTGGCCAAAACTATCCAGCAGTTCGACCATGGTGACGAACTGATCATGTCAGAGGAACTGAAACAAATCGAAGCTGAGATCACAAGTCATCAGATCGATGCAAGGTACCCGTGCGGTGTGGACTGCCAGCAGATCATCGAGGATCTGACAGCAATCATGAGGCGGATAGCCAACTCAGCGCCTGTTGATGAACCTCAGCCGATAAGGACAGCAGCAGCCAGGGTTTATTCGTCTGCCAGACCGACCTCGCCGATAGTTGTGGAAAAAAGAGGAGTACCTTGGTGGGGTGCGCTGCTCATGACGCTTGCAGGAGCAGGGGCTGGTGTTGGCGGGAAAGCGCTCTACGACCATTACAGACAAAACCGGTAATAAGGAGGAAATGAACATGAAAAAAATGATTGCAGTGATCATCACGATCACATTGTTTGTCGGAACCTTTGCGCTGGCTGAGACGGTGGATCTCAGCCAGTATAACGACAAGGAGCTGATTTCCCTGTTGGAAGCAGTACAGCAGGAGATCGCCAACCGGCATATCGAAAAGTCTGCGGATCTCCCTCAAGGCTCATACCTTGTAGGGAAAGATATTCCGGCTGGATCATATGATATCTCTGTTGTGTATAAAGGCTCCATGTGGATGGATATATACATCTACGCAGATGGCGGAGAAGGAGACGTGAAACAAGATTTCTCCGTCTTTGCAGACGGGAACTACGGGGATGGAACGGGCAGTTTCCATGTGGAACTCACTGATGGCGAACTGCTCAAGTGTACCGCACCAATAACACTGACTATCAGTGCAGGTGTACAGTTTATGTGAAGGAGGAAACTCGAATGAGAAATTTTCTTGCAGATATCTTCGGACGGCAAGTCCCCCAGCAGGTAGCGCGTCAGAATGCGATTCAAAGTGAACTGTATCGGACACGAAAAGAGATAGAGACGAAGATGGCAATACCTGTTGCCAGTACTGGGATACCCATTTCTGAACTGAACGGCATGGCCCGAACCCTTGCTATTATGGCAAACATGGGCGACGGTTCCATTGCTACGGGCGGACGCGGCGTCAGAGGTGGAGAAGAGCTTATAGCTCAGTACAATCGTCTCGTTGGTATGGCGGCTGAAAACGACTGGCAGAACAAGCTGAATTCTGGGAATCGGTGAGGAGAAATGCCGAATGAGAAAAAGCGCAAGACGCCTGGGTCAGATGGTCGGCCTTGATTCCAAGGAAGTCAACCAGAAACTGGCTGAACTCGGGTACCTGGAGGGAAAACCTGGTGATTGGTCAATGACCGAAGAAGGCCGAAAGCACGGAGAAGAACGATTCTATGATAATGGGTACGGTGGATACGCAGCTCGCGGCTGGAGTTATCCGGTATGGGACGAGGATGTGGCTCGGCAGCTTGGCGATCCTGACGCACATCTTCGGGAAGTAAACCGGAATCGAAAACTTGCGGGATTACCACCGATCAAATCCTGGGACGACTAAGAAAGCTCCCGGCTTGTCTGATATCATGTCAGATGGCCGGGAGCTTTTTTCATAATTGTTTTTTTACTTCAGCGGAATCGGGTCCCAACCGTAATCCTGATATGCGGTAATCTCAAGATCGTTGCCTTCGACATAGGCCTTGACGAACTGTGTCCGGATTTCTTGATTTGCTTTCAGGTCTTCTGCGGCAAAATACTTGGCTTCCAGGTCGGAATGAGTTTGTTGCCAATCCGGTCACTTTGATCGACAAAGAAGTATCGTGGTTTGGTCAGCCTGCATCAGGCGCCTGTTTCATTATTGAAGGGAAGCCACTTCAGGTATGGTGCAGGCCGGTCGTGCGCTTTGTCGGAAAACACTGTGCAAAGTCTCTGTATAGTTTTCTGGAAATGAACAGTATAATTGACATGGACGACCAGAAAAATGGTCAAGGAACTTATGACACCTTCGGAGCTTATGTGCGTGGAGAACTGAAATGTGAAGAATGCGGGAAACCCCTGATATTGAAGAAAGGAAAATCTGGGAAATTCTTCTTGGTTTGTAGTGATTCAAAATGCAGGACATTCGTCTGGATTGAACCCAAGATGGTTGATGATTATCTCTATTTCGGAAACAAGAATGGCAGATTCTGCCCGGAGGATGGCATATCACTTACCGCTGGAAAAGGAAAAAAGAATGTTTATGTTGGCTGCAATTGCGGCAGGGAAAGACACTTCTGGAAACTGGATGAAATCTAACTCTTTCTGTTTAGGAGGTTCTTCATGAAGGGTGAATACAGGATTGTTGTTCCATGTCCTTTTTGCAAAAAGAAAGTCACAGTATTATCTAATTCAATAGATGGCAACTGTCCTGAATGTAATAAAGCGATACCTGCTCTGCGCTTGTTTATCAGCAACAGAGTTCAAGATAAACAGCATACGACGGTGAGTCTTGTTCAAGCACAAAAAGATGAGAAGCCTAAGAATGAAAAAATCAAGCGTCATGAGATGAAGGCTGGCATAGTCATCACCTCACAGCTCTTTGGGAAGCAAGAATTCATTATTATGAAAGCAAAAAAAGGAAACGGAAATAAGGTTTTTTATTGTCTCCCAATTATAGAAGAAGGTGCAAGAACAAAGACAGACCGTTTCGTAAATAAACTTGAGGAAGGTAAGCTGGTAGTTTTCAACAAAGAAGAAAGATTGTTTGACTATAATGTAAAACCGGTACGGTAACTGCCAGAAAAAACGTTTGAAAGACTACGACTGTCCTATGAGAAATTCTTGGCGTCTACTCCAAACGAGCAAGCTGTTGAAAAGCATAATGTTGTGCCTCATGATGGATTCCGAAGTGGAAACGCATGGGAAGGAATTGCTTCGGTTCCTGGTCATATTAAGGTGTACAGGGGATAGAATTTTGTTAATAAAATTCAAAACCCTTGAAGCATCTGCCTCAAGGGTGGTGGCGGAGCGCAGAGGAGTCGAACCTCACCTAGCATCTAGTGTGAGAATCCTTGTAGCAGCTTTCATAACAGGTAAACACGGACAATCAGTATATCGCTCCACAGATGCCAGTTACCGCCATTGCCTTGATCGCATATTTCATTCTTTTTCCTCCTTGTTTATCACTTTTATCCTTTTCAGGCAAAAGAGAAATGCAAGTATTCCAGTTTGTGACAACAATACTGATAATACATGCCCAGAGAGAAATCTGACTGAAAGGAATACCCATCAAGAAAACTATAGCCACAGGGATAACCACCAAAGTGAAAACCTTGCAGACGTTGATCTGCAAGGTTTTTGTGGAGCATAGGGGAGTCGAACCCCGTCTCGCTGCGCTCGGTCAAATTCGCAATAGTCGTGCAAGGCACTGCCGTGCCTTGCTCTCCTTTGCTCATTACGCCTTCTCCCGCTTTCACCTTTGGTGAACAGCCCACCGGGCTGACGCGGGATGCGGCGCCTCTCCAATGCGAATGTAGCGCACTAACAAACGTATTGTACTTTTGCCCCACTTAAATCTCAGAACTGTTGATTGTGTTGGGGTATTAGTGCAGTCGCATGGCAACTGTAACAATACCCGCTTCTCACAATATATCTTTATATCACAATGTGGCTCGTTTCGTGTATTTATTTCGACAATTATAATTGAGTTTCTTTCACATAGATTGAAAAAATGTACAGTTGCTATGCAAGACAAAACATCGCAAACAAAAACAGGACAATCTGCTTTCCATACGATAGAATATAACTGAAAGGCGGTGATCCGATGGACTGGGTCAAAACGATCAATGCAGCGATCACATACATGGAAGAACACCTGACAGAGGAAATCGGGCTGAATGACATTGCTGGAAGGATCAGCATTTCGCCGTTTCATTTTCAGCGGGCGTTTTCTGTGATTGTTGGTATGACACCGGCGGAATACATGCGGGCCAGGCGTTTGTCCCAGGCAGGTGTGGAGCTGGCGCATGGCGAGTGCCAGGTGATCGATGCAGCGCTCAAATATGGTTATGATTCCCCGGAGAGCTTTGCAAAGGCATTCAGCCGGTACCATGGTGTATCTCCGGTGCAGGCTAAAAACGGAAGCCCCGTTCGTTTTATGAATCGGTATATCGTCAGGATCATCATTGAAGGAGGCAGCGTGATGGAGTACAGAATCGAAAAATGGGATGCATTTGACTTGGTATTGCATGTAGAAACCTTTGAACCCGGAACGGATGAGACAGCGATCCCGGCAATCTGGCAAGCATATTATGAAGACGAGAACTGCCGCAAGCTCCGTGGAGCAATTGGTGCCTGCGCATCGTTGGACGATGATAGCCGTCGGCTGTATGGTATTGGCTGTATGGCAACTGATGTGGAGGGCATACCGAAGGGCTTTCAGGTGATCCATGTTCCAGCATACACTTGGGCGATCTTCAAGTGTGTAGGACCTGCAAAAGATTCCTTCAAAGAGACCTGGCACCGCATCTATAAGGAATGGTTGCCAGGGACGGAGTACGAGTTCCTGACAGACGGTTATCTGGAGCGGATCTTGCCAGGTGAATCCACCGCGCCGGATTATGTTGGTGAATTGTGCATCCCCATCAGGACGGGAGGATGAACAGATTTGCCGGGATCAATATGTTGAGGAACATCATAATTTGGATTATATGCGCAGCAGGTGGCGCCATGATCGGTTTCCAAGCCAATAAGCTGGATACCACGCAAAACACAGTCCTGTTCATTGTGGGCTTGATGATGATCAGCCTTACCATACAACAGATAGGCAAGCAGACCATGATGGAAAAACGAAAAAGAAACCGGATACGGAATAAATGGATAAAATTACCCCCTGCTTGGAATACGGCACAGGCGTATCAAGCAATCAATTTGCTAAAAGATAACCGTATCAATGCAAGAACGCTGCCAGACGAATTCAACGGCACCGTGGGAAATGAACGGATGATGAATATGAATTCAGATGCTATGTGGCCTATATTCGTCAAAGCAAGGAATGCAGAGCAGGCGATCATGATTCTGTCCGAAGAAGTTTTGTACTGATGCCGGAGGTGAATATTGATGGATGAGCGTTTACTCATCAGGCAGGCAAAACAGTTGTATTCGTTGGAAAACTGCGGGATCACGTGCGTGCCTAGGCATGAGGGTGGTCGCAGTACGGTATATATTATCACCAAAACGGATGGAAAGAAGACTGTGCTGCGGGTATCTTCCCTGCCGGACAGGTCGGAAGCGGATTATCTGGCAGAAACCGAATTTATGCATTATCTCGCGTGTCACGGCGCCCCTGTGACAGATGTGATCCCTTCCAAGAATCACTGCCTTGTGGAGCGGTGCGAACTGGACGGACAGACCGCATATCTGTGCATGTTTGAGTATGCGGAGGGGATGCTCCTGTCTGACAACGGATACCGTTATCGGGAAGGTGCTCCGTTGGAAGAATATTTTTTCAATACCGGTAAGGTACTTGGCATGATCCACCGTCTGTCAAAGCAGTATGTTCCGCAGTATCCCCGCATGGCGTACAAGGACAAATATAACAGGACATACATCAACGAATTGATCCCCGATCGATACGAGGTTTTGAAAGCAGCGATCTTCCGACGCCTTGCGTTGTTTGACACTCTGCCTGTTGATTCCGAAACTTTTGGAATGGTCCATTTCGATTTTAGCGATGGCAACTATCACATAGATATGGAAACCGGCAAGATCACAGTTTTCGACTTTGACAATTGCATGAACTGCTGGTTCATGTTTGATCTTGCCAATCTGTGGACCCACGGTGAGGGCTGGTGCTGGCATATTGAGGATGCAGCGGAACGCAAGGCATATATGTGGAGCTACTATAATACAGTCCTTGCCGGTTATCGGACGGAAACAGATATTCCCGAAGCGTTGTTTGCCCAACTGCCGTTGTTTATTGATATGGTGCTGATTGAGAATATTGTGGATGAGTTTGAATGTTGCGCAAGAGAGGGAGAGCTTCCCAAGAATGATGATATTCAGGATGCGGCGGAATGCCTGATCCGGGATATCCCTTATGCCGGCCTCATCATCTGATCAGAGGACGGCATGGTTATTACCGCATATTATTGATGCGCATTGTCCGGAGAATGCAGGGGACCGTTTTCCGACTATTGGTGTTTGTATTAACAATAATTACCTTTCCGGGAGAAAGGAACGCGCCCTTGGACCCGTCTGCCGGTGCGGATCCGGATGATCCGCATTCCGGCAATGAAATATTCCGGTAAAAAGGATCGCGGGATGATCAGCTTTCCGCCGTACCCGAAAGGATCGCGTCCGCTTCCAGCAGCAGACGCGCCAGAACCGTTGCGCCGCGGCGATAGACATCCTCGCATCCGACAGCGGCGCCGTATTTTTCCACTTCCGGCGGCTTGATCTCGCGGCAGTATACGGATCCGGTCTCCTCCCGGAAACGGGCGATCCAGACGGAAACAAGCGTCCGCACATTCTGTTCGGACTGCAGGGGATGCATACGGGCGTACAGATAGGAGATCAGCATGATTCCGGCTTCAATGATCCCGCACCGGTCTCCTGTTCCGCCGCCTCCGCCGAAGAAGCCGCAGGCGCTCCGGATGACATCCGCAGGAACCGGGAATCCGAGCGCTTCCGGAATCGCGCGGATCACCGCTTCGGGGCAGTGAAAGCCTTTCCGCTTGTATTCAACAGCCAGCTGACCGGCTTTCGCGATCATGTCCTCCGGATCCAGATTGCTTTTTGTTCCGTAAACAGCCATTTTCATTATCCGCGGAGGATTCCGGAATCGGAATGCCCCGGCCCTTTCATCATATTCTGATCCTGCGCTCGCAGGCATTGACGCCCTTTTTTCTGAACATCCTGTATTGTAACACCGGATGAAAAATAATCAATCCCGGATCAGCTGCCCGTGGAGCGGTAATGCCTCATGGCCCGGTAGAAAAGCAGGGAGGTCAGCGCCAGAAGGACCGCACCGGACAGCGGGCATACAAAGGCCGTCCACTGCGGCCAGTTCCAGAGAGGTTTTCCGAGAATGTGGGAAACGGGCACATGCAGTGTGAGGGAGAAAGGCGCGATGACCGAAAAGATCAGCTGAACCGGACGGGGAAACGCGTCGATCGGGTATTCGCAGGCGCTTCGGCCGCCGTAGGTCAGCACGTTGACCATTTCCAGCGATTTGACCGAGAAGATGCTGCAGGTGACTTCAATCATGAACAGGCCCAGCACAAGACAGGATCCGAAAAAGAGCGCTTCCGCCAGAAGCAGGATCCGAAGAGGCGTCCACACCAGGGAAAGCTGCAGACTGCCGGCTGTCAGCGCGGCGATCCCGACCGCGATGCAGCCGATCCGCCGCGGATCCACGTCCCGGCAGACCAACTGCGTCAGAATACCTCGCGGACGGATCAGCAGCGTATCCATTCCGCCCTGACGGATCATCCCCTCGATCCCGCCGGTGATCCCGCGGCAAAAGATCTCGGTCAGATAAAACGCCAGACTCATTACCCCGAAGAAAATCATCAGCTCCCCGCCGGACCAGGAACGAAGACCGCCGAAACGGTCGATGACCAGCAGGACCGCCAGCATTTCGCCTGCTTCCATGACGAACTGCGCCAGCGTCTGGACCGTGAAGGAAACAGGATATTGCAGACGGCTTTTCATCAGCATCCGGATGGAATGAAGCCAGAATCGTACGGTACTCACGGTTTCTTATCCTCCCTGCAGCACGAGTCGTTTGCGGTTCACGTTCCACAGCAGCATGCCGGCGGGCATCAGCAAGGCTGTCCAGATCACCTGCAGCGCCCAGACCGACAGGACCCCGCTCAGCGGCTGCAAGCCGGTATAGAGCCGGATCGGCGCGTCAAGCAACTGCGCGTAGGGGAGCAGGCGGATCACCCGCTGCCAGCTGTCGGGGAAAAGCGTCAGCGGCAGAATGTTCCCGCAGAAGGTCATCATCAGCAGGTTCATCAGGGCCTGAATCCCCCGGCCGTCCAGCGTAAGAAGGGTGAAACCCGTGGAGATCGCGTCCAGCGCGCAGACGCAGAGCAGACCGAGGAACAGGCTCACAAGCGCCGCGGCCAGCGCGGGCAGGGAGACGGGCCCCCGGATGCCCCAGCCGGCCGGGAGCAGGATCGCGATGATCAGCATCGGCACGGAGCGCAGAAGGCTGCCGATCAGCTTCTGCGCCATACCGCGGACGTAATAATACGCGTAGGTATTCAGCGGGCGGCAGAGATCATAAGCGATCCCGCCCGACCGTATCTTTTCTGTCAGCTCCATGTCGAAGGACAGAAACATCCGGAAAAAGGACTGCTGAAGCCACACATAGGTTACCACGTCCTGCAAAGGAAGCGACTGAGGGCGCGTTTCATACAGGGCGCGGTAGACGGCGATCAGGATCAGCCCGAAGAAGGTCTGACAGATGACGCCGCCGAGAATGGCGCCGCGGTAGCGGAATTCCTCCCGGAACCGCATCCGGAATACGGCAAAGAGCGCTCTCACATTCCCATCTCCTTATACATGTCCGCGACCAGCCGGTCGATATTCTGCGGCTGAACGGTGAGGTCCCGTATGGAACCGGCTTCCTGCAGAGCGGTCAGCAGCGCCGGCGTCGGAACGGCATCCGGCCGGTAGGAGATCCGGAGACTGTCCCCATCCTGAGAAACCGTACAGCTTTCCGGCAGCACGGGGCGGACCGCCTGATCCGCATATCGGACGGTGACGGTACGGACCGTATCGTAGGCGGACAGAAGTTCGGACAGACTTCCGTCATAAAGCTTGGCTCCGTTTCCGATCACCATGACCCGGGGACAGAGCGCAGAGATATCCTCCATATCATGCGTGGTCAGCATCACGGTTGTACCGTTTTCCCGGTTTTCCTGCTTCAGAAAATCGCGGATCATCAGTTTGCTGATGGCGTCCAGCCCGATTGTCGGCTCATCCAGAAACAGCAGTTCCGGCCGGTGCAGCAGACTTCCGGCCAGCTCGGCGCGCATTCTCTGCCCCAGGGACAGGGAACGCAGCGGTGTATCCATGAGCGGAGCGAGATCCAGGGTCTCCGTCAGCTGTTTCAGACGGGAACGGTATTCATCCGGTGAAAGCCGATAGATATCTTTCAGCAGATCATAGCTGTCACGGATCGGCACATCCCACCAGAGCTGGGTCCGCTGGCCGAAAACAACGCCGATCCGGCTGACATGACGCCTGCGTTCCTGCCACGGGCAGATCCCGCCGACGGTGACCGCACCGCTTTCCGGCGTCAGAATCCCGCTGAGGATCTTGACTGTCGTTGATTTTCCGGCGCCGTTCGGGCCGATGTAGCCGACAAGCTCCCCCTGACCGACATCAAAGGATATGTCATTCAGCGCGAGAACAGGACACTTTTCCCGGACCAGACTGCCCGGCTTCTTCTTCCGGACCGTATAGGTCTTACACAGATGATCCACATGAATATAACTCATTCTGGAATTACTCCTTCCCGGCGCGGCAGGATCCTCCCGGAATCGCTGCCGGATCGATCGGATCAATATTTTGTACTGTGTTCTTTCCGGAGACCAAAAAAGCCTCCGCAAGGAAATTTTTCCGTCGCAGAGGCTTACATCAGTCTGCAAGCATGTGTGGGCAGAGTATAGCAAGACGGATACAATGTGTCAAGACGGTTTTTCTTCCGCGGCCGGCCCGGTTACTCTTTACGCATGAAGGACATCATTGTATAATGGCACGGACAGGATCACCTGAAAATGATATACGGAGGGCTTGCCTTATGGCGAAAATCATTCTGAATCCCGAACGGAGCGCAGGAACCATATCCAGATACATTTACGGGCATTTTTCAGAGCATCTCGGACGATGCATTTACGGCGGGATCTTCGTGGGAAAGGACAGCCCGATTCCGAATGAAAACGGGATCCGCAAGGATGTCGTCGAGGCGATGCGCGCCATCAGGCTACCGGTCCTTCGCTGGCCGGGCGGATGTTTTGCCGATGAATATCACTGGCAGGACGGGATCGGACCGCAAGAACAGCGCAAGCGCATGGTCAACACCAACTGGGGCGGTGTGGTGGAGGACAACTCCTTCGGTACCCACGAATTCATGGAACTTTGCCGTCAGGTCGGCTGTGAGCCTTATGTCAACGGCAACGTGGGCAGCGGAACCGTTCGCGAAATGTCCGAATGGATCGAGTACATGAATTCCGATGGGGATTCCACCGTGGTCCGCGAACGCTGGAAGAACGGCCGGAAAGATCCGTGGAATCTCAAATTTTTCGCCGTCGGCAACGAAAACTGGGGTTGCGGCGGAAATATGCGACCTGAATTTTATGCCGACCAGTACAGACGGTATCAGTGCTTCTGCCGCCAGTACGGCAGCAACAAACTGTATAAGATTGCCTGCGGTCCGTCCGATACGGATACGGAATGGACCGAAACGCTGATGAAAAATGCAGCTTTCTGCATGGACGGTCTTTCCATGCACAGCTATACCGTTCTGGGAACGGACTGGAATCATAAAGGATCCGCGACGGAATTCACCCGGGAGGAGTATTTCGACTCTTTGAACCGGGCTGCGGATATGGAACGGAAAGTCTGTCTGAACATCGATATCATGAACCGGTACGATCCGGATAAACGCATCGGCCTGATCGTGGACGAATGGGGTAACTGGTTTGATGTGGAACCCGGCACCAATCCCGGATTCCTCTACCAGCAGAATACCATGCGCGACGCGATGACCGCCGCGACGATCCTGAATATCTTCAACCGTCACTGCGACCGGATCTACATGGCGAATATCGCCCAGACCGTCAATGTTCTGCAGTCGATCATCCTGACCGAGGGCGAGAAGATGGTCCTGACGCCCACCTATTATGTGTTCGACCTCTTCAAGGCGCATATGGACGCAAAAGAAGTGGACTGCTTTGTGGACGCGGATCCCATCGGTCCGGACAAGCTTTCCGTCCGGTCGCTGACAGCTTCGGCATCCGAGAAGGACGGAAAATGGACCGTGACGGTGGCCAATGTCGATCCGGATCAGCCCAGGAGCGTGACCTTTGAAGTGACGGGACGGAAGATCGCTGCCGCGGAAGGACGCGTACTTTCCGGCGGCATGAGCCAGTACAATGATTTTGACAGCGCTCCGCTGCATACGGTCCCGCTGACCGGATTCACAGCGGGCGAACAGGTGACGGTGACCCTGCCGCCCTGCTCCGTGTCGGAGATCACGCTGGCATGAGTCCTGTTCCGGAAACGCCGCTTCGCCGGCCCTGTCCGAAGTGTCTGATCCGCGATCTTCCTGACGAAAAGGAGCTGGCGGAGATCCTTCGGGAGCGGATCGGACAGATGCCCGGAGAAGAGCTTGCCGATTCCGCACTGAGGGAATCCCGGCTGGAAATATGCCGGGGTTGCGCGTCCCTTCACCGCGGAACCTGTAGCGAATGCGGCTGTTATGTTGAGCTGCGGACTGCCCGAAAAAAGATGGCATGCCCCCACGTTCCCCCGTACTGGAAATAATCGGCGCCCCGTTCTGCCGGAAAAACCGGAGAACGGGGCTTTCCTGTTTCTGCGGAACAGGAACATGTCGGAAAATTAAAATCACATGATATACATTGACAGGCGAGGTAACTTAGTGTATTATGCAAATCGGGAGGTGATCGCATGACGATATCGGCGGATCTTCTTCGCGGATATACCGAAACCATCATCCTGCGCCGGCTGGACGAAGGCGACAGTTACGGCTACAGGATCAACCGGCGGGTGAGCGAGCTCAGCGGAGGCACGCTGGAACTGAAGGAGGCGACGCTTTACACTGCTTTCCGCCGTCTGGAGAGCGCCGGCCTGATCCGATCCTACTGGGGAGATGAAAACACAGGAGCCCGGCGACGGTATTACAGCCTGACCGAAGCAGGAAGACTGAAACTGAGGGAAGACACAGCCAACTGGCAGGAGACCAGAAAGATTCTGGACGAATTGATCTTGAAGGAGGGAAGGGCATGAATCCGACAGTCAAACGCATTGTGGATCTTTTGTTTGAGGATACTGTGGAAAATGAGGAAACGAACGTCCTGCATGAGGAACTGATGAACAACTGTCAGGAGCATTTTGAGGATCTGACGGCTCAGGGCCTGAGCGAGGACGAAGCGATCGGCGCTGTGGTGGAAAGTTTGAAGGGCATGAAGGATGTTCTGGATGAATACCCGAAGAAAAACCGGCCGGAGGCAGACGGCGAAATGAACGGGAACGGTGCGGATGATCCACGCGGATCCTGTCAGACATTTGACGCGGTCAGCGTGAACAGACTTCATGTCGAGACTGTTTCCAATGATGTAACCGTGGTGACAGCGCCGTCGGACCGGATCACGGTTTTCTGTGACGATCGGGAGAAAATCCGTGTTGAACACATCGGGGATATGTTAAAGATCGTTTCCTCTCCTTCCGAAAACAGAAAGAACGAATGGAAATCCTTTTTTGACGAGCCGCTGAAAACGGATTCGGCTGAATCTTTCTTCACCGGGATCCTGAACCGGGTCCAGGGAATCCTGAACAAAGCGGGCGTGACGATTTCCACCGGTCCGCAGCCGCCGGTCCGGATCGAACTGCCCGAACATTTCGCGGGGAACATTGACATTTCGAGCCGAGGCGGCGATGTGACGCTGGACGGGACGGAATCCCGGTCCGTCAATGTACATACTGTCAGCGGAGATATCCGCGTCGGACTTCCGCCGGAGCATTTGGCGGACAGCCTGGATCTGAATTCCACCAGCGGCGATATTTCCATGAGGGGGAACGGAACGCGGCTGAACAGTAACACCATCAGCGGCGACGTTGAGATCAGCGGTCGATTTGAGAACGTATGTCTCAAAGCGGTCAGCGGGGATATCGGCATGACGGGTGCCGCGGGTGCGTTCGCCGCGAATACCGTCAGCGGGGATATCCGCGTGAATCCGGAGAACCCGGATCTTCGGGAGATCCGCATGAATTCTGTCAGCGGCGATCTGCACGCGACGCTGCCCTCCGGGATCACGGCCGCGCGCACAGAGATTACGACGCGGTCCGGGAACAGATCCTGCCGCTTCGGAGATACAGGCAAGGATATTCTTCCGAAAATCATCGCGTCAACCGTCAGCGGCGATGTCCGGATCGACTGACCGGGGATTATGGAAAACAGGGCTTTCCCTATCGGGATCCGGGAGGATTCGGGGAGAAAGCCCTGTTTTTATGATGGAAATACTTTGCAGATCAGGGAGTTCCGGAAATCAGGTATTGCTTTTTCGCATTTTCCGCCAGATTGTCAGATACATGGTGACGAAGCAGGCGGTGGCGCCGAGGACCTGACTGACGAATTCAGCCCAGAAAACGCCGTGAACGCCAAGCCCCAGCGGGGGAAGCAAAAGCGTCAGCGGTGTGACAAGAACCGCTTTGCGCAGCAGGGAGAAAAACAGCGCGTAGCCAGGCCGGTTCAGGGAGACAAAAGTACTCTGACCGGCCAGCTGCATAGTCATGAAGGGGAAGGCGCCGAAGTAGATCCGCGCGCATTCGACCGTCACGGCGATCAGATCCGCGTCGTCGGTGAAAATCCGGATCAACGGTTCGGGAACGAACATTACCAGCGCCCACATCAGTATATTGATGGTCAGACCGCCGAGAAACATGAAGCGGATACAGGCGGAAACTCTCCGGTACAGCTTTGCGCCGTAATTGTAGCTCATGACATTCTGTCCGCCGGAGGTAACGCCGTTATTGGGCAGGCTCATGATTTCCCGCAGAGAATTGATCAGACTCATAGCGCCGACATACAAGGTGGAAAGAGCGCCGCCCCAGCTGCGGAGCATGATATTGACAATGGCCTGCGTGATACTGTTGGTGATCTTGAAGGTGAAACCCGTCAATCCGAGCCGGAGGATCCCGGGAAGCTGTTTCCTGTCGATACACAGGTGGGTCAGCCGCAGGGGGGCCTTTTTTCCGCGCAGGAACGCCATGACCCAGACCGCGCTGATGACCTGCGAGATGACGGTGGCGAGCGCGGCCCCGCCGACGCCCATTCCGAAGGTGAAGATCAGCAGCGGATCAAGGAGCAGATTCACGGCCGCGCCGATCATGACGGTGATCATTCCCGTTTTCGGGAACCCCTGCGCGTTGATAAAGGGATTCATACCGAGGCTGATCATGACGGGAACGGTACCCAGCACATAGATCCGGAAATATTCCAGGGCCATCGGGAGCGTATCGGCGTCGCCGCCCAGCAGGGTAAGCAGACGGGGAGCGGACAGCCACAGCGAGACGGTCAGGAAAGCGCCGATGAGGACCAGGACCGTGAAGGAGGTTCCCATGATCACGGACGCCTTCCGATCGTCATTTTCGCCGCGGGCAATGGTTGCCAGCGTGGAACCGCCTGTGCTGCAGAGATTCGCAAAAGCGCCGATCAGCGTGATCAGCGGGAAACAGATCCCAATCCCGGTCAGCGCGAGGGTCCCGCCCTCCTGCAGATGTCCGATATAAACCCGATCCACAATATTGTACAGGACATGAATCAGCTCGGCGAGCATCATCGGAAAGCCGAGCCGGATGATGATCCCGGAAACAGTACCCTTTGAAAAATCTCCCTTTGCAGATACCACGGCGGGTCGCTCCTCTCCGTACAAAAAAAACGGAATACGAATGCAGAATATTGGGTCTTGTATTCCGGGGCCGATGGCGATTATACTATACATGAAGGACAAAGTAAAATACCTGAAAGGTGTTGGGAAATATGCAGAGCATCAAAGGGAAAAATGTAATCCTTCAGGATAATGTTCTTTTGACAAAGGAAGCGGATAACCGGAATTACATGATGGAACTCGGGTCGGAAGCGCTCCTGCAGAATTATTACGGAGAGGCTGGGCTGCATCAGAATTTCGGCAGCCGCGCCATGCGCCACGGCGGCTGGGAAGATCCGACATGCCAGCTCCGCGGCCATTTTCTGGGCCACTGGCTGAGCGCCGCCGCCGTACGGTATGACGCGACGGGAGACCGAGAGATCCTGGAAAAGGCCAACGCGATCGTTCACGAACTGAAAAAATGTCAGGAGGAGAACGGTGGAGTCTGGGCCGCGTCCATTCCGGAAAAATATTTTGTCTGGATCGCTCGCGGAAAGTCTGTCTGGGCGCCGCATTATACGGTACACAAAACCTTCATGGGTCTGACCGATATGTACCGGTATACCGGAAACACGGAAGCGCTGGAGATTGCGGAAAAGTTTGCAGACTGGTTCTGCGACTACACCTTCTCCAGGACCCGGGAGGAAATGGACAATATACTGGATGTTGAGACGGGCGGTATGCTGGAGATCTGGGCGGATCTGTACGAGTTTACCGGAAAGGAAAAATATCTGGAACTGATCGAACGGTATGACCGGAGCCGTCTGTTCGACCAGCTGCTCTGCGGGACAGACGCGCTGACCAACATGCACGCCAACACGACGATCCCCGAGGCGATCGGCGCGGCGCGCGTTTATGAAGCGACCGGAAAGGAACGCTACCGCGATATCGCGCTGGCATACTGGGATTTTGCCGTGACGCGCCGGGGAACCTCTGTCACCGGCGGGCAAACCTGCGGCGAGATCTGGACGCCGCCGCACGCGATGTCCAGCCGGCTGGGCGACAAGAATCAGGAACACTGCACCGTGTACAACATGATCCGGCTGGCGGATATCCTGTACCGCTGGACGGGCGATCATCAGTATCTGGATTATATTGAGACCAATCTGTATAACGGCATCCTGTCCCAGGGATATTTCCGGGGCGGCCACGCGAACGGCGAGGAGGCGGAATACCCCGAAGAAGGGCTGATCACCTACTTCCAGCCTCTCCGGGCCGGTGCGAAAAAGGCTTGGGCCAGCAAATTCAATGATTTCTTCTGCTGCCACGGGACGTTGGTACAGGCCAATTCCGCCCATAACAGGTATTTGTATTATCGGAACGGAGACGAGCTGTTTATCGGCGTATACGCCGCGTCAGAGGTCACCTTTGAAGCCGGCGGAAAGGACGTCACGGTACGCCAGTACCGGGATACGCTGAGCGGGAGCAGCCACTTCTCCAGTTCCTCCTCCGCGACCCAGGCGATCGGGGAGAACGCGCATATCTTCCTTCATCAGCCGGATGTGATGCTGCAGTGCTTCACCGTGAAATGCGCCGGAAAGGCGCGATTCGCGCTGAACCTGCGGAAACCGGGCTGGGCGGAGGGAAAGATTGCGCTCACGGTAAACGGTGCGCCTGCGGATATTCAGCCGGAAAACGGATTCTACCGGATCGAACGGGAATTTGAGGACGGGGACGAGATCCGCATCGCGCTGCCGATGACTGTCCGGGTCACGGAACTGGAAGGCGCCGAGGACCCGGCTGTCGCATTTTCATACGGTCCCTACGCGCTGGCCGGCCTGTGCCGGGAGGAACGGAGGATCCGTCTTTCGGGCCATAAGCCGGAGGAACTGCTGATACATGACAATGAGCGGGAATGGGGTTCGTGGAAGGACACTTTCCGGACCCGCTTCCAGGACCCGGGGATCCGGTTCATTCCGCTCAAGGATGTCGGATACGAAAGATATCAGGTCTATTTCCCGGTGGATCAGTAAATTTGATGTGAAAGGGAGCATGAAATATGTCCGCACGTAAATCCCGCTCTTCGGGAAGCAAGATCCTGAGAGTGATTCTGAGTATTCTGGCCGTTGTGGTGCTGGCCGCCGCCGTATTTATCGGATATCTGACGGTCCGGGAGTACAGACCGGCGGAACTGGAGGATGTTGAGGTCCGGAAGAATGGGGAAGCCGGGACGCTGAAGGCCGGAGAACCTTTCTCCGTCGTTACCTGGAATACCGGGTATTCCGCTTTGGGCAGGTACAGCGATTTTGTGATGGACGGCGGCGGAAAAGCGCCCGCTCCCACAAAGGAACAGGTTGCGGCTTATCATCAGGGGATCGCGGATACGCTTGAATCGCTGGACGTTCCGATCCGCATCCTGCAGGAGGTGGATATCGGATCAGCGCGCTCTTTCGGAACCGATCAGGTTACCGATTTTTCGCTGAAAAACAATGCTTTCGCATGCAATTTCAAATGTGATTTTGTTCCGTTCCCCTGGCCGCCGATCGGAAAGGTGGAATCCGGCGTCGTGACTGCTTCGGATTTCAGAATAGACAATGCCCGGCGTATGTCCCTTCCGTGTCTTTTCTCGTGGCCGCTTCGCGTCGCAAACCTGAAACGCTGCCTGCTGGCTTCCTGTATGCCGGTGGAAGGGACGGACAAACAGCTGATCCTTGTCAATTTCCACCTGGAGGCCTATGATTCCGGGGAGGGCAAGATTGCGCAGACGCAGAAGCTGCTTTCCTTCCTGACCGAAGAATATGAAAAAGGCAACTGGGTCATTGCCGGAGGAGACTGGAATCAGTGCTTCCCTGAAACGCTGTCGGCCTATCCCAATACCCATCCGGATCTCTGGGCGGTCGGCGATCTGAAGGATCTTGCCGTTCCGGAGGGATGGCAGCTCTGCTACGATCCTGCCCATCCCACCTGCCGCCTTCTGAATCAGGCTTATGATCCGGAGGATACCGTCAATACCCAGTATTATGTGATCGACGGATTTTTGATCTCTCCCAATGTCCGGATGAACGCCATCGAAACGAAGGATCTGCACTTTGAGAATTCCGACCATAACCCGGTGGTTATGAACGTGACGCTGGAATAATCTCTGTTTGACTTTCGTGTGCGAGTGTGATAATATATCATCTGTTGAGCGCTCGTAGCTCAGTTGGATAGAGTGTCAGACTCCGACTCTGAAGGTCACAGGTTCGAATCCTGCCGGGCGTACATCCCCCCGAAACCGATCGAGGTTTCGGGGGCTTTTTCGTCCTTCCGGGAAAGGACGAAATGTGGATCAATCTTGCATTTTCAGCGTGATTGGGATAAAATAACTTGAATATCTGTGCAATGGAGGTGAGAGAATGCCGAAGACGGAACGGCGGACATGGTTCGTGGCGCCGGTTGTCTGGATGCTGATCCTGACGCTGGCTTCCTTAAAAGGCATTCTCCCGCTCAGCGCCGCACTGATCCTTTTGCCTGTTGTCGCGGCCGTTCTGGCATACACTTCCGGGACGCTTGCCGCGCTGGCCCTTTGTGCCGTTGCCCTGGGCTGTTCGGCGGTGACGCTTCCGTCCGGCGCGTGGCCGGTGGCTCTGCCGTGGTGCGCCCTCAGCGGCGCGATCGCCGTGATCCCTTTCCGCAAGCCTGTGATCCGTCCCGTTCTCTGGGCGGCGTTTACGGCTTCGGCATGGGTCGGCGGACTGCTGATCCTTTCCGGGATCTGGCAGGGGCGGATCGCCGACGGGCTGGCGCAGAGCTGCTGCGACTGGATTTCTGCGAGTCCTGTGTGCGATTCGCTTCTTCTCAACGCGTACAGCGCGGGCTTGTCCCGGCTCAGCGGGGTTACTGTCAATATCGCGGGCGGCTTTCTGATGACGGACGAGATCCGGATGGAACTGCTGTACAGCCTTCGGGTCAGCCTGGAGCATATGCTTCCGGGGTTCCTGTGTGACGCATTCGTTTATCATACCGCGCTGACGGCGTTTCTGTGTGTTCTCCTCCCGGACAGCCGGCGCCGCCGCAACGGCGAAAAGGGGATCCTGCCTTCCGTCGATCAGTGGTATATTCCCCGCGGCCTTGGCCTGGCGGTGACTTTGCTGGCGCTCGGCTGGCTTGTGGCTTATCTTTCCGACGGCGGCGTCACCATGTATCTCGGATGGATGTGCGCCGCGGTGTTCAAGGCGGCTTACCTGCTGCAGGGTGTGTGTCTGCTGCAGTGGCTTGAGAAGAAGATCGGCGTGCGGAGCACCGCGCGCAATGTATGGGCGATCCTCCTGTCCGTGCTGGCACCGGTAGTGCCCATCGTGATGGGAATGATAGATCAAAGGCGGGACGCAAGGCATCTCCGCCCGAATGAGGAGGCAGACTGAAGATGAAAGTTGTTTTGCTGAAAGACGTCAAAAACATCGGAAAGCGTGATGATATCCTGAACGTGAGCGACGGATATGCCCGTAATTTCCTGTTCCCCCAGAAACTGGCCGCGGAAGCGACTCCCGGCGCGCTGAAGGAGATCGAGCGCAAAAAAGCCGCGCGGGACGCCCGTGAAGCGGAACAGCTTGCCGAAGCCAAAGCCAAGGCAGACGGACTGAAGGGCAAGGTCATTGAACTGGCGATCAAATGCGGCGACAAAGGCCGTCTCTACGGCAGCGTGACGACGGCGGAGGTAGCCGGCGAGCTTGAAAAGCAGCACGGGATCAAGGTCGACAAGCATAAGATCGATCTTGGCGAGCCGATCAAAGAAGTGGGCGACCGGAAAATTTCCGTATGGCTCTATACCGGAGTGACGACCGAAATGATTCTGCGGGTTGCTCCTTTGACCAAGAAATAACAGGATGGAGAGCGGACCATGGCAACGTACGACGACGGGGAGATGCGGGGCGTTGTCCCCCCGAACAGCAGTGAGGCGGAGATCAGTGTCCTGGGCGCGATGCTCAAGGACAGCAATGCTGTGCTCCGGGCCATGGAACAGCTGAAGCCGGAGGATTTCTATCTGCCGGAACATCAGGAGATATTCCGCGCCATGAGCAGCCTGAGCGTTAACCGGGTCCCTGTTGATCTGACAACAGTTGACGCCGAGCTTTCCCGGCGCGGATCGCTGGAAGGGGTCGGCGGGGTCGTGTACCTGATGCGGCTGATGTCGGCGGTGCCGACGACCGCGAATGCCCACGCGTATATCGATATCGTAGCCCAGAAAAGCACGCTCCGGAAGCTGATCCATGCCGCGCAGGGCATTTCCAAAGAATGCTTCAGCCAGCAGGATTCCGTCCGCGAGATCCTGGCCGGCGCGGAAAAATCCATTTTTGATATCGCCATGAACCGGGCGGACGGGGAATCCCTGAAGCCGGTCAGCGACGTTCTGGTCGACACCTACCGCGAGATCGAGACCCTGGCCGAGAACAAAGGCGGAATCTCCGGCGTACCGACGGGGTTTGTGGATCTGGACGGATATCTGACAGGTCTCCATCCGGGTGAGCTGATCATCATCGGCGCGCGTCCGGCAATGGGCAAGACCTCATTTGCCATGAATATCGCGTCGTATGCCAGCGTCCGGAAGAATAAGTCTGTTGCCGTCTTTTCGCTCGAAATGCCCCGGGAACAGATCGCAATGCGCGTTCTCTGCTCCGAAGCCCGCGTGGATATGCAGCGGGTCCGGAAAGGAACGCTTAGCGAACAGGACTGGATGAAGCTGGCTCAGTCGCTGGCTCCGATCGCCAACGCCCCCCTGTATCTGGATGACACCTCCGGACTGACTCCGAGCATACTGCGCTCCAGATGCCGGCGTCTGATGATGGACAAACATCTGGATCTGGTGATCCTGGACTATCTGGGACTGATGCATTCTGACGAGCGGATCGAAAACCGTGTGAACGAGATCGGCGAAATAAGCCGTCAGCTGAAGTCCATTGCTTTGGAACTGAAGATCCCAGTGATCGCCTGCGCGCAGCTGAGCCGTGCCAACAAGGACAGGCCGGACAAGCGGCCGGTACTGAGCGATCTGCGTGATTCCGGAAGCATTGAGCAGGACGCCGATGTGGTTATGTTCCTTCACCGCGAGGAATATTACAATCATGATACGGAAGACAAGAACATCGGTGAAGTGATTATCGCCAAGCAGCGCAGCGGCCCTCTCGGGACGGTCAAGCTTGCCTGGCTGAGCGAATATACCACCTTTGCCAATCTGGCAAGGGAGGAAGCCTACGGCGGCGGAGACGCGCCGTTCTGACACGGGCGGAGGAGAATGAATGGAGAATTATACGATCTGCCAACTGATAAAAGACGCCCGGTTTGAAGGATTCCTGCTGGTCCGCTCCGCTGAAAAGCGGAAGGACAGCAAAGGCAACGATTATGTCGATATGAATCTGACAGACCGGAGCGGAGAGATCAACTGCAAGCTCTGGAACTGGGACGGGACCCAGCAGGTTCCTCAGAGCGGCGAGGTTGTCAAGGTCCGGGGCACCGTTCAGGAATATAACGGACGTCTGCAGCTCCGGGTGGAAAAATGGCGGTTTGCCACGCCGGAGGATCCGGTGGATATGAACACGCTGGTCCCCAGCGCACCCCGGAGCAGCCGGGAGATGCGCACGGAAATCGATGAGACGGTCGCGGGTTTTCAGAGCGAGAAACTCCGGAAACTGACAACGGAGATGCTGGAAATGTCCGGAAGCCGGCTGGAATGGTTCCCGGCCGCACAGCGGATGCATCATGCTGAGCGCAGCGGTCTGCTGCACCATACGACCGACATGCTCCGGCTGGCCAAAGGCATCCTTGCCGTGTATCCCTGGCTGAATAGCGATCTGCTGCTGGCCGGCGTCATTATCCACGATCTGGGCAAAATGGATGAGCTCAAGAGCGACAAAACCGGGAACGTGACTGATTATACCCGCGACGGTCAGCTATTGGGACATCTGGTCCGCGGAATCACCAATCTGAACTGCGCCGCGGAAAAGACCGGGGTGGACGGCGAAACGCTGGTGATGCTGGAGCATATGCTGCTGAGCCATCACGGGGAAAGCGAATACGGAAGTCCCAAGGCGCCGATGTTCCCGGAAGCGGAAGCGCTCCACTGGATCGATATGATCGACGCGCGGATGAACACCATGAAGGGCGTGGTGGACAAGACGCCGGAAGGCGCCTTCAGCGAGAAGATCTTCTCGCTGGACAGGAGGGTATACCATCCGTTCTATACGGATGACGCCGAATAACGGAACAAAATGTGTGTATGAAGCGTTATACAGATCGGAAACTTAATGACAGGATGGAGGAATGAATCATGTGGAAGAAACGGATGCTGTGCCTGGTTTTGATCCTGTGCGCCATCATGCTGGCATCATGCCAGAAAAAAGAGGTATTCAGCACGACCGTTCCCAATCAGCCGCAGGAGAATCAGCCTGAGGAAGCTGTCTCTGACATCGGCCAGAACATCTACGCGGAACCTGTGCAGGATTTTGACGACGGAAGCTACAATCCCGCTTCCGAAGAAGGCGGGGAATGGGAAGATGTCTTCGATACGGACGCAAGCGCGACGCAGACGCCCGTGATTCAGAGCGAATATGCAGGCGCGACGCCCGTTCTGATCGATCCTGTCGATAAACCGACGCCCACTCCGCTGCCGCCTCTTTCTTTCAGCTATGAGACCTATACGGCCACGACCCTGAAGATGACCTTTGAAGCTCCTTCAGGATGGATCGTTGACGAATCCGCGTCGGATACCTACATCCTGATCAATCCGATGCCCATGGATTACGCGGCTACGCTGACGGTCCGCTGCGTTCCTGTCAACAAGCAGTATACCAAGAGCGAGCTGACCAAGGAGATTAAGGGCATGCTTGAAACCATCGGCTCCGAAGGATTCAAAAATTACGATCCTTCCCAGACGGCGGAACGATCCTTCCTCGGCAACTCCGGAATCTACGCGAACTACAAGGGTACGCTTCACGACGGTACCAAAGTTGCCGGACGGATCATCGCAACCTGCGTCAACAAGAACCTGTACATGCTGCATGTGAGCTATCCGCAGGGCTATACGGAAACTTATGTTTCCAATGTGTTTGACAAGTTCCGGCATACAGTAAAGCTCGTTGACTGATTTCGAACGGAGACTGATACGGAGGTTCCCTGAACCTATGAAGAAAGCTCTTCAATCCATTCTTTTCGCGCTCCTGACGCTGACGGTGGCAGGAGCGCTTTGCGTTGCTTTGGCTGAACCGGCTACGGTCAGCGTCCTGTTCCGCGGTGTGACGGACATGGAAGACGGAACGTCATCCGTGACGGAACTGGAAGGTTCATTCCGCATCCTGGCAGACGGGATCGAGGTCGGCACGGTCGCATCCGGTGAAGGGATCCTTGCACTGGACCGGACGGATCATATCCGTGTTGAGCCGATGGCGGAGACCATGCCTGTCGGATGGCAGATCCCGGCGACAATATCCGGATTATCGTTACAGCCCGGTCAGCACAATGTGGTTTCTGTCACTGTGCATGCTTCGTCCGATCCGGCGGTGACAACCCCGGCGCCCCTGCCGGATGTGACCCCGGAACCGGCCCCCGCGCCGGAAATGCAGGATGAGGATCTTCCGGACGCGGGTGTGACAGATCCGCAAAACAGCGATCCGGACGCGATGACCTGGGATGAAACGGAGGAACCGTCTCCTGCTCCGGCTTCCGCGACTCAGGTGACTCCGGTTCCGACGCTGCCGCCCTATTCGTCTGTAACGACGTCCGCTCCCACTCCGGAACCGGTGCTATCCGCGCTGACAGGCGGGGAAGGAACCGGAACGCTCCTCGTTTCGGTATTCCTTGACAGCAACCGGAACGGTGAATGGGGAAAGTGGGAAAAAGCCGCGAAGGATTTCCCGGTTTATATTCTGAAAGAAGACGGGACCCCTGTTGCGAAAGCTGTATCGGACTCTTCCGGGATCGCTTCGTTTTCCGGTCTGGAACCGGGGAATTATGTGATCCGTATGTCATTTGAGGACGACTGGGGAATCAGCATCAAGGGGAATGACTCCTGCATCGAGTTTACCCAAAACGCTACCGCGGACAGCGAGCCGGTTCCGGTCAAGGCTGATCAGACGGTTGAACGCGCGGTCGGCGTCATGAAATACATCCATGTCGGCGGATACTGCTGGCTGGAAACGGAAGCGGACGGCATCAAAAAGGACGGGGAGCAGATGCTTCCGGGGGTCCGGATCACGCTGGAAGGGCAGAAGAACGGTCTGTTCTACGAAACAGAATCGGATGAAAACGGAAACTGGTCTGTTTACCGGGTCAAACCCGGTTTCTATACGGTCACCGCATATGCGCCGGACGGAATGATGTTTACCCGCTACAGCCGGGAGGGCGGCAAAGCCCGTTCCTTCCTGCACAGGGAGGGCGTTTCACAATGCTCCGAAACGCTGGACCTCAATGACCAGCAGGGCGTGAAGTCGCAGTCCCGCGACGATGTGAATATCGGATTCACCTGGGCCGGAAAGATCGCGGGCAGGTGTTTCCTGGACGCGAATTACAACGGCTTATACGATGAGGGCGAACTGCCGATGACAGGCGTCAAGGTCACCGCGATCAAGCCGAATGACGATGAGATCGCAAAAACGTTTTCCGGCGAAGACGGAACGTTTACCCTGACCGGTCTGTTCGGTAACAATTATACGATTCGCGCGGTTTTACCGGACGACGGAAGCGACTTTACCAAGGTCGTCAGCGATCCGCTGGGGAACCATTTCCAGGCGCGCGAAGGCCGGCGGGAGAATTTCTGGAAAGACTTCCGGCTCAACGACGGCGAGACGCGCGAAATGAATGTCGGCGTGATCTATCCATCGGCCATTTCCGGAACGGTCTATCTGGACAACGATTTCTCAGGCAATATGAGCGGTAAGGAATCCGCGGTGAAGGCCGGCCAGCCGGTCACGCTGAAGGATTCGGAAGGAAACACCCTCGGGATGCGCAAGACCAACGCCAAGGGCCAGTATGAGTTTACCGACCTGACACCCGGCAATTACACGCTGGAAATGGACGCACTGGAGGGATATGCCTTTACAAAGCCGGGAGATGGTAATATCATGCTGAACCTGACCGGCGGAAAAGGATATACCGAGCCCTTCTTTGTTCCTCTGGGTGAAAAGATGACGGGTCTGGATATCGGAATGATTCGTCCGGCGACTGTTCAGGGCAGCGTCTTCGCGGACAGGAACGACAACGGTGTTCCCGATAACGGTGAAAACGGACTGAGCGGAACGGTTGTTCGCCTGATGAGCGATGAGGGAGAACAGTTCCGCGCCGAAATCGAAACCGGCGGAGATTTCCTCTTTGATGCCGTGATGCCCGGTGAATACTGGCTTGAATATGAACTGCCGGAATTCGGGATCTTCGCGAAACTTTCCGGTAAAAACGGGAATACGATCTCCGGCGACGGCCGGACCGGCGCGGGTGAACATTTCACCGTGAAGTCGGGCGACACTGTGGACGCGCCGCTGTGCGGCGGTCTGACGCTCGGCCGGATCACGGGTACGGTCTTCAATGATCACGACGGTAACGGCGAAGCGATCGACGAAGAAGAACCGCTGCCCGGTACGGTCCTGACGCTGCAGCCTTCCCGCGAGGATCTGGAGCCGGTTGAATGCACGACCGGAGAAGACGGGACATTCGCTCTGACAGAACTGCATCCGGATACCTATACCCTTTCCGTGAAACTGCCGGAAGGATATGTGTCCGCCAGAACACATCTACTGAAACTTCCGCTTTCGCACGGGGTCAACGATCAGACGGTTTCGCTCACGGTGAATATGGGCGACAGCTGGACCGACCAGATGCTGGGCGCTGCGATCCCTTCCGGACTGAAGGGACAGGTTTGGCTGGATGAAAACTGCAACGGTCTTTTTGACGAGGGTGAACAGACACCGGAAGGATATCAGGTCACTGTGACCGATGAAATGACAGGATCGGTTTTCTCCGCCCTCACAACAGACACGGAAGGCCGGTTTGAAACCTGGGGCATGGTTCCCGGTCTTTTCACTGTCAGCTATGAAATGGACGACAGGACCGAACCCTCCGGTGAGGGTGACAGCACCTTTACCCAGGAGGGCAGAACCCTGGTGATGCGCGGGATCCGCCTGGAGGAGGGAACCTCCCGGGAAGACCTGCGTCTGGGGATGATCCGCTACACGACGTTGGCCGGTTCCGTGTGGATCGACCGCGGAAACGGAATTGAACAGCTGGCGGAAGCCAGGGTGACGCTGAAGGATGAATCGGATCAGGAGCTGCAGTCCGTGACGACCGGAAGCGACGGAGCCTACAGCTTTACAGGTCTGCTGCCGGGCGAGTACCGGATCGCGGCGGAGCTGCCTTCCGGCTGCGTGGTCGTGGAACCGGAAGACGACCGTCTGGAAGACGGACTGGTCTCCGTGATGACCGAGACCAACAGCCGGCGCGGGGAAAGCGATCTGATTACGGTAATCATGGGAGCAGACCGGCTGCGGCTGAATATCGGCAGCG
>CALCUD010000059.1 GCA_937906775.1 uncultured Clostridia bacterium
GCATAGCAGCCGCCTTCAAAGTTGAACACACCGTTATCATCCCAGCCGTGCTCATCATCGCCGATCAGCAGACGTTTGGGATCAGTGGAGAGGGTGGTCTTGCCGGTTCCGGAGAGTCCGAAGAAGATCGCGGTGTTCTCCCCGTTCATGTCGGTATTTGCAGAGCAGTGCATCGCGGCAATACCCTTCAGCGGCAGGTAGTAGTTCATCATGGAGAACATACCCTTTTTCATTTCGCCGCCGTACCAGGTATTCAGGATAACCTGTTCCCGGCTGGAAATGTTGAAAGCCACAGCTGTCTCGGAATTCAGACCCATGGCTTTGTAGTCATCCACCTTCGCCTTGGACGCGGTGTAGACGACGAAGTCCGGCTCGAAAGAAGCCAGTTCCTCGGCAGAGGGTTTGATGAACATATTCTCAACAAAGTGAGCCTGCCAGGCTACTTCCATAATGAAGCGGATCGCCATCCGGGTATCGGCGTTCGCGCCGCAGAAAGCGTCAACCACAAACAGGCGTTTGCCGCTCAGTTCAGCCTGTGCCAGCTTCTTCAGCTTCGCCCAGTTCTCTTCGCTCAGCGGATGATTGTCATTTTTGTATTCATCGGTGGTCCACCAGACAGTATTCTTGGAATTTTCATCCATGACGATATACTTGTCTTTGGGGCTGCGTCCGGTATAAACGCCGGTCATAACATTCATGGCATCCAGTTCAGTCAGCTGTCCTTTTTCAAAGCCTTCCAAACCGGGTTTGTTTTCTTCGGCGAACAGTTCTTCATAACTGGGATTGTGAACAATCTCGGTGGTACCGGTGATCCCGTACTTCGTCAGATCAAGATTGGCCATGACTAAAATCCTCTTTTCTTCATCAGTCGCGGTTTGTTTGATAATAAATTCACAAACCAGTGATATTATATCCGCTTCATGCGGAAAGTCAACGTTTCAGACGGAAAAAGCCGTCAAACAGGCAATGTTTTGTTCTCGCGGTCAAGCATCGTGGGTTCAATCTGCATTTTCTTTGCCTGACGGTATTCGAAGAACTTGGGAGCGACCTTCGGGAACATCGCGTAGGTCAGGATATCTTCATCCGTCTCATACCACTGCAGCATTTCGCTCTTCAGCTTTTCCAGTTCCGGAGGAAGCGTATCGGCAAAACGGCTCGTGATCACCTTGTCGTCTCCGATGCACTTTTTCCGTACATCCTCATTCACGGGCGCCGGAAGTTTTCCGTACTCCCCGCGGAGCAAACCTTTACTCTCGTTGGGAACCATCTTATAGCGCTCGCCGTTCAGAACATTCATAACTGCCTGCGTTCCGACGATCTGACTGGTGGGTGTTACCAGCGGCGGATAACCGAAGTCTTTCCGTACCCGCGGTACTTCCGCCAGAACATCGTAGTATTTATCCATCGCGTTGGCCGCTTTCAGCTGACCGATCAGGTTGCTCAGCATACCGCCGGGAACCTGATACTGCAGCGTCTTGACGTCAACGCCCAGAACACGGTTCGGATCGCGCCAGCCGTCCTTGTTCAGACGTTCCGCCACGCCGCGGAAATGCTCCGCCAGTTTCGCCAGCAGGTTCAGATCGAATCCGGTGTCATATTCCGTTCCCTGAAGTGTGGCAACCAGTGATTCCGTAGCGGGTTGACTGGTTCCTGAAGCCAGAGGACTCAGACAGGTATCCACAACATCCGCGCCGGCTTCCACACACTTGAGGAGCACCATATCGCCCGTTCCGGTCGTATTGTGGGTATGAACTACGATGGGAAGGCTCGTCTCCTTTTTCAGACGTTTGACCAGAGAATAGGCTTTATAAGGCAGCAGCAGATTTGCCATATCCTTGATGCAGATCAAATCCGCGCCCATCTTCTCAATTTCAACCGCGAGCTTCACGAAATAATCCTCGTTATGAACGGGAGACTCCGTATAGCTCATGGCAATTTCCGCCTGTCCGCCGTATTTCTTCGTTGCAGTAACAGCCGTCTGCATGTTTCTCAGATCATTCAGCGCGTCAAAGCAACGGATGATATCGATTCCGTTTTCGATTGCCTTTTTAACAAAGAAATCGACAACATCGTCACTGTAAGGACGGTATCCCAACAGGTTCTGACCGCGCAGAAGCATCTGCGTTTTTGTATTGGGGAGCGCTTTGCGCAGCTGACGCAAACGTTCCCACGGATCTTCGTTCAGGAAGCGGATACAGCTGTCGTAGGTCGCACCGCCCCAGCATTCCAGAGAATAGTAGCCGACCTTGTCCAGCATTTCGCAGGCCGGAAGCATCTCATCCAGACGCATCCGGGTCGCAGCCTGGCTCTGATGGCCGTCACGCAGGATTGTATCCGTAATATTGACTTTCGCCATGAATCATTTCCTCCTTTATGATCAACCGAACATGGACAGCAGCACACCGGCCGCGATCGCGCTTCCGATAACACCGGCAACATTGGGACCCATCGCATGCATCAGCAGGAAGTTCGCAGGATTCTCCTGCTGTCCGACCTTCTGGCTGACACGGGCGGCCATGGGAACCGCGGAAACGCCGGCCGAACCGATCAGCGGATTGATCTTTCCGCCGCTCAGTTTGTTCATCAGCTTCGCCAGCAGAACTCCGCCGGCGGTACCGACTCCGAAAGCAACAACACCCATCACAATGATCTTGATGGTTTCGAAGCTCAGGAAAGTGGAAGCAGTTGCTGTCGCACCGACCGTCACGCCCAGGAAGATCGTAACGATATTCATCAGTTCGTTCTGCGCGGTCTTGTTCAGACGTTCCACAACGCCGCATTCCTTGAACAGATTGCCCAGCATCAGACATCCCACAAGACTGGCCGCGGAAGGCAGCAGCAAAGCCACCAGAATTGTGACTACGATGGGGAAAATGATCTTCTGGGTCTTGGAAACAGGCTTCAGCTGTTCCATAACGATCATACGTTCCTTCTTCGTTGTCAGCGCTTTCATGATCGGCGGCTGGATAACGGGAACCAAAGCCATGTAGCTGTATGCCGCAACGGCAATCGGTCCGAGAAGGTGGGGCGCCAGCTTGCTGGTCAGCCAGATGGCGGTCGGTCCGTCTGCGCCGCCGATAATCCCGATGGCGCCGGATTCAGCCGGTGTGAATCCCAGCAGGCCTGCGCAGGTAAAGGTCAGGAAAATTCCCAGCTGTGCAGCCGCGCCGAGGAGCAGCGTCTTGGGGTTGGCAATCAGGGGGCCAAAGTCCGTTGTCGCGCCAACGCCCATGAAGATCAGGCAGGGATAAATTCCCAGTTTGACGCCGAGATACAGATAATCCAGCAAACCGGGAGTGATCACAGTACCCGAATTTGCAACTGCGACACCCAGCGCGCTGAAAACGGTCCCGTCCACCAGATAGGCGCCGTTCATCACAATATTCACGGTCTCAAACAGCTGAGTTCCGGATACAGTCGACAGAATACGGCCTGCCGCGTCAAAGGCGACAGTTGTTTCGGTCAGCGTATTGCAGATGGTTCCGACAATGTTTCCATTCAGCAGAACAGACTGGCCGCTGATGGTCAGCTGTCCGAGATTCATCAGATCCGGCGACTTTACCAGAACCGCATTCCCGAACAGTCCCCAGTTGACGTGTCCGCCTGCAAACAGTTCCTCATGGTACATGTCGCTGCCCAGCAGGTTGGTCAGCAGCATACCGAAAGCGATCGGCAGCAGCAGCAAAGGCTCGAATTGTTTCACAATGGCAAGATACAGCAGGAAACAGGCGATTCCTACCATGATCAGCGCCTTGGGATCGGCTACGAAATTGGCAATGCCGCTTCCGGTCGCCAGATCGCGCAACGCGCCCAGTACATCAATACTCATGGTTATTTTCTCCTTGCGTTAACTTTCAGCCGATGGTCACCAGAGGCGTTCCGACTTCGACCGTGGCGCCCTTGGAGGTCAGAATCTGAAGAACTTTACCGTCCTTGTTGGCAGGAATCTCATTTTCCATCTTCATGGCTTCCAGAACGCAAACAGCCTGTCCGGCCTTTACACTGTCACCGACAGCGACTTTGATATCAAGGATTGTTCCGGGCATGGGCGCCTTGACAGCGTCTCCACCGGCAACAGGAGCAGCTTTGGGTGCGGCGGGAGCAGCAGCGGGAGCGGCAGCCGGAGCAACGGGAGCAGCGGCTGTCGCGGCGCGAACAGGAGCTGCCGTCTGAGCGCCGCCGATTTCTTCAACTTCAACCTCATAAGCGATACCGTTAACCGTAACATTGAACTTACGCATGATCTGTATCCTCCTTCATCAATTCGCAATCATATAAACGCGTTCATCGGGTAATCCGGCGGATATGCCGGACTTTAAAAGCATTATTGTCTCCCAGCATACAGCTGATGGCAGCCATGATGGCGGCAACCGCAGCACTGTCGTCCGTTGAGGGTGAATCATCAGGAACATCTTTTTCGGAAACAGTTGTCACTTCCGGTTCAGATTTCCTGACAGCTTTTTTCTCTTTTCCGATTCCGCTGGTCGCAGCAACCAGAACCTTGATCAGGCACATCAGAATAACCAGACCAAAGAAAACGATTGCCATTCCAAGCAGAGAAACCAGTATGCCGAATGTCAGTTTTTCCATACTCCGGTTTCCTTTCGTTTAAACAGGCTGATTGCCGTGTTTCTTGTCCACGGTGGGCTGTGCCTTGTTGGCAAGCATTTCCAGCGCGTTGATCACATACTTCCGGGTATCCTTCGGATCGATGATATCGTCCACCAGACCCGCCTTGGCGGCATTAAGCGCTCCGGCCACATCTGTGGCAAAAGCGGTCTCAAGCTCAAAACGGCTAGCCCCTTTTTTCAGTTCGTCGGTATACAAAACCTGAACCGCCGCTTCAGCAGTCAGCGCTGAAATCAGCGTTCCAGGCCATGCGTAGATCAAATCGGCGTTCTCTTTTCCGGAAAGAGCGATAAAGCTCTGGCCGATGGCATTGCCGGTAATCACGGATACCTTGGCGCATGTAGCTTCGGCATATGCGTAAAGCAGCGCGCTGACAGCCTTGATCATATCAGCCTGATGATTTTCATCCGGAACAGCGATTCCCTTGCTGTCAATCAAAGTCACAACCGGCAGATCAAAGCAGTCACACATACGGATGAACCGCGCGGCCTTCCGTGCCGCGGCAGCGTCGATCATCCCGTCATTCACACTGTTCTCGGAAGCAACGATGCCGCAGGTATGTCCGCCGATCCGGCACAGAACCGTCTTCAGAGCGGTTCCGAAACCAGCGCCCAGTTCCAGTGTATCACCGCAGTCAGCCAGATCCGCCACCAGAGCGGACATGCCTGTTCCTTCGCTGACGGTCAGATCCCGGTTCAGATCATCGCTGTCAATGATCTCCGTTCCGTCAATGTTGCAGCTGGGCAAAAAGCTCAGAGTCTTTACGCAAAGAGCAACCGCTTCGTCCTCGTCTTTGGCAACAAGAGAAACGCCGCCCTGTGCCATCATGACATCGGCTCCGCCGACATCCTCGCTTTTCAGCGTCTTTCCTGTCAGGCTTCCGACAACAGTAGGACCGTATACCATCAAAGCGCCCTGTCCTTTGACCTGAACAGTCACATCAGCCAGCTCCGCAATCATGGCGGCGCCGCCGACGACAGGACCCATCACCAGGCAGATCAGCGGACACACACCGCTCAGGCGTGCCAAACGTCCGTAAATGGATGCGAAAGCATTCATTGCCCCCGCCCCTTCATCCACCCGGACTCCGGCGCTGTCGCACATGGCGATGACAGGAGCGCCGGTCTTCATCGCAAGATCAAGGACCTTATTGATCTTGCGGGCCTGATTGACCCCCATTGCGCCCCCGTGAACCGTGAAGTCCTGCGCGAAAAGATACACAGGACGGCCTTCCACCGTTCCGCTGCCGGAGACAACACCGGCATAATCCTCTCCGCTAGCCAGCAGTGCATCTGTTTCAACAAAACTGCCTTCGTCAAGCAGCTTCGCGATCCGTTCGCGCGCCAGCCCTTTTCCTTCCGCCCGGCGAGCGCTGACCTTTGCTGCGTTGCCGGAAAGGATCTCCTGCTTCTTGTCCAGAATCAGTTTCAAACTCTGTACATCCACCATGTCTGTACTCCTTCCGAATATGCTGTAACGGGATGTCTGAAAGACATCCCAACTTTACCCAATTTCTTCAATTCTTCTTTTCTCCCCTATTTCCTGCATTGTCACAAAAATGTAATAATAATTCATTCTTTTTTCATATTAACGGCAGGATGGGAACCCCATCCTGCCGTTACTGTTTCATTTTACCGAATCACGGCAACACTGCCGCCGCTTTGCTGCTTTGTTACTTCTATCCTGCGCGGGAGCTGACTTTTGACATCCTCAACATGCGAAATAATACCGATCAGACGGTGTCCGTTTTCCGCGGTGTCGATCAGTTCATCCATAGCCAGGGTCAGGAAACTGCCGCTCAGGGAACCGAAGCCTTCATCGACAAACATTGTATCCAGCCGTACAGCTGATGCAGAACTTGCCTGAATTGTATCCGACATTCCCAATGCAAGCGACAGCGCCGCAAGAAATCCTTCGCCGCCGGAAAGAGTTCCCACTTCCCGAACGGTACCGTTATAATGGTCAATCACATCGAGATCCAGACCGGTCTGCCCCTGTGTGCCGGCATTCTCTACGGGACGCCGTCTCAGTTCGTACTGCTCTCTGGACATATGTCGCAGACGCATATTGGCATGGCTCAGGATCCGGTCAAAGTAAGCCATCTGAACATATGTTTCGAGCGTGATCTTCGCCTGACCGCTGATTTTCCCATCAACCGTATCGGCTACGTCCTTCATCATCCGGAATTCACGCTCTATTCGGTCCGCGGACTCCGCCTTCTGCTCAAGGATCTCCTTTTGCTGCCGGTTGCTGATAAGCCGGCTGTAGATCTCACGCTCTGTTTTTTCTGCCTGCAGATACGCTGCCTGCGCATTGTTATACGCTGATTCCAGTTGTCCGAGATCACATTTCTGCACATCTGACAACTGACCTTCAAGGGTACTGATCCGCCCTTCATTTTCAGCTATCAGTTTTTCAATATTTCTCAGTCCTGCTTCAGCCGTTTCAATCGCAAAGTTCAGCTCATTCCTTCGTTCCGTTCCGCGACGGATCGCTGCTTCCGCATCTGCTTTTGTCTCAAAAGGCAGCATGTTTTGAATATCCCGGAACTGCTTCCGGAGGTTTTCCTGTCTTTCCTGCTCCTTGGCGGCATTTGATCTGTCCGTACTCAGTGTCTCGTTCAGTTTCTCTTTTTCCGACTCCAGCTCCTGTAAACGGAGTTCGATCTCCGCCATCCGTTTCAGATCCTCTTCAGCCTGACGGATCAGATCCTTCTGGACTTCCTGTTGTTTTTGATTATCCCCGTTCATGGTTTTCAGCAGCCCGTTATCCCATTCCGCCGGCATCAGTCCTGCCGCAGCTTTATCTGTTTCGGCTTTTTCCGCTGTCAGGACCGTTCTGGCTGCAGCTGCAGCCGCGTCCGTCTCGCGTCTGCGTTTCAGTCCTTCTTCACATTTCAAAACAGCTTCCGGCAGATATATTTCAGCGATCCTGCGCGCACGGATATCCGAATCCTTCACGGTTTCCAGTTCCCGGGTCAGCGCTTCCGCAATTGCCGCGTTTTCAGTCATTTGGAGTTCAATGACGCTGTTCCATTCATTGTCCGGAATCTGCGGCATAAGCCGCAGGAGCTGCGTATGCAGTCCGTCGGCGGCAATCTTTGCCGATTCGCATTTCATTGCGTCTCCGTTCGCTTGGTTTTCCGCAGACACAGCCTCCCGGTCAGCCTGCTCTGTCTGCCGACGGTCAACCGGTTCCGTCAGACCGGCCGGTTTCGGATCATGAACGCTTCCGCATACCGGGCAGGGCTGCTCCTCTTTCAGTTCTGAAGCCAGAATACCGGCAATATTGTCATTATACCGGTTTCGGATAATGATTGCCCGATTTCGAAGATCCTCCGCCTCCTTTTTACTGATCAGATATTGATCCTTTGCCTGTTCATATTCACTTTCCGCATGATTCCAATCACAGATCAGGCTTCGTCTGTTTTTCAGTTCCTCCCCGTCCAGATTGCATTGCTTCAGTTTTTCCGTACAGTTTGATACGGCAAGCGCGGTATTTCCCAGAACCTCCAGTTCATTTTGCAGATTGTCACGTTCACAGGTAACACGGTTCACATTTTCTTCCGCCGACTTCTGTTCTGCTTCAGCTTCGGCCGCGGCTTTGGCTGCGTTCTCCTGTCTTTTCAGCCGTTCTGAAAGGGCGGATAATTTTTCTCCGATACCGGTCAGTTCCCTCAGGGTTACCTCCGCATTTCCTTTCCGTTCCGCCGCGTTCTTCAGTTTCTCCTTTTCATCAAGTAAGGCCTGTTTTTCCTCTATGATCTTTTCCAGTTGACGGATCGTGTTTTCTTCGCATCTTCGTGCCGCTTCGCAGGCGTCGGCGGCTTCCTTCCGTTTGGCATCAAGTTCCGTCAGTTTATCGTATTCCGGAAGGAGGTTGGTAAAGGTGACGATTTTTCCGGAAAGCGCCTCAATTTCCGGTCGCGCAGCGTCTGCCGCATTCTTATGATCGATTTGTTCCCGATGTTTTTCCCGGAGTTCGGCATTCTTTGTCTGTTGTTCTTCCAGATCCTTCCACTTCAGGTCGTTCTCTTTCGCGGCAGTATACGCAGCTTTTGCAGCGTCGCGTTCGGTTTCCGCCTGCTGCTTTGCGTCCGCCGCCCGTTGATGATCATCCTCGTCAGATGTCAGGATCTCGCGTGCAAGCGTTACGGCTGCGTCAATATGAAGATCCTCCGGTTTCGCACCCTGCAGTTTTTCCAGATCTTCAGCCTGTTCAGCGCAATCCGGCGTCCGCAGGTTTTTGACCGAAGAAAGAATCTCTTTTCGTGTATCTGTGTATTCGCCGTATTTCTGTTTACACGTATCGTTTAAAATCCGGGCCAGCTGGCTGTATTCCTCAGTTTTAAAAATCCGCCGGAGAATTTCGGTCCGGTCTTTGGACTTGGCGCGTACGAGCTTGCGAAATTCGCCTTGCGCGATCATGACGATCTGTGAGAACTGCGCGCTGTCCACGCCGATAATTTCCTCCCGGATCCGTCTTGATGCTTCATCCGCCTTCGTCACGACGTTTCCGTCCGGAAGCTCCTGCAGTACGACCTTAGCCGGTTTTTCCGTCCTGTTTCCATTCAGACGCTGCGCCGGGCTTCGGCGGATCAAATACTCTTTTCCGGCGCTGGAAAATGTCAGTTCAACATATGTTTCTGTTTTTTCATCCGCATAATCGGACCGAAGATTTCTTCCGTCACGGTCTTCTCCGCTTCCGACAGCATAGAGCGCATACATGATCGCGTCAAAAATTGTCGTTTTACCCGCGCCTGTCTCACCGGTAATAGCATACAATCCGTCTTCGCCCAGCCGGGTCATATCGAGTTCCTGCACTCCGGCATACGGACCGAAAGCGCTCATGATTAACTTGATCGGCCTCACGGATGCAATCCCCCCATTTTCTTTAGCGTTTCCTGAACAAAATCAATGGCTTCCCCGCTCATCCGGCCTTCAGGATGCACCAGTTGATACAGTTCCTGAATCAATTCCATCGGTTGTTTCTCTTCCACGTTATCCGGAGCATCGACAGCCGTAAAGGAGCGGGTCCGGTGATTATCGTAACTCATAGCCAGCATATTCGGAAAACGTTCACGAAGGCGGGATGCGGCGTTCGGAATGTCATCCTCATCCGTCAGTTCCACAAAAAAGAAATCGGATGCGTTTCCCTCCGACGGACCTTCCTTCATCAGATCATCAAACCTGCCGCGGGCAAGCCGTAATTCATGCAGCGGTTTAAGCGGTACAGTCCGGATCTCAATATTCCCTTTATCCCTCAAGTCCGCTATGGTTACCGATTTTTCAGCGCCCATTTCGGACCGTGAATACATCAGCGGCGTACCCGGATAGCGCATGGTTCCGTCTTTTCTGTACAAACTCTGCGGACGGTGAAGATGGCCGAGAGCTACGTAATCAAATGAATCATATAAAGATGCGTCGACATCCTCGAGCGTTCCGATATTTCTGCGTTCCGAATCGCTCGTGGTCCCGCCGGTAATAAACTGATGGGATACGATCACATTGCGTTCGGAGGGATCCGGCTTCATCTCCCCGATCACCGTTTCCGCAGCATCGTTCGCATTGCGGATCGCCTTTCCCGGAAAAAAACGTGCAACATTCTCCGGCTGAACATAGGGCATCAGCCAAACTTTCACTTCGCCGTATTCATCTGAAAAAGCAATGGGCGATATATGCCCGTTATAAACCGGTGATATATGGATCCGGCTTTTTTCCAGAAAACTGCTTGCAAATGACAACCGTTCGGACGAATCATGATTGCCGCTGATCATCAGGACCGGTTTCTTCCGATCCGCAAGTTTTTCAAGCAGTTCGTTCAATAATTCCATCGCATCTGCGGAAGGAGCGGAACGGTCATAAATATCGCCGGCAATCAGAACGACATCAGGCTGTTCCCGGTCCATAACGGACAGGATCTGATCAAAGATAAATCGCTGATCCTCCAGCAGAGAAACATCCATCAGGCGTTTTCCGATGTGAAGATCAGACAGGTGCATCAGTTTCATGGCTGCACTCCTCTCTCCATATTCCTGTTTTTTCCAAATACAGTATGACAGGATTCATTCCCGTTGTAAAGGTATGTCCGTTCTTTTCCGTATTCATTCCGCCAATGCAAAAAGCATCCGATTCGTCTGTCTCGGATGCTTTTTGTGTATATGGGATCAGATACGTTCCGCGATCTCGCGGTTCAGTTTAGCCATCAATTCGTCCATCGTCATGGTGGTTGTCTGATCCGTCTCGCGATCACGTACAGAAACAGTATGCTCCGCAACTTCCTTTTCACCGATAATCAGCATATAGGGCACGCGATCGATCTGACGCGCGTAACGGATCTTGTAGCCGATTTTTTCATTCCGGTTATCCAGTTCAACGCGGATACCGGCTTTTTTCAGCTGTTCATACAAGTCGGTCGCGTAATCCAGGCTCTTGTCACTGACCGGCAAAACCTTCACCTGCGTCGGAGCAAGCCAGCACGGGTACTTTCCTGCGAAGTGTTCGGTCAGTATGCCGATAAACCGTTCGATGGAACCGAAACAGACGCGATGGATCATGATCGGCCGTTTGCGTGTTCCGTCCTCATCCACATATTCCAGATTGAAATTCAGCGGCATCTGGAAGTCCAGCTGAATCGTTCCACACTGCCAGGTGCGGCCGAGGCAGTCACGCAGATGGAAGTCGATCTTCGGACCGTAGAAAGCGCCGTCGCCCTCGTTGATGATATAGGGCATCTCCAGCTTTTCAAGCGCTGTCTTCAACCCGTTGGTGGCGTCTTCCCAATCCTCATCACTGCCCATGCTGTTTTCAGGGCGCGTACTCAGCTCAACGAAGTATTCAAAGCCGAACTTGCTGTATACGGAATTGATCAGATGCACCACTCCGGCGATCTCATCCGGGATCTGTTCACGGGTCATGAAGATATGCGCGTCATCCTGGGTAAAGCAGCGGACCCGGAAAAGGCCGTGCAGCGTCCCTTTCAGCTCATGGCGGTGAACAATGCCCAGCTCGCCGACTCTCAAAGGAAGTTCCTTGTAACTGTGCGGATGATTGCGGTAGACCATCACTCCGCCCGGGCAGTTCATAGGCTTGATGCAATAATCCTCATCGTCGATCTTCGTAGCGTACATGTTATCTTTGTAATGATCCCAGTGTCCGCTGGTTTCCCATAAATGGCGGTTCATGATCAGGGGGGTGGAAACTTCCACATATCCAGCCTGATAATGAATGTCACGCCAGTAATCGATCAACGCATTCTTGACAGCCATTCCTTTCGGCAGGAAGAAGGGGAATCCCGGACCTTCTTCGCAAAGCATGAACAGATCCATTTCCTTACCGATCCGGCGATGGTCGCGTTTTTCAGCCTCCTCCATCATCTTCAGATAAGCCTGAAGATCATCGTTGTTCCTGAAGGCAATCCCGCTGATACGGGTCAGCATTTTGTTATCCTTGTTATTTTTCCAGTAGGCACCGGACAGCGCCGTGAGTTTGAAAGCCTTCAGTGCTTTGGTGTAGCACAGGTGCGGTCCGACACACATATCAATGTAATCGCCCTGCTGATAGAAGGTGATCACAGCGTCTTCGGGCAGATCGCCGATATGTTCGACTTTATAGATCTCTCCCCGCTGCTTCATCAGTTCGATCGCCTCTTCACGGGGAAGAGCATAGGGCTTGATGGGCAGATTGGCCTTTACAATCGCCTGCATTTCCTTTTCGATTGCAGGCAGGTCTTCATCGCTCAGCTTGATATCGCCAAGATCGATGTCATAATGGAATCCCTTTTCAGACGCCGGGCCATAGGCGAAATGCGCGTCCGGATACAGATTCTTTACCGCCTGGGCCAGAATATGAGCCGCTGTGTGACGAATAATCAGAACCTCTTCGTCCTCCGGACATTCGGATACCGTACCGTTGTTGTAAATGACCTTCATGGTTTATCCCTCCGTTTTTGTACTCAGAGCGAAATGAAAAAGCATCCGCCCTGCATAGTCGTGCCGGGACGGATGCCTGATACAGCATTCGCGGTTCCACCCTGCTTGTCGTAAAACCACTCGATTGCCGTGATAACGGACGACAGCCGCTTTCGTCGGAGGATGGTACTCCCGTGTCTTGCCTGCGAAGCTCACAGCCATGGCCCCGCTCTCTGAAAGGCAGTTGCACGTTTGCTTGTTCCTCTTCATCCGAAAGGATGAGCGAAGTATAGCACCAAAGCCGTTGAAATGCAAGCACATTCTGAATGGATTCCGGAATCGTTCTTTCATGCTTCCTTCCGGACCGGAGAACAAACCATTTCTGTCAGCGCATGTGAAAGGATGTCCTCCGGATCAGCATCCGGGTCGATCCAGTTACGGATGTCCTCCCGGGGTAAAATGACCGGCATGCGCGGATGAATGAACGCGGTTGAATTCCCCGGTTCTCTTGTCAGAATCGTAAAGACGGGGCTTTCCTCCATCCGGTAAATACCGGCCAGATAAGTCATGGAGTTCGCGGGATGGATGGCATATTTTGTTTTTGATGGATCCCATTCATAATAACCGCTGACCGGAATAATACAGCGGCGTTCCCGGAACCCGTCGCGGAACAAAGATTTCTGCGCTGCAGTTTCGCTTCTTGCGTTAATGATCAGCCGTTTGTCAAGATGATATCCCCATTGCATGGCAAACGCCGACGGTTTTCTTTTTCTGTCTGAAGCCAGCACCGGCAGAATATCCCCCGGAAATCCTTCGCCTTCTGTTTTGATCGAATCCGGCGGATGGCCGTGGCTGCAGACCATTTCCATGATCCGCATCATTTCCGATGTTTCCCGGACAAATACGCGTCCGCACATAAATCAGTGATCCTCCCCGCCTGGTGGATATTCATTCTGCTTTCATCGCGTCACGGACGTATCCGGCCAGAATGTCTACAATGCGTGCGTTCTTTCCGCCGTTGGCAACGATCACATCGGCGTCCCGGACATAATTCCGGATATATTTTTCATACATCGGGCGAACGCTTCCGAGATACTGATGACTGATCCCTTCGATATCCCTGCCGCGCTCCGTGATATCCCGCTGGATTCTCCGAAGCAGGCAGATATCCGGATCCACTTTCATATACAGCTTCAGATACATCAGATTGAGCAGCCGCCGGTCATGGAATGTATGAATTCCTTCAAGAATAACGACTTCTCGCGGTTCAATCATTTCTCCCGGAATATCGATCCTGCGATGATCGGAAAAATCATACCGTTTCCGCTGGATTGGCTTCCCTTCCAGGAGTTTTTCAACATCTTCCAGCAAAAGATCATGGTCAAATATCGACGGTTCATCGTAGTTCAGTTCTACACGTTCCTCAAAAGTCAGGCCCGGATGATCCAGATAATAGGCGTCCTGCTGAAGCACAATGCAGCGGTCATCCCCGAGCTGTCCCCGGAGTCCTTCGGCAAGCGTGGATTTTCCGCTTCCGCTGGCTCCGCAGATTCCGATCAGTAACATATGGCTATCACCTCTTCTGAACAAAGCTTACCATTCGAAGATTGCCATGTCAAACAAAAAAGCCGCGATACGTTTCCGTATCGCGGCATAGATCTCCGGAATTATTTGTCGTAATTGACAACGAGGCTGAAATCGGGAGCTTTCAGGCTGGCGCCGCCGATCAGGCCGCCGTCGATCTCTGGCTGAGCCATCAATCCTTTGACATTCTTGGGGTTCATGCTTCCGCCGTATTGAATCCGGATCTTTTCTCCGATATCGTTGCCGTACTTACGGGCAACAGCTTTACGAATAACGCCGATGGTCTCGTTTGCCTGTTCATCCGTCGCAGTCAGGCCGGTTCCGATAGCCCAGACAGGTTCGTAAGCAATGATGATATCCGCGACCTGTTCCCCGGTCAGCCCGTTCAGAGCGATCAACGTCTGATATTCCACCAGCGCGTCGGTATAACCGGCTTCGCGTTCTTCCTTGTTTTCACCAACGCAGAGGATCACTTTCAAGCCGGCGGCAACAGCAGCAAGTACGCGTTTATTCACGGTCTTGTCGGTTTCGCCGAAATACTGGCGCCGTTCGCTGTGACCGATAATGACGTATTCCACGCCGCAGGCCTTCAGCATTCCGGTGCTCAGTTCACCGGTAAAGGCACCGCTTTCCGCCCAGTGAACATTCTCAGCGCCCAGTTTGATGTTGCTTCCTTCGGCCGCCGTCTTCACGGCAGCGAAATCCACAGCGGGCACACAAACCACAACGTCACACGCAGCATCTGCCACGAGAGGCTTCAGCTCCGTCACCAGAGCGGCTGCTTCATCGGGCGTTTTATTCATTTTCCAGTTGCCGGCAATAATCGGCTTACGCATCAGTCTTCAACCTCTTTTCATTTTTCATCCAGACAGGCAACGCCGGGAAGTGTTTTCCCTTCGAGGAATTCCATGCTGGCGCCACCGCCGGTGGATACATGGGAAACCTTATCAGCAAAGCCCATCTGAGTGATCGCCGCAGCGCTGTCTCCGCCGCCGACAATGGTAATTCCCTTGCAGTCAGCGCAGGCACGGGCGATATCACGGGTGCCTTCGGCAAAGGTGTCGAATTCGAACACGCCCATGGGGCCGTTCCAGATCACGGTCTTGGCCTGCTTGATCTCATTGGCAAAAATCACGCGGGTCTCCGGTCCGATATCCATGCCTTCAAATTCGTCCGGAATCTCCTTGCTGTGAACGGTGATGTGCATGGCATCGTTGGAGAAGGAATCGCCGGCTTCGTTATCTACAGGAAGCAGCAGCTTGACGCCTTTGGCTTCAGCCTTGGCCATCAGTTCCTTGGCCAGTTCAACCTTATCCTGCTCCAGCAGGCTGCGGCCGACCTTGCCGCCCAGAGCTACCTGGAAGGTATAGCTCATGCCGCCGCCGATAATCAGGGTATCAACCTTATCGATCAGGTTTTCAATCACGCCGATCTTGTCAGAAACCTTGGCGCCGCCGAGAATCGCGACGAAAGGACGCTGCGGATTCTCCAGTGCGCCGCCCATGACGGACAGTTCCTTGCCGATCAGATAGCCGGCAACGGAGGGGGTCAGATAATGGCTCACGCCTTCCGTGGACGCATGGGCGCGGTGAGCGGTTCCGAAAGCGTCGTTGACATATACTTCCGCGAGAGAAGCCAGTTCCTTGGCAAATTCAGGATCGTTCTTTTCCTCTTCCTTGTGGAAACGGACGTTTTCAAGCAGAATGACATCGCCGTCCTGCATGGCATCAACGAGTGCATGCGCGTCCGGGCCGATAACATCCTTGGCCAGTTTGACTTCCTTTCCCAAAAGCTGGCTCAGCCGTACAGCCACGGGAGCCAGGGAGTACTTCATGTTGAATTCTCCCTTCGGGCGGCCGAGGTGAGAGCAGAGAATGACTCTGGCGCCGTTATTCATCAGGTATTTGATGGTCGGAAGCGCTCCCTGGATACGGTTCTCATCGGTAATGTTCTTGTTTTCGTCCAACGGAACATTGAAGTCGCAGCGGACAAGGACCTTTTTGCCATTTACCTGGATGTCCTCAATTGTCTTCTTTGCCATGGATCATTCTCTCCTTTATTGATAATACTCTGTATCGTTGAATCTCCCCGTAAAGGAGATGTGCAACCTTATTCATTCCGAAGTAATGCGATCATTCGCCGTGCGGCTCCTTCATCCGTTACAAGCAGCCGATGATGATAATGCCGCATGACAGCGATAATGGCCTCCGCCTTGGAGGACCCCGCCGCGGCCGCGATCATCCTGCATGTGGGGGTCAGTCTCGCGAGGTCGACCCCGATGCTGGACGATTCCAGAAGGCATTTCCCTTCCATGTCGAAATATGCGCCAAAACTCTCGCCCCTGGCCTGCATCTCTGTCAGTCTGACCTGTTCCGCGCGGGAAAGTCTTCTTTCTTTCATCGTTTCAGGCGCGCTTCCGATCCCATGCAGGATCAGATCCGCCCGTTGCAGAAGATCGATCACTTCCCGGATTTCCGGCAGCTTCAGCATTTCCTGCCGCGCAGCCTCATCCATCTGATCAGGAAGATGGATCAGCCTGTGATGACCGCCAAGACGGTTGGCAATCTCGGCAGCCAGTGTGTTGGCCTGGAGAGCGACCGTACGACCCAGACCTCCGCGTGCCGGAACGACCATAACGTTCATCGGATTCTGTACCTGTATGCTCCCGGCGACAGCTGCTATGGTGCGACCGCCGGTCACAGCCAGAGTGTTGCCGTTCTGCAGCATAGTGCGCAAACTTCCGGCGCAAGCCCGGCCTACATCGGAAAGAACCCGCTGATCCTCGTCCGAATCTCCGGGAACGATATGGACCCGATCAACCGTCAGCAGCCGTGACAGTTCATTTTCCATGTCTGTCAGACCGCTGAGCGCCTTGGAAAACTCTCTCGCGGAATCAAGCACTTCCGCCGCGCGGGACGCCAGCGTCATACCGGACGCGTCCAGCTCAATAAACCCGAGATCTTTCAGCAAAGCAGCCGTATTCCGGATCTCACGTTCCTGAAGATTCAACCGGGCAGCCAGCTGCCGTCGGCCCACCGGCTGAAGAGCGGCGATCCTCTCAAGGATCAGCGCTCTGCGAGCCATTTCATCCGTCAGGTCCGGTGCCAGTTTCCGCATGAGTGTAACAAACTCTGCCTGCATCCGAACCCTCCCTGTTCATTACAATCTGTGTGGGACAGTTTTCGTCCCGGGTGGTCAGCTCTCGTCCCATACCATCCTATCACAGTGTTAAATAATTGACAAGGGGGTTTTTGTTTTTTTCATACACTGACGACTTCGGTTCCTTCCAGTGCCTTCCGGATCAATTCCTCAACATCCAGTTTTCCTTCGTTCTCAAGGATCTTGTCCATTTTCGGCTTCGTTGCGGGATGCTTTGGCGTAAATACCGTACAGCAATCTTCGTATGGAAGCGAGGATAATTCAAGCGTATCGATTTTCCGTGCGACTTCTATGATTTCGCTCTTGTCAAAACCGATCAGCGGACGGAAAACAGGCATATTCACCACACAGTCCGTTGTTCCCAGCGCTTCCATCGTCTGACTGGCAACCTGACCGATGCTTTCGCCGGTAATCAGGGCCTCGCAGCCTTCCGCCTTTGCGATCTGTTCCGCGATCCGCATCATGAACCGGCGCATCAGCAGGGTGGAATAGTCCTCCTGACAGTTGTCGCGGATCTGCAGCTGGATCTCGGTAAAAGGAACAACGTGGACTTTGATCCCGCAGCAGCTATAGCTCAGTTTTCTGGCCAGATTCAGGACTTTTTCCTTCGCCTCATCCGAGGTGTAGGGAAAGCTGTGGAAGTGAACGGCGTTGATCTGGACGCCCCGTTTCGCAATCATCCATCCTGCGACCGGGCTGTCGATTCCGCCTGAAAGAAGCAGCGTAGCCCTGCCGTTTGTTCCGACCGGCATGCCGCCGACCGCCGGGATCACTTTCACGTACAGATAAGCCATATCCCGGATCTCAACATTGACCAGATGATCCGGCGTATGGACGTCAACTTTCAGTTCCGGATGCGCTGTCAGGATCCGGTAGCCCAGTTCCTCATTGATCATCGGAGAGTCCATCGGATACCGTTTGTCGCTGCGGCGCGCCGCGACCTTGAAAGTTCCTTTCAGCCCGTCGGTCATCCGGATAACCTGTTCCGCTATCGCTTCAAAATCATCCTTCGGCATTTCAACGGCAGGACAAACACTGTGAACTCCGAACACTTTACTGACGCGTTCAATACATAGCTCCAGATCGGAAAAGCCGCTGACAAAAATGCGGCCGTCGTTCAGCCAGACTTCTCCCCCGAGGTCTTTCACCGCGTAACGGATCTTCCGGAGCAGGGCCCGGAGAAAATACGGACGGTTCAATCCTTTCAGAAAGATTTCTCCGTATCGTACCAGCAACAGTTCGCGCAAAGGAAACATCTCCTGTCCGATTTTATTCCTGCCATGCGCCGCGCGGCAGATATTGTTTGATATAGTCAACCAGTTCTTCGCTCGGCTCCAGGATAATCATTTTCTTGTCAGAATCCTTGGTGAAATAGAAATAATACAGCTCCGCGTCGCGGTTCAGGAACCAGTTCATCCGTTTGATCCCCGGCATATTCAGGTAACGCTGGAATTTATCGGACGCGACTTTTCCGAAGGTCTCAACATTTCTGACATTCAGACTGCCGAGACTCTTCCGCTTTTTATTATTGTATACTTCGGCAAAATCCAGCGCACCGTTGGTGAAAGTGTATTCATATTCTGTCATCAGTCTGTCATGAAAAAACAGTGTATACACCGCAATTCCGCCGCTCACCAGCGTAAAGATCACGGTGAAGAGATCCAGACCGCGCATCAGCATATTGATCCCCATAAATGCGGCAATTCCTCCGACCACGATCACGATCCAGCTCAGATAGTACAATGCCCGGTTCAGACCGCTCCTGCGTTTGACGACAACTTCTTCCATAAAATGATCCATAGCCATAGTCCGTTCCCCCTGTTCTTAATTGTTTCTGGTCAACGTTTCCTGTGCGACAGCCGAAAAAAACGCGTGTTCCATTCCGGTCTGTTCAAGCGCGGCTTCCGCCATAGCAATCTGTTCCCGCGCGTCTTCCCTGGTTCCCTCAATCCCCCGGAGCGCGACCCACGTCAGTTTATCCTCGGCTGCGTCCATTCCGGTGTTTTTACCAAGCAGCGCGGCGTCGCCGATCACGTCCAGCAGGTCATCCGTCATCTGAAAAGCAAGTCCGAGATGATATCCGAACCGTCCTCCGAGGGCAATGATCTCGGAAGATGCCCCCGCGAGGCAAAGTCCTGCTTCCATCGGCGCTTCAATCAGATCCGCGGTTTTATGAGCATGAATGTAGGCCACAAGTTCCTTTTCCGGTACAGAGCCTTCCATGGTCACATCCATTGTCTGGCCCGCGATCATTCCGGTAACGCCGGCATGTCTGACAATCATTTCCATAGCCCTGATCCCGAGATTGTCTCCGCGTTTAACGCTTTCCGCAGCCATGATCTCCATCGCCGCGTTCAGCAGTCCGTCCCCGGCCAGTACTGCAAGCCCCTCTCCAAAGACCTTGTGATTGGTCGGTTTTCCTCTTCTGAGATCATCATTGTCCATCGCCGGCAGATCATCATGGATCAGACTGTAGGTATGGATCATTTCCAGCGCGCAGGCATAAGGAAGTGCTTCCTCAATATCTCCTCCGGCCATGTCGCATGCCGCAAGCAAAAGAACAGGACGCAGTCTCTTTCCACCCGCGGAAAGGCTGTATTCCATCGCCGCCAGAAGTCTTTCAGGAATATTTCCCGGCTGACGGAGATAAACAGGCAGAGCACGATTGACAGCTTCCCGGTATTCATCAAATGTTTTCATCATGCCTCAACTCCGGATAACGGTTCTTCTGTAGCCTCATTCCGCACAACGGTAACCCGGCGTTTCAGTTCCTCCAGATTCTTTTCCAGTTGGTCCAGGGCGGCGATTCCTTTCTCGTATTCCTTCACAGAATCTTCCAAAGGCAGTTTACCACTGCTGATTGCATCAACAGTGTCCTGGATTTTCTGCAGTTTCTGTTCAAAAGTCAGTTCATTCTCCATGTTCCTGTTCCTCATTTCTGGCTTTCACTTTGCCGTCATGGAAAGAAATCTCCATCACGGATTGCATACCGGCTTCTTTTGCCGAACTTAACACATGACCGGTTTCAGAACGTACGATCGCATATCCGCGTTCAAGTACGCTCAGGGGTGAAACAGCGCGTAAACCGGTTTGGATCTGTGCGAGAACAGCGGACTTTTCGGAAAGAATTCTGTCCATTTCCCAATCAAGATCCTTACGGAGCGTATGGATCCGGTTTTCAGCCTCCGTGATCCTGTTCAGCATGCTGTTCCGTATTTCATTTCTTCCGATCTTCACACGGTGCAGCAGATCCGCCAGCCGTTTCTCCGGTGACAGTGTTTCCAGCTCCTTTCTGATCACATGTATCCGAATAAGTTCCGTGTCGATCCGGCTCGTCATCTCTTTTTTCAGGGAAGTCCGGAGAAACACTGTTCTTCCCCGAAGCTCAAGCCGGTCCGGAAATACGATTTCCGCCGCGTTGCTGGGTGTGCTGGCGCGGACATCCGCGGCATAATCGCACAGGGTAAAATCAATCTCGTGTCCTACCCCGGAAACAACGGGGATCCGGCTGGCTGCGACCGCTCTGGCAACCATTTCATCGTTAAAACACCAAAGATCCTCCGCAGAACCTCCGCCCCGCGCAACGATAATAACATCAGCATCCGGAATTTCGTTTGCTCTCCGGATCCCTTCGCAGACAGACAACGCACCGGCGTTTCCCTGCACAGTGGCCGGAACCACAGTGATTGGAATAAAGGGGCAGCGATTCCCGGACACATTGAGAATATCCCTGAGCGCAGCCCCGCTTTCGGAAGTGACAACAGCAACCCTTCGGGGAAGCATGGGAAGCGTGCGTTTGCGCGACGGGTCAAACAACCCTTCCGCATTCAGTCTCCGCTTTAGTTCTTCCAGGCGAAGATACAGATCGCCCATTCCCGCTTTATGCAATGTCAGAGCGTAAAGCTGATACTTCCCGTCCCGCTGATATACATCAACATATCCGTTGATCAGGATGCGATCTCCGTCCTGCGGGCGGAATGATGCCCGTATGTTATTGATACGGAACATCACACAGCTCACGCATGAATCCTCATCCTTCAGATTGAAATACCAGTGCCCGGATGCGATGTGATGCTTGAATCCGCTGACTTCGCCGCGAACAGTCAGACTTTTCAGCCGCGGATCAGACTTGATCGCGTCAGTGATCATCCGACTCAATTCAGAGACAGAAATTCCAGCCTGTTCAGACACGTTCTGCCGCCCTTTCAGCCGCCTCGACCGTATTTTCCAGCAGCATGGTGATGGTCATTCTGCCGACGCCGCCCGGCACAGGGGTAATCCAGGACGCTTTCTGGCTTACGCTGTCAAAATCCACATCCCCCTTGACTTTTCCATCGACCCGGTTGATGCCGACATCAATGACCACAGCGCCTTCCTTGACCATATCCGCCGTTACCAGTCCTGCTTTTCCAACCGCTGCGACCAGAATGTCAGCCCTGCGGGTATGTTCTGCCAGATTCCCGGTCCGGCTGTGGCACATCGTAACAGTACAGTTTTCCTGAAGAAGAAGCATCGCCATAGGTTTTCCGACGATATTGCTGCGTCCGATCACAACAGCTTCCTTCCCGTTCAGATCCATGCCTGTACTTTTGATCATATACAGCGCGCCCTTCGGCGTACAGGCAACAACGCCGGATGTCCCGGTCATCAGATGACCTGCGTTGAGCAGGTGGAATCCGTCCACATCCTTCTCCGGCAGAATTCTGGCCAAAGCGGCGTTTTCATCCAGATGAGACGGAAGAGGAAGCTGGACCAGAATGCCGTGAATTCTCGGATCGTTATTCAGACGGTCAATCTCTGCTTCAAGTTCTTCCTGTTTTGTATCTTCCGGCATCTTGACTGTTTCGCTGTACATACCGGTCTCCGCACAACCGTTCCCTTTATTGCGGACATAGATCTCACTGGCAGGATCATTTCCGACCAGAATCACCGCAAGCCCCGGAACGATTCCGCGTTTGCTCAGTTTTTCCACTCTTCCGGCAATCTCTTTTCTAAGAACGGCAGACATTGCTTTTCCGTCAAGAATCTGTGCAGCCATTTTGATCTTCAGCCCCTCTCAGTATTCTCATTCCGATCAGCGCGACGCCCACGGCGTTATCCCCGCTGAGATTTTCCTGTCCGAACACGGTTGTCACGTTACGCGTTGTTTTCTGTATACGTGACAGCAGCATGCTGCGAAACAGCGCAGAAGCTGAAACGCCTCCCGCTGCAAGAACTTTCCGGCATCCGGTCTCCCGTACTCCGGCCGCAATCATTCTGACTGTTGTCCGTGCCAGGAGGTCATAAACCTCAGCGGCAATATCCTCCTTCGGGACAGAACAGTCTCTGATCCATCGTATCGCCTGGGTCTCCGCTCCGGAAAAATGGCAGAACAGATCCGTTTGCTCCATGCTCGTTCCCAGTCTCGCCTGACTGCGGCCCTTCAAAGCCAGCTCTTCCAATTCCGGTCCGGCCGGGAATTTCATTCCGAGAGCAACCCCGACCCGGTCGACCAGCTGACCTGCATGCAGATCCAGACTTCCACCGATCTCCGTGATCTTCCCGCCGCTGACATGCAGGAGATCCGTTGTCCCCCCTGAAAGATGAACAGCCAGATAATTCTGCTCTTCTGACAGAGAGGTCCCATACGCGGCAGCGGCAATGTGGCCGCTCTGATGGTCTGTTTCCAGAAATGGAACGTCCAGCAGATCCGCCAGACTCATTCCGAACCGTTCTCCCACCTGAAACACCGGCATATAGGAATCGTTTCTGCCTCTGGGCCGCGTACTTGCTGTTACTGCGATGATCTTACAGTCTTTCAGACATTCACGCAATCCTGCGGTCACTTCCGGCAACTGCTTCAGATGAGCAAAAACTGCGTCGCTTTGGCGCAGTCCTCGTTCGCCGGTCGCAACCGGCAATAAAAGTCGTCCGTTGTATATCATTTGGCCCGTCATGGTGACCGCAGCGGCCGAAGTGCGATAATTGCTGGTATCGATTCCGATAACTGCCCGGTTCATTTCCCGGCCTCGTAATTTCTGAAAATCGTTCCAAGAATACCGTTTACAAAGCTCTTGTCTCCCGGATCCGAGTAGCGTTCAGTCATCTCGAGAGCTTCGGAAATGGCAACGTTTCCCGGAACATCGTCCTCATACAGGATCTCCCATGTCGCCAGCCGAAGTATCGTCAGATCCACAAGACTCATCCGTTCCAGTGTCCAACCCTGCGCCGCGTTTTGAATCTTCCCGTCAATATCGTCAAGATGATCCAGGACACCTTCAAAAGCCCGCGTAATATACTCGCGATCCGAGTCATTCGGTTCGCCGGCTCCGACTTTTTCCACTCCGGAGACACCGTCAGTCCGGAGTTCCTCATATACCATCTGCAGTGTATCTTCTCCGCCCTGTCCGCCTGAAATCTTTTCAAAGATCATCTGCATGGCCGCTGTTCTTGCTGTTACTCGTGACATAGATTATTCCTCGATCTGTTCTTTTTGTTCTGCCTTGAGTTCCGCTTTCAGGTCAATCGGCTTTACTGTTTTTCCCGGAGCTATCCGGTTCACGGTTTCTTTGATCACATCAGCCTTGTTGTTGACTGAACCGATAAAATAGCCAAGGAAAAACAGAACGAGCAAAAGCAGGCTCTTCCAGAAACCGATCGTCAGCAGTAATACGCCGAATGCGACAAACGCAAGTCCGAGAATCACGCCAAACACAGGCGAGCCTTTGCTGATCTTATTCATGATCCGATTCCTCCGTTATTTCCGGGATTTCATCCGGCAAATCCGCCGGATCTGTCGCTCCGTCCAGAGCAGTTGATTCCACTTCTGTAGCTGTGGAACATTCAATTTCTTCCGGATCCGTTGCAATTTCCGGCACCGCGGCCTGTTCTGTTTCATTTTCTGCAACAGCTGAATCAGATTCTGCCTTATCGTTTATCATGCCGGTTTTCGGCGGTTCCGGAACGATGCAGGGTTCCGCCTTTGGCGAAAACAGGCGTTGATGCAGAGGTCTGTCATCCGGTTCATCGTCTTCAGGAATCGGAATGGAAGAAAATGGCGGCTGTTCCTGAACCGGCTGAACGGTTTCTGTTTCATCCGGGGGAACAGTTTCGGCCGGTTCCGGTTCAGCAGTTTCCTGTTCAGGTTGTTTTTCCGCGCTGCGAAGAAGAGGCCTGGACGCAGGAGCTTCTATCGCGAACGGTGCATCTTTGGCATCCTCGCCGGACGATTCGATCCGGACCTGGATTCCCTTGACCTCCACGCCGCTGCACGCGGTCACGTACTGTTTGATCTGTTTCTGCAAAGCTTCAACCGTTAACGGAATACTGATCCCGCCCGCAACAGTTCCGCGGATCCGGATCAGAAGTCCGTCCCGCTGATTTTCCAGATGCTGGGACTGAACTTTCAGTTCTTCATGCTGGTCGATACACTTCGTGACAAGGTTTTCCAAAGCTTTCAGAGAAATAGCCAGCTCGCCGTTGTCAGTTTTCTGCATGATGAATTTGTCTTTACGGCGACGGTGACGAAACAGAACCAAAACACAATATACGCCCAGCAGAAACAAAACTGCGCTGAGAGCGATCAATGCGATCCGGACCTTGGCAGAGTTCCGGCTGAATATGTTGCCTGCCATCGTCACAAGATCGACCCCGAAAAACAGCTGAGCAATCATTCCGGCACAGCAGGCGATCAGAACGACTCCCGCAACCGCCACCAGAATTCTGTCGGCGATCCTAAGCTTCATAGCCTTACCTCCTGACACAGTTTCGAACAAATTCCAACAGGTGCAGAAACGGTGATCCTTTCCGGATCAGGATCATTCTTCTCCGGATCCGTTATCGTCCTCTGCTGTTGTTTCCGCGGATTCACCGTTTTCCAGTATATCCGTATCGCCAGCAAGGTCATCTGCTTTGGAAGTTTCAGCCGTTTTCGGCGTCACGGACATTTCGGGGTCTCCCGCCTCCAGAACCGCATTTCCCGCTCCCGCTTCCAGCGCGTTGTTCTCTTTTTCAAAGCTGACACCCTGTACATGAACGTCCACACGAACAACATGAAGTCCGGTCATGGACTCGATCGCCTTCCGGACACTTTCCTGCGCGTCATGCGCGGCGCGCTGGATCGGTGTGCCGTATTCTACGATTACATAAAGATCAACGCTGACCTCTTCTGTTCCGATTTCAACCTTGACGCCCTTGGTCACGTTACGGTTTTTGCTCAGGATGCTTCCGCCCACGCTGCACATTCCGGCGATCCCTTCAACCTCAGCCGCTGCGAGGCCTGCAATGATCGCGACTACGTCATTCGCATAGGTAATTTCGCTCGAAGGAGCCTGATCCGTATAGGTCACAGTCTGCGGCAAAGTGTTATCCGCTTCCTTTTTTTTCGTTGCCATTTCTGTTTCCTCCTTCAATCCGGAGTGCCGGCCGTCACGGGCTGGCCGTGTATATTATATCAGATTCACTTTTCCGTGACAACCTTACTCTGCGGGCTTCACAAGCGCTATGTGCAGTTCGTCCAGCTGTTTCTGCTCAACACAGCCGGGCGCGCCCATCATCACATCCTGCGCATTCTTGTTCATCGGGAAAGGAATCACTTCACGGATGGAATCCTCCCCCGCGAGCAGCATGACCATACGGTCCACACCGGGTGCAATACCCGCATGCGGAGGCGCGCCGTAACAGAAAGCATTGTACATAGCCGGGAATTTGGATTTGACATCTTCTTCGCCCAGCCGGACCATTTTGAACGCCTCGATCATGATCTCCGGATCATGATTCCGGACCGCGCCGGAAGAAAGTTCCACTCCGTTGCAGACCAGATCATACTGGAAAGCTGTAATATCCAGCGGATTCACTTCGCCAAGTTCAGCCTTCTTCAGAATTTCCAGTCCGCCGTTGGGCATGGAGAAAGGATTGTGACAGAATTCCAGCTCACCGCTCTCCTCGCCGATCTCATACATCGGGAAATCTACAATCCAGCAGAATTCATATTTCTCGGCATCCATGTGAGAGGGGCAAAGGGCGCCCAGCTGTTTGACCAGAACGCCGGCTGTTTTTTGAGCCGCGGTCTTCTTCCCGGCGCACAGTGCCACAAAGGTGTTGGGCTTCAGATCAAGCGCACGGATCAGGTTCTCTTTTTTGTCCTGGAGGAACTTGGCGATTCCTCCCGCCAGTTCTCCGCTTTCGTCCATCTTGAACCAGAATGCCTTGTTTCCGCTGACAACCTCCGTATCGGCGCAAAGCTTGTCGATCTGCTTCCGGGTACAGGTAAAGTCCGTCACGGGGACAGCCTTGATGATCTGCCCTTCAAAAGGTCCGAATCCGCAATCTCCCAACAGGTCTGTTACATCTTTTACTGTCAGGTCGATCCGCAGATCGGGTTTATCGCTGCCGTAGGTTTCCATGGCTTCTGTATAAGGGATCCGTCTGAAGGGTGCGGAAGACGCCGTATTATACTTGCCGTACTTAGCGAAGATCGGAGGAAGAACATCTTCCAGGATCGCGAATACATCCTCCTGTCCCGCGAAAGCCATTTCCATATCCAGCTGATAGAATTCTCCCGGGCTGCGATCACCGCGCGCATCTTCATCCCGGAAGCACGGAGCGATCTGAAAATAACGGTCAAATCCGCTGGTCATCAGCAGCTGTTTGAACTGTTGAGGCGCCTGCGGCAGCGCATAGAACATGCCGGGATGCTTCCGGGCCGGTACAAGGTAGTCGCGGGCTCCTTCCGGAGAGGATGCGGTCAGGATCGGCGTGGTGATCTCCAGAAAATCATGGCTGAGCATTGCGCTCCGAAGCGCGGCAACCACATTGCACCGGAGAATAATATTTTTCTTTACTTCCGGATTGCGCAGATCCAGATAACGGTATTTCAGGCGAATCGCTTCATCAGCTTCCTTGCTCCGGTTGATCTGGAACGGAAGCGCGTTATAGCGGCACTTACCGAGAACTTCCACGCTGTCGGGAACGACTTCAATATCGCCGGTGTCCATTTTGGGATTCTTGTTGTCCCGTTCGCGGACCGTACCGGTGACGGAGATAACGCTTTCCTTGTTCAGGGCAGTCAGTTCTTTCAGAATATTTTCATTTTCGACCACCAGCTGGGTTGTTCCGAAAAAATCGCGAAGCACGACAAACGCCAGATTGCCGCTGACCTCCCGGATATTTTCCATCCAGCCGCTCAGCCGGACCTGTTTTCCGGCGTCGCTCAGCCGGAGTTCATTGCAGGTATGTGTTCTGTTTTGCATTATCCGTACCCTCCGTTTTCAGTGAGTAGCAATCATATCGGTAATCGCGCCGGTCGCTTCCGTTAAGGAAACTGTACGCTCTTCCCGGGTTGTCATGTGTTTCAGTTTGACCGTTCCGTTTTCAGCCTCTTCATCCCCGATGGTCGCGGTGATCGGAGCGCCGGTTTTGTTGGCATATTTGAACTGCGCTTTGAGGCTCCGGTCACAGTGATCCATATCGGCTTTGATTCCGCCGGCCCGCAGTTGTTCGGTAAAGGAAAAAGCGCGAATCCGGTTCTCGCCCATATAGGTCACAAAAACATCGTATTGATTCGGATTAGGGATTTCAATCTGTTCGGAATCCATCAGCATCAGCACCCGTTCGATGCCCATTCCGAAGCCAACTGCCGGCAGATCCGGCCCGCCGAGCTGCTCCACAAGATGGTCGTAGCGGCCGCCTCCGCAGACCGTCAGATTTCCGTCTTTGGTCGAGGTGATCAGTTCAAACACGGTTTTTGTATAATAATCCAGACCCCGGACAATCCGGCTGTTGATCCGGTACGGAATACCGGCAGTGGAAAGACATTGCTGCAGCTGTTCAAAATGCGCCTTACAGTCATCGCAGAGCACATCCAGCATGCTTGGCGCGTCCTTGACAAGCTCCTGGCACCGTTTTTCTTTGCAGTCCAGAATGCGGAGCGGGTTCTTCTCAAAACGGCCGCGGCAGGTTTCACACAAACCGTCCAGCCTGTCTGCCAGATAATCCTTGAGCATCCGATGATACTTCGGACGGCATTCCGGGCATCCGATGCTGTTGATATTCACGCTCAGATTGCTGATCCCGAGTTCGCTCAGAAGCCGGTAAGCCAACAGGATCAGCTCGGCGTCCGCGGTAGGATCCTTGGCGCCGAAGCATTCAAGCCCGAACTGATGGTGTTCGCGAAGCCGGCCGCTCTGAGGCGCTTCGTATCGAAAAATCGGAGCATCCAGATAATACATTTTGCATGGCAGCGCGTCCGCGTAAAGATTGCTTTCAAGGAAGCAGCGGGCAGCCCCCGCGGTTCCTTCCGGCTTCAGCGTAATGGAACGGTCACCTTTGTCCGTAAAGGTGTACATTTCCTTTTGAACAATATCGGTCGTATCACCGACTCCGCGCAAGAAAAGCTCAGTGTGTTCAAAAACCGGCGTCCGGACTTCGCGATAGCCGGCCAGAGCGGCTGCTTTGCGCATTTTATCCTCAACATATTGCCAACGATAGCTGTCCGTCGGCAGAACATCTTTTGTTCCGCGTGGTGCCTGGGTCAGCATGGAAAAGCCCTCCTTAACTAAGTATCCATAGACATATTCATGTAAGTATATCACAACCGTTTCATAATTGAAAGGTGTCACAGCAAAAAACGGCATGCGGAAGAACCGGCGGAAAGCAAAAAAGCGGCGGGATCTCCACCGCTCCGCACAGGCAGGCATGTTTCATGTTTCAGACGAAAAGAGGAACAACTTTCTGCCGGGTAACATCCATGAGCCCCAGCGTGGTCATTTTCAGGGTCGGGATTACCGGAAGAGACAGGAAAGCCAGATGCATGAACGGCTCAATTCCGTCCGCTACGCCAAGTTCCCGGTGAGTCATCTGCCGAAGTTCTTCATTCTTATACGCTGTCACGCGAGCGTCTTCCAGACTCATCAACCCGCCGACAGGAAGTTCCAGCATGGCCAGGATCTGTCCATCCGCCACGGCGACGCATCCTCCGCCGATCGATTGAAGCTGGTTAACGGCCAGCGCCATATCCTTTTCATTTGTTCCGGCCGTGATCACATTATGACTGTCATGGGAAACAGTAGACGCAATGGCTCCGCGCCGAAGACCGAGACCGTTGACAAAGCCGAGGCCTATATGCCCGGTTCCGCGATGGCGTTCGATCACCGCGATCTTCAGGATGTCCCGTTCCGGATCGATCCCGTTGTTCCGGTCAAAGCGGATGTCAGTCACCCATTCATCCGTCAGCAGTTGGCCCGGAATAAGCCGGATCACCCTGCAGGTGTTGCTCTCGCCCCTGATCATGAACTGATCGGGAGAAACAGGTTCCAGGTTAACGGTATTCAGCACGCGGTCCATAACGCTGAAATCGATCCGGGGACTGGCAAAGGGCAGGCATACTCCGTCTTTGGCAACCAGAACGCCGTTGCGGTATACGTCCCGGACATGGACTGTTTTCAGATCGTCCAGGATCGCCAGATCCGCCCAGTGTCCCGGCGCAACCGCGCCGTGATTCCGAAGTCCGTAGTACCTCGCGGTTTGTAAAGTCGCCATACGGATCGCCGTCGTCACAGGCGCGCCAAGCCGGACTGCTTCGCGGATGATATTGTCGATATGACCGTTCAGAAGCAGATCAGCCGGATGTTTATCGTCTGTCACAAGTGTGCAGTGACGGTTCCAGGGTTCCTCGAACAACGGCATAAGCGCTTCCAGATTCCTGGCTGCGGTTCCCTGCCGGATCATCACCGTCTGACCTTTCCGGATCCGTTCTTTTGCTTCATCGGCATTGGTGCATTCATGATCGTCCGTCACGCCGAAGGAAATGTAGCGGTCCAGTTCTTTTCCGGAAAGAAGCGGCGCATGCCCGTTGATGATAACCTTTGCCTCTTTGGCCCGGCGAAGTTTCTCCACAGAGGGTCCCTTTCCGGCAACCACTCCGGGATAATCCATCATTTCTCCAAGCCCGAGTACCCGGGACTGATGATAGAATTTCTGAAGCTCTTCAGCCCCCAGCACGGCTCCGGCTTCATCAAACCGGGTCGCCGGAACACAGGACGGCATCATCACATACACCGTCATCGGCAGATTCCGGCTGGCATCCAGCATATACTGAATTCCTGCCGTTCCGCAAACATTGGCAATCTCATGAGGATCCGAAACAACCGCGGTCGTTCCGTGCGGAACGCAGGCCCGGACGAATTCCTCCGGCCGCAGCATGGTGCTTTCAATATGAATATGGCCGTCTATAAATCCCGGACAGACATATGCTCCTTCCAGATCGCGGACCTCATCCGCGTCTGTATCACTGTAGTCTCCGACTCCGACAGTCATTCCGCCGCGGATCAGAATGTCGCCCGGGTCGATGCTGTCAGTAAAAACATTGACGATTTTTGCATTTTTCAGCAACAAATCCATCGTTATCCCCACCTTTTTGAATGATTCACGGAAAACAGGGATTCCATGGTGTTTTCTCATTCTGCGAGTCATGTTGTCCTATTTTATTCATTTTTATGCGGGAATGTCAATAGACCGTCCGTAATCCATGCGAATCGCATTGTTCACCCTGCACAAGGATTTTTCGCATTCGCGTCTAATATATTAATATTGGCCAGTTTCGTATTGTCCTGAAAGGAAGGAATGATCTGATATGAGCAAACAACCCGGGAATAAACCCGTAAGAAATGATATCGGCGGTCAGGCTGTCATGGAAGGGGTCATGATGCGCTCCGCGAATGCCACCGCCGTCACAGTCCGCCGTCCTGACGGCTCCATGATCACCAAGCTGACGCCCTTTGTCCCGTTAAAGGAAAAACATCCCTGGATGGGAAAACCCTTCATCCGCGGCGCTGTCAATATGGCTACCATGCTCTACTACGGCATGAACACGCTGGAAGACTCCACCAAAATGCTCGGTATTATGGAAGAAGAACCCACTAAATTCGAAAAATGGCTCAGTAAAAAGCTTGGCAAAGGCGTCGACAAGATTGTCATGGGCGTTGCGATCATTCTGGCGGTCATTCTGAGCGTTGCCCTGTTTATCGCCCTGCCGGCCGGTGTCGAATCTTTGCTGAAAAAAGCCGGGATGTCTCCTGTCGGATATACCCTGTTGTGCGGGCTGCTGAAAATTCTGCTGCTGGTTGGGTATATGATCTTCTGCGGTTTCGTTCCGGATGTCCGGCGTACATTCCAGTATCACGGTGCGGAGCACAAATCCGTTCACTGCAATGAATCCGGTCTGCCCCTGACGCCCGAAAACGCAAAAACCTTTTCCTGTCTTCATCCCCGGTGCGGGACCGCGTTCCTCCTGATCGTTTTCTTCATCAGCATTCTGTTATTTCTGATCATGAATATCACCGTTCTCAAACCCGTTACCAACTATTTTCTCAGACTTCTGGCTCACCTGATCATGCTTCCCGTTGTAGCGGGAGTCAGCTACGAAGTATTGATGGGTCTGGCCCACAGTAAAAGCAGGATTGCCGATATCCTTCGCTGGCCCGGCATGCAGATGCAGCGGCTGACAACCCGGGAACCGGATGAGAAAATGCTGGAATGCGCAATCGTATCCGTCAATGTAGTCCTTCACGGTCTTCCCGCCCACGCGAAAAAAACAGCGGAAGGCTGGGCCGTTCTGTATGACTACCGTGAAAGTGAGCCCGGATATATCCCGCCTGTATCCGAATCTTCCGCCGGGGAAAATGAACCTGTCGTGGACGGCACTCCTTGTGAGGCGGATCCCGAATGACTCCTCGCAATATACTCCGGGATGCGGTCGCTCTGCTGGAAGCCGCAGGCGTCCCGGACAGCCGGACAGACGCGTCCCTGCTGCTCTCCTCCGTTACCGGCATTCCCGCGCTGTCGTTGCGTCTGGATACGGAAACCGAGCTAACTTCATCCGTACTGGCGCATTTTGACGAATTGCTTCAACGGCGTATAACCCGGGAACCTCTTCAGTACATTCTCGGAGAGGTTTCTTTTTATGGGCGGACCTTTCAGGTCGATCCGCGTGTGCTGATCCCCCGGAGTGAAACCGAGCTGCTGTGCGAATGGGCACTGGAAAAACTCCGACCGGTTTCCGCTCCCAAAGTTCTGGATCTGTGTTGCGGAAGCGGCTGTATCGGATTGACTGTCAAAGCCGAGCGTCAGGACGCTGCCGTCACGCTTTCGGACATCTCCCGCGATGCGCTGGATGTTACTGTTCGCAATGCCTCCGGTCTCTCTCTGAATGTGGAGACCTGCTGCGGAGATCTTTTTTCAGCGGTTCATGGCAGGACTTATGACCTGATCCTTTCCAATCCGCCGTACATTCCTTCCGATGAATGTCCGGTCCTTCAGGCTGAAGTTCTCAGAGAACCGGTTTCGGCTCTGGACGGCGGTGCGGACGGGCTTGATTTTTACCGAAGGATCGTAAAGGAAGCTCCGGATCATCTGACTTCAGCCGGGATGCTCCTGATGGAGATCGGCATCGGCGAAACAGACCGGATTCTGGATTTTCTCACAGCCGAAGGTTTTTCGGAAACGGAAGTCCGTAAAGATTATGCAGGAATCGACCGGATGGTTTTTGCCAGGCTCGGATAACGCACGGAGGCCATATGTTTGAAAAACTTGAATCTTACAAAAACCGCTGGGACGAACTGAACGAGGAGATATCGCAGCCGGAAGTTATTCAGGATTATCCGCGCTATCAGGCTTGTCTGAAGGAGCGGGCGTCGCTGGAGGAAACAGTCAGCAAATATACGCAGTATCTTGATTGCGAAAAGCAATTGACCGATCTTCTTCCGCTGCTGAAAGATCCGGATCTTGCCGAAGAAGCCGAAAGTGAAAAAAGCAGGCTGGAAGAAAAAAAAGATACGCTGCTGGAGGATCTTCGTCTGCTGCTCGTTCCGCAGGATCCCCTGGACAGCCGGAATGTCATTATGGAAATCCGCGCCGGGACCGGAGGCGAGGAGGCCGCTCTCTTTGCAGGTGATCTGCTTCGCATGTATCAAAAGTATTGTGACGGGCATGCGCTTACTCTCCGTCTGCTTTCAGTCAGTGAAACTGATCTCGGAGGGATCAGCAAAGCGCTGATGATGATTTCCGGATCCGATTCCTTTGCCCGGATGAAGTTTGAAAGCGGAGTTCACTGTGTCAAGCGAGTGCCCGATACTGAAAGCAGCGGAAGGATTCATACTTCCACCGCAACAGTCGCATGTCTGCCGGAAGCCGAGGAGATCGAGCTGGAATTGAATCCGAACGATCTGCGGATCGATGTTTTCCATGCCACCGGTCACGGCGGTCAGGGAGTCAATACAACAGACAGCGCCGTCCGGATCACTCACCTGCCGACAGGAATGGTCGTTTCCTGTCAGGACGAGCGCAGTCAGCTGGAGAATAAAGCCCGGGCTCTGAAAGTTCTTCGAAGCCGTCTCCTGGATGCAGAACGCGAATCTCAAAAAGTCGCGAACGCAGAAGAACGTCGGAATCAGATCGGTTCCGGCGATCGCTCCGAGCGGATCAGAACCTATTATTTCAATCATGATTATGTTGTCGACCACCGGCTTGGACTCACGGTCAACCGGACGCAGACAGTAATCGACGGGAATCTGGATCCCTTCATAGACGCGCTCCGTCTCGCAGAAAAGACGGAAAAACTCCGTTCACTGCATGAATAACGGAAAACGGAAAGCGAGATGGGTTCATTGATCACTGAGGTTCTGGTTCCGGATGATGACGCATTGATGTTAGCTTCACGTCTTTTGCATGAAGGACAGCTGGTCGGTTTTCCGACAGAAACCGTTTACGGACTTGGTGCCAACGCTTTGAACAAAGAAGCGGTCATGTCTGTTTTTTCCGCGAAAGGCCGTCCGGCGGATAATCCTCTGATCGTGCATATCTGGAACGAAAATCAGCTTGCCGATCTCTGCGAAGTTCCGGATAAAGCGAAAATTCTCATGGATGCCTTCTGGCCGGGACCTCTGACGATGCTTTTTCCCAAAAAAGAATCGGTTCCCTCGGAAGTGACCGCAGGATTACCCACTGTAGCGATCCGTATGCCGAGTCATCCCGTTGCGGCTGCCATGCTGAAAGCCTGCAATCTTCCTGTTGCCGCTCCGAGCGCAAACAGATCCGGACGTCCTTCTCCGACTTCTGCAGCGCATGTGCTGGAGGATATGGACGGCAGAATTCCGTTGATCCTCGATGGCGGCGACTGTGAAGTCGGTGTTGAAAGCACGGTTCTCGACCTGTGCAACGGACAGCCCTGCATTCTCCGTCCCGGTGGCATCACAAAAGAGATGCTGGAAAAGGTGCTCGGCGAAGAGGTGGTGCTTGCCGGAAGTATCCTTCGTCCGCTTCGTTCCGATGAAAAAGCGTTAAGCCCCGGAATGCGATATAAGCACTACGCGCCCAAAGGTACGGTCACGTTGGTTGACGGGGCACCCGGGCTTGTTGTTCCGGCTCTGAATGAATTGGTGACCCGCGAACTGTCTGCCGGTCGGAAGGCCTGTGCCCTGTGCTTTACAGAACACGTGGAATTTCTGAAGGATTGCGATCCCCATGACATTGGTTCCGTATCGGATGACTCAGAGGTGGCACGACGGCTCTTCAACGTTCTCAGGCAACTGGATGAAGAAGGAATAGAGGTTGCCTACAGTGAAGTTGTCCCGCCCGAAGGGGTCGGTCTGGCTGTCATGAACCGGCTCGGACGTGCTGCCGCTTTCCGTACGATCCGCGTGTAATACCGGTTCCGGACAGATAAAAAAGCGAGGTTGCTCCTGCAACCCCGCTTTTTCGTTTTGTATGTCTCAGATACCCAGCAGTTCGCTGAAAGCCTTCAGCGCGCCGTCCGTTTCATGAGACAGTACGCGTTTTGCCAGAACCTTGCCCAGCTGGACGCCTTCCTGATCGAAGGAATTCAGGTTCCAGACAAAGCCCTGGAACATGACCTTGTTCTCAAAGTGCGCCAGCAGCGCGCCGAGCGCTTCGGGGGTGAGCTGGGAACCGATGATGATGGAAGAAGGACGGCCGCCCTCGAAATTCTTGTTCAGGTCATCATTGCCGCGGCCGCAGGCGAAGGCCAGGATCTGCGCGGCCACATTGGCGCACAGCTTCTGCTGGCTGGTAGAGCCCTGGATATCCACGTCCATACCGCACTGATTGACAGAGAAGCCCACAAACTGCAGGGGGATGATATCCGTGCCCTGATGGAGCAGCTGATAGAAGGAGTGCTGACCGTTGGTGCCGGGCTCGCCGAAGATGACGGGGCCGGTGACATAAGCCACCTTCTGACCGTCACGGTTGACAGACTTGCCGTTGCTTTCCATATCCAGCTGCTGCAGATGAGCCGGGAAGCGGGACAGTGCCTGAGAATAGGGCAGCACGGCGGTGGAGCCATAGCCCTGCACATTGCGCTCGTAAACACCGATCAGGGCGTCGAGCAGCGCGGGGTTCTTGCGGATATCGGCATTCAGCGCCAGCTGATCTTCCTCGGTGGCACCGTTCAGGAAGCGCTCGAACACTTCGGCGCCGAAGGCCAGGGACAGCACAGCGCCGCCCACCGCGGAGGTGGAGGAATAGCGGCCGCCGATGTAATCATCCATGAAGAAGGCAGCCAGATAATCGCTGCTCTTGGCCAGCGGAGAAGTTTCGCTGGTGACGGCGATCATGTGCTTGGCAGGATCCAGACCGGCGTTCTTCAGCGCGTCCTTCACGAAGGACTCGTTGGTCAGGGTCTCCAGCGTGGTGCCGGACTTGGACACCAGAATGAAGATGGCGCGGGACACATCGGTGGACTTCAGCACCGCGGCGGCGTCATCGGGATCCACATTGGAAATGAACTTGGCGTCCATGTAGAAAGTGTTATTGGCCTTGGCCCAGTTTTCCAGCGCCAGATACATCGCGCGGGGGCCCAGATCGCTGCCGCCGATACCGATCTGCACGGCGGTGGTGAACTTTTCGCCCTTTTCGTTGACGATCTCGCCCGCGTGTACCTTGGCGGCAAAATCGGCGATCTTCTTCTGCTGCGCCAGATAGAACTCACGCTTGTCCACGCCGTCGGCGCAGACAGCGCCCTTCAGCTGGCCGCGGGTGAGCTGATGCAGCACCAGACGCTTTTCACCGGTGTTGATCACAGCACCGGTCAGCAGCGCTTCGTATTTTTCGATCAGTTGCGCTTCATCAGAAAGCGCCTGCAGGGCGCACAGCACATCCTCATCCACCTGCTTGGCGGCATAATTATATGAAAGACCGGCAGGCATGGCCACGGCATAATCCCGTACACGGGCAGCACCGTTTTCACCGGCCATGACCGTCTTCAGATCGACTTTTCCCTTCAGCTGCGCGAGCGCCTGATAAGTCGCCAGCTGATCCATGTTATTCCAATTGATCATTTCTTGAGTACCTCCACTCAGAATTCATCGCGTTCGCGATACTCGTTCACACCTGTCCAGTATACTCACAAACAGTTGTTTTTTCAAGGAAAAAAGCACACGGAAACCTGAAAAAACACAAAAAACAGCGCCGCGCGGCGCGAAAACGGAAAGACTATCTCCTGCCCGGGGACAGGAAAAAGGATCCCCCTTTTTACGGGAGGATCCTGCCGTTATCAGATCCCGGTTTACCTTTCAAGCAGCACCCAGCCGAGCGGCTGCACCGTCACCGTGCCGCTTGCTTCGCCCTCGCCGCCCCGGACATACTCGAAGTTTCCTTCCGGCAGCTGCAGCGCGCGGTTGGTATCATAGGGATTGATCCCGGCACAGGCCGTGATCTCCCCGTCCATGCTGAAAACGATCATAAGGGTCAGGTCATCGTTGATCTGCACGCTCACATCACCCTGTGTCAGATAAGCCTTTTCGCGGCGAAGCGTGTTGAGCATGGCGTAGTACCGGGACATCTCCAGCGCGTCGGAGCCCGGAGTCAGGCTTTCCCAGTCAATATGATTGATCTCATCGCTGCTCATATAGCTGTTTTCATCGCCCTGCTTGGTACGCAGCATCTCTTCGCCCGCCAGCACAAAGGGCGTGCCCTTGGCCAGATACACACACGCGGCGCTGAGACGGTAGATCTTCAGCAGATCCTCCGGCGCGGTATCCGGGCAGGAAGCCATCAGCTTGTCATAGAGGGTGAGATTATCATGGCAGGAGGTATAATTGATGACAGCGGCGTCATTCACCTTCCACGAGACGGCAAAATTCTTGACACCGCCGCCCAAACCGAAGGCGACCTTTCCGGCGTTCATCCTTGTGACATTTCCGCTGATATAACCGCGGTCCTTCACATCAAACACAGAGCCCTTGAGACCGTCGCGGATGGCGTCATTGAACACCGCCACGCCGCCGGCCGCGCCTTCTGTGACCTTGATCTTGCTGATATTGGCCTGACGCGCCTGGAAATTCTCATTCAAAGCAGAGGTGCCGCCGGTCCAGCCCTCGCCGTAGATGATGGCGGAGGGATTGACCGCGTGCAGCGCCTGTTCGATCTGCTGCATGGTGGTCACATCGTGCAGGGCCATCAGGTCAAAGCGGAAGCCGTCCACATGGTATTCCTTCGCCCACCAGAGCACGCTGTCCACCATGTACTTGCGGAACATGGCGCGATTGGAGGCGGTCTCATTGCCGCAGCCGGAGCCGTTGCTGTTTTCGCCCGCGGGGGTATAGCGATAATAGTAATAGGGAACGATCTTGTTCAGATTGCTGTTGGCATCTGCGGTATGATTGTACACCACGTCCATTACCACGCCCATTCCCTGCGCGTGGATGGCCGCCACCATCTGCTTGAATTCGTTTACACGCACCTCGCCGTGATAGGGATCGGTGGCATAGGAGCCCTCCGGCACATTGTAGTTCTTGGGATCATAACCCCAGTTGTACTGCGCGCAAGTCGTCTCATCCACCGTGGCGTAGTCATAGACGGGCTGAAGATGGATGTGCGTAACGCCGAGCGCCTTCACATGATCCATGCCCACCGGCACGCCGGCGGCGTTCACAAGACCGGTCTCGGTGAAGGCCAGATATTTGCCGGGATAAGCGGATGCCGCGTTCGCGATGGAGAAATCACGCACATGCGCTTCCCATATGGAGGCCTGCTGATAGGAAACGAGCGGGTACCATGTATCCTTTTCAAAGCCCACAGGATCGGTCAGCGCGCCCTCCAGCACCATGCCGCGGTCACCGTTGACGCCCGCTGTCTTCGCGTAGGGGTCCACGGCGGTCTGCGTACCCACGCCCGTGGTGACGGTGTAGGTGTAATACGTGCCGTGTCCGCAGGGAGCCATTGCCTGCCACACGCCGTGATCGGTATAGGTCATATCGAGGCACGCGTACGCGTCACAGGAATCCCCGGCCTCATACAGATCCAGCACCACCCGGGATGCCGTGGGTGCCCAGACCTTGAAGGTGGTCTGCCCGTCCTGCACGACCGCGCCGAGATCATCCCCGTCGTACAGATACTGCTCCGTAAAGCCCTTGGTATCAAAAACATCCGTGGGCACGACCGTCTTCGTGCCGTAGCCCTTGATGGTCAGCGTGTAGGTCTTGCGGATATCCAGCGGCTCCTTCATGGTGATATTGCCCATGACCACCTTATTATTCAGAGAGGACAGAGAAGCGATCTCCAGCCTTTCATCGCCGTCATACACCGCGATATCCTCCAGGCTTTCGATACGGACCGCCGGCGCGATGGTGTAGCGGATCTGATCCATGGCCACCATGGCCGCGGACTTGAAAATCAGGATCTCGTTCAAGGTCTTTCCTCCATCATTGCTGTAATATTGCCGCGCGTCCCCGGAGCGCAGATAGATGTTCGTTTCCGTCCCGGTCAGGACAGCAAAGCGATCTTCCTCCACATCCTTGGTGGCCGTTCCCCACGCGCTTCCGCCGGGATCGGAGCAGCCTGTACGCACGATAAAGCCCACTTCATCCACGCCATCCGGCACATCGATCCGGCACAGATAGCCGTAATCACATTTTTCAAACAGCATGCCGTGCCCGGCCGCGCTGCCATACCACACCCATACATCGCTTTTCGCGATATCGGCATCCCTCTGCCAGTACAGGTTCAGGCAGCGGGCGCTCCCCTCCGCCGCGGCAAGGCCGCAGGCCGCGAATATGAGCGCGCAGCAAAGCAAAAGAACGATAAAGCGTGAATAACGCATAAAAACGCCTCTTTTCTGATAAACTGTGTATATTATTATATCAGATATCCGGGGAAAAGAGCAAGTATTCCGCTGAAAAACCCGTCCTCCGCGCGGTCATTGCCAGCGCGGGATATTTATGATAAAATAGTAATCGGGCAATAGCCCTTCCCCATTTTGGCTCAAAGGAGGTATCCCCATGAAATCGATCGGTCTTAATAAAGAAGACTGGCAGAAAATGCGCAGCGGCGACCAATCCACGACCCAGCTGAGCGAACGCACTTTTAATCTTATTTTCGGCGGTTCGCTGGTCTGGGGCTTCCTGCTCACCATGCTGATCGTGCTCCTGCTTCAGAATCCCGTGATGAACATGATGCACCGTCAGGCGGACAGCTATCGGTATATCATTATCGGTGTGCTGATCGGCTATATCATCCTGTGCGCTGTCGGCAGTTCTCTGATGCGCGCCGAAACGCTGGGAAAGAATATCGCGGGCTTCCACCTGATCGTTCTGCCCATCAGTATCGTTCTTTCCATTTCCCTCGCGCCGTTCCTCACCTATGAGCCCACGCTCGTCACCAGCGCCCTGCTGCTGACACTGATCACCACCGGCATCATGATCGCCGCTTCCATGCTGTTCCCGCAGTTCTTCGCCGGGATCGGACGGACGCTCGGCGTCAGCCTGATCTGCGCGCTCGTCGTTGATCTGGTCGCGTTCCTGTTCTTCGGCAAATATCTTACCTTCATCGATTATATCATCGCCGGCATCATGGCGCTGTACATCGGCTATGACTGGGGCCGTGCCTCCACCTGCTACCGCACAGCGCAGAATGCCCTGATCGTGGCCGCTTCCCTGTATCTGGACATCGTCAATCTTTTCATCCGCATCCTGTCCATCATTTCCCGCAGAAAAGATTGACCATGACAGGCTGATGAAGCCCGGTAAACCGATCAAAAACACTCCCGTATCAGATCATCCTCTGCATACGGGAGTGTTCCTTTATTGATGATTATTGAATGCTGAGTCATGTACGCCGCTCAGCAGGAGGCACCGCCCTTCACGGTGATCCCCAGGATCTCATTTTTGCGCTGCAGCAGTTCATCGCCCAGGATCATTTCCTGCGCTTTCTCAAAGCCGACACGCGCCACGGTATCCGCCAGCCGTTCGCCGGTGATCCCTTCAGAACGGAAGAACAGAATGGTCTTTTCAATGGTATCCAGTACTTCCTCCCGCGAGGTGAATACTCGCTCCAGCGCCCGGCCCTGCGCGACGCGCTTTCCCCAGCGCCCGCCGATGGTGATACGCCAGCCATACCGACCTTCATCATTCGCGTGGAAGGGGCACTTGCCCACGCAGCGGCCGCAGTTATTGCAGGCCGCGCGATCGATGGAAAGCAGATCGTCCTTCATGGCGCACGCCTTGATGGGACAGGCCTTTTCCACCTGACAGTTCCGGCAGCCGCGGCACTTTTCGGCGTCAAACACCGGCACACGCGCGCCGATAATGCCGATATCATTCAGATCGGGCTTGACGCAGTTATTGGGACAGCCGCCGAACGCGATCTTGAACTTATGCGGCAGCACCACATTATGATAGCCTTTATAGAAGCGCTCGTGCGCGGCCTCGGACAGCGCGTAGGTGTCATACAAGCCATACTGGCAGGTGGTGCCCTTGCAGCTGACCACGGGACGCACCTTGCTGCCGGTGCCGCCGGTCTCCATACCGCCCGCGTTGATAAAGGCAATAAACGCCTCCGTATCCGCGTAATCCACGCCGGAGATCTCCATGGTGAGGCGGGTGGTGAGCGCCATATGCCCGTCGCCGTAACGATTGGCTGCCTCGCCCATCATGATGGCCTCGTCTCCGGTAATGCGTCCGTTGCGGGTGATGACGCGGGCATTGAAGCGGTTCGTGCCCTTATGATTGAGGAAGCCCAGCCCTTTCAGACGTCTGATCTCCTCTTCCGGGACGGTGCAGCCTTCCGCGGACGGCATTTCCGATCCTCTTCCGTCCAGCCGGTCGATATACTGCTGCAAAAGTTTCGCGGTCTTTTCCACTGTGACCACGCAGCGATCCTGCTCCGTGCGGTAACGTTCCTCCAGTTCACCGCACACGATGCTGCCCATTTCACGCTCAAACAGCGCCACAAAACCGCCGCAGAGCTCCCGCAGATCCTCCCGTCCGGCATAGCGCTTGCTGAGAATGGCGATCGCCCCAGTCAAACCGCCGCAGGTACTCTTGCAGCCCATGCCGCCCGCGAAGCCGGTGAAGGCCATGATCTCGGCATCCGTGAAGGACATCCCCAGTTCATCCCTTGCTGCCGTCAGCAGCGCTTCCGCGCAGGTTTTGCCCATTTCGCCGTAATAACGCGCGGCGCTCGCTTTCAGATCCATTTTATTTCAACTCCCTTTCAGCAGAAATCAATATCATTCGTGATGTTCTTTATTTTATCACGGAATACGGTCCATTTTCAATCGATATTCCATCTTTTCAGGTCCTGTTCCCGGAGCGATTGACACCATATCAGCCGCATGATAAACTGAACAGGTCCTGCATACAGAAAACACGGAGCATACTGATGATGAAAAAAACGATTCCCTGCCTCCTTCTGATGCTTCTGCTCTGCGCGTCCGCCGCGCGGGCCGTTACCTTCACGGATGATCTGGGACGTGAAGTGACCGTAGAGGCTCCGGCCCGTGTCGCGGCGCTGACAGGCAGCTATGCCGATCTCTGGTGCCTGGCCGGCGGGGCGGACAGTCTCATTGCCGCGCCGCGCGATGCTTTTTCCGATTTCGGTCTCCCCTTCACGGCTGACATGACCGATCTTGGGCTTTCCAAGAAGATCAATCTGGAAACGGTGCTGGGCGCGCGGCCGGATCTCATTCTGGCCAGCAGCGCCACGGCTTCCAATACCGCCCTGATGGACGCTTTTGATCAGATGAGCATCCCGTGCGCCTATTTTGACATTCAGTCCTTTGAGGATCATCTGCGTGTATTATCGCTCCTCACATCGGTGACCGGTGCGTCTGACCGTTATCTTCTGTATGGAGAAGGACAGCTGGAACAGATCGATCGCGCGCGTTCCCGCGCTGACGGCAGCAATCCGCTCGTGCTGTATGTGCGCGTATCCACGACCGGCTGCAAGGTGAAAAACAGCACCGGCAGCATTCTGGGCGGCATGCTGAAGGATCTGGGAGCCATCAACATTGCCGATTCCGATGACAGTCTGCTTGAGAACCTGAGCTTTGAGGTGATCATGCAGCAGGATCCCGCGCACATCTTCATCATCCTGCAGGGAAGCGAAACAGAAACCCTGGAAAAGGTGCTGCAGAATACATTGACCGGCGATCCCGTGTGGGCTTCCCTGACAGCGGTGAAAAACGGTCAGGTGCACATCATGGATGCCCGTAAATACAATCTTAAACCAAACGCGCTTTGGGGAGAGGCCTATGAAGAACTGGCTGACATCCTGTACTCGCAGGAATAACGCGATCATATTCAGCATCACAGCGGCGCTGCTGCTGTTATTTGTGCTGCTCAGTCTGTGTCTCGGCGCTGTCTCCCTTTCTGTTTCCGATGTATGGGAGGCTCTCTTTTGCAGGGATGATACCGCGCTGGCCTCCCGTATTCTCTGGTATTCCCGCGTTCCCCGTCTGATCGCCGCGCTGCTCGTGGGCGGCTGTCTTTCGCTTGCCGGATGTCTGGTGCAGACGGCAACAGCCAATCCTCTGGCTTCCCCCGGCATCATGGGCATCAACGCGGGCGCGGGGTTCTTCATCACGCTGCTCAGCGTGCTTTTCCCGTCTCTCGCCCTGTGGCAGCCCGCCGCCGCGTTTTTAGGGGCCTTTTGCACAGCCCTGACCGTGACCCTGCTCGGCGAAGCCGCCGGCGGCTCCAGGATCACACTGGTGCTTTGCGGCGTGATGATGACAGCCCTGCTCAGCGCGCTGACCGATATGCTGTTAAATTTCCACCCTGCCGCGCTCAGCGGTTATACGGATTTTCGCATGGGCAGCCTGACCGGTGTCACCCTGAACCGCGTCCTGCCGCTGCTGATCCCGTTCGGGATCATCTTCGCGCTTTGTCTCACCCTGTCCGAAAGGATGGAAGTGCTGAACCTCGGTGCTGAGAACGCTGCCCATCTGGGGCTGAACACCCGGCTGACACGTTTTCTGCTGCTGATCTTTGTCAGCATCCTCTGCGGCATCGCGGTCAGTCTGGGCGGCGTGATCGGCTTTATCGGCCTGATCGTTCCGCACATCAGTATCCGGCTGATCCGCGGCGGCATGCGTATCCGCCTCGTCTTCACCGTGCTGACCGGCGCTCTGCTGTGCTGTATCTGCGATCTGCTCAGCCGCACCCTGTTTGGGGCGAACGAGCTTCCGGTCGGCATCCTGCTCTCCTTGGTCGGTGTCCCCTTCTTCATGGGGCTGCTGATCCGGCAGCGAAAGGGGGATCAGCATGCTTGAGATCCAAAGCATCACAGCCGGATACAGGAAAGACCGCGTTCTTCATGATATCAGCTGCCGACCGGAGCAAGGGCAGATCACCGCGCTGCTGGGCCCGAACGGATGCGGAAAAACAACGCTTCTCCGGGTCATCAGCGGTCTGATGCGTCCCGAACAGGGCCGGGTGCTGCTGAACGGGAAAGACATCCATGCCATGAAGCCTGCCGAACGGGCGCGTCAGATCGCCTGTCTGACGCAGGACCGTATCATTCCTGCCATGACCGCCGGGCAGTTCGTGCTTCACGGACGTTTTCCCTATCTGCGCTATCCGCGTGTCTATTCAGAAGAGGACCGAAGGATCGCCCGGCAATGCATGGAAGCGACCGGCACGGTCTCCTTCAGCGAAAAAATGATGCGCGAACTCAGCGGCGGACAGCGGCAGTCTGTCTTCCTGGCCATGGCGCTGGCGCAGCAGACAGAGATCCTGCTGATGGATGAGCCTGCCGCGTGGATGGACACCGCCCACCGCTTTCAGCTCTACAGCATGCTGCAAACGCTCAGGCAGCAGGGCAAGTGTGTGATCATCGTCATGCACGATCTGCCGGAAGCCCTGGCCTGCGCGGATCATGTGCTGCTGATGAAGGACGGTCGTCTGATCACAGAGGGCACGCCTGCCGCGATCCTGCAAAGCGGAAAAGCGGACGAAGTGTTCGGTGTATCCCTCCGCCGAGTCGATACCCCGGAGGGGCCTCATTATTACTGCATTCCTCAAGGAGGCGACCCATGAACTGCTTCCCGCTTTTCATTGACCTTTCAGGGAAAAATGTGCTGGTCATCGGCGGCGGCAATGTCGCGCTGCGGAAGATCGAAAAGCTCCTCCCCTTTTCCCCGAGGATCCATGTGATCGCAAGCCGGCTCTCGGACGATGTCCTGTGTATTCCGGGTCTCATCATTGAGCAGAAGGATTACGAGGATGATGACCTCCTCCGCTGCCAGCCGGTCCTCGTCATTGCCGCGACGGATGACCGCGATTGCAACCGGCGCGTATCCGCGGCCTGCGCTGCCGCGCGCGTACCGGTGAATGTGGTGGATGATCCCGCGCTCTGCACCTTCCAGTTCCCGGCGCTGATCAATCGCGGCAGCCTGACCATCGGGATCTCCACGGGCGGAAAAAGCCCGACAGCGGCGCGCGAACTGAAAAACAGCATCCAATCACAGTTACCTGATCATGTCGATCAGATCCTGGATCAGATGAATGATCGGCGCGAGATCCTGAAGCAGACAGAGCCCGACCCTAAAAAGCGCGGGGCTTTATTGACACAATACTGGCATGAGCTGCTGAAGCAGGATCCGTGAATAAATAGAAACAAGGTGTGCCATCTGGTATTCAATTTTTTTCGTAAAAAACGATATCCATTCTTTCGTTGATATGCTCTATCCTTCCGGTTTGGACATATCCCATTTTCTCATACAGATACAGATTGCCTTTTTCCTGTAAGATCGTATCAAGACACCAATGGTCGGAACCATATATTTTTTCCAGTTCGATCATTGCCTGCTGAGCATATCCCTTATTGCGGAATTCATTCATGATCCAGAGCGGTGAAATCCGTTTTCTGCTTCCGTCGTTTTTATTCACGACCCGTACCGCGCCGACAATCCTATCGCCCTGAACAATAAAATAGTATGCAGTCCAGGGCTGTTCAAACTTCGCCATGATCGTTTCAAGGCTTTCGGCGGCCGGGCTTGTATCAAAGTCCTGATATTTATCCAAAAGTTCTGAAAATGCCTCTGTCTGCATTCTCCATATTGTCTCCATGTCCTCCCGGACAGCTTTTCTCAATGTAACAGCCATCATTCTTCTCCTGTAATCCAATCGACAGCGCAAATGATCATTTGCCTGCTTCAGTATTTATTGTTCATTAATCGGGCGTAGATATAGGTGTCCTTCCGGATCGGATTGGGAAGTATATATTTTTTCAGAGAAACGCTTCACTCTCCATCCCCGCCTTTTCAGGCAGTTTCCATGAAGCGGTATTCCGGGGATCACATTCGGCATAGATCCGATGCCCCCCCGCCCTGAAGCATTCGCGTATCCCAGCGGATAAAGCTTCGCCCGCGTATCCGCGCCTCTGATACTTTTTATTGATGATATAGCCCACTTCACGGGCATCAAAGTCCCTTTTCCCGCAATCGATATTACCGATCACCCTGCCTGTCTCTTTGCGTTCAATGGCATAAAACGCATCTGATCCCACACGATACGCCAGGTGTTCCCTCCCGTTTTCGTATGTTATGCCGGGGTATCCTTCAAACTCATCGTTATCGAGCTGCTTCAGATACTCATACAGATCATCATAATCCGTATCCTTAGACATTCTGAGTATCAGTCTTTCCGTGTTGATGATCAGCTGAGAACCGTATCCTTTCTCCCTGCGTGACAGAGATCATGCTCTGACACTGTTCATATCATAACACGAGCCCCAAAAAGATAAAGCATATAAAGCAAAAACACCCTGCCGCGCATACGCGACAGGGTGTCCGCTTTTTATTAGTTGCCGAACTTCAGGCTGTTGACCTTCAGAGAGGGACCCATCGTGCTGCTCATGTAGAGAGACTTGATGTAGGTACCCTTGGCGGCGGCGGGCTTCGCCTTGATGACAGCTTCCATCAGGGCGGTCATGTTTTCAACAAGCTTGGTGTTGTCGAAAGAGACCTTGCCGATGGGGCAGTGAGCGATAGCGGTCTTGTCGATACGATACTCAACCTTACCGGCTTTGATATCATTGATCGCCTTGGTGACGTCCATGGTAACAGTACCGGACTTGGGGTTGGGCATGAGGCCCTTGGGGCCCAGCAGACGGGCGATCCTACCGATCGTACCCATCATATCGGGAGTAGCGACGCAAGCGTCGAAATCGAACCAGTTTTCGCTCTGGATCTTGGCGACCAGATCGGCATCGCCGACATAGTCAGCACCGGCAGCCTTCGCTTCGTTGGCCTTATCACCCTTGGCGAACACCAGAACGCGCACAGTTTTACCGGTACCATGGGGCAGCACCACGGTGCCGCGTACCTGCTGGTCAGCGTGACGAGGATCGACGCCCAGACGAATGGACAGCTCGATGGTCTCGTCGAACTTGGCTTTGGCAGTCTGCTTTACGAGTTCGATGGCTTCCTCGGGATCATAAACCTTCATATTGTCGATCAGCTTTTTGCTGTCAACATACTTCTTACCGTGTTTCATATCTTTATCCTTCCTGTGGTATTAACGGCACAGTGTCCTCCCACACGTAAATGATTAGTCGTCGGCTACCGTGACGCCCATGCTGCGGGCAGTACCCTTGATCATGCTCTCGGCGGCTTCGATGGAAGCGGCGTTGAGGTCGGGCATCTTGGTGGTGGCGATTTCGCGCACCTGAGCCTTCGTCAGCTGACCGACCTTATCCCTGTTGGGACGGCCGGAAGCACTCTGCAGACCCAGCGCCTTCTTGATGAGGACGGGAGCCGGAGGAGTCTTGGTGATGAAGGTGAAGGAGCGGTCGGAATACACGGTGATGACAACAGGAATGATCAAACCTTCCTGCTTCGCGGTGCGGGCGTTGAAATCCTTGCAGAAGCCGGGGATGTTAACGCCGTGCTGGCCCAGAGCAGGACCGATGGGGGGCGCGGGAGTCGCCTTGGCGGCGGGCACCTGCAGTTTGATCATAGCGGTAATTTTCTTTGCCATAGGAATGGCACCTCCTAACATTAGTGGTAATGGCGGCAGAAAAACGATTTCTGCCTCCCACGGAAACGGGAGAACCTGCCGGCTCAGCCGGCAAATCAATCAATCTTTTCTACCTGATCCAGATCGACTTCGACCTGCATCTCACGTCCAAGGAACATCTTGACCTTGACGTGCATTTTCTGTCGCAGCATGTCGATATCCTCGACTGTACCGGTGAAGTTTTCGAGCGGGCCGCTGAGGAGACGTACCTCGTCACCGACCTTGATCTTCATGGACACAGCCTTATCGCTCGAGTTGAGCATGTTTTCCAGTTCCTGCTGAGACAGCGGAATGGGCTTGCTCTCGGGACCGACAAAGCCGGTAACGCCACGGGTGTTACGAACGACATACCAGCTCTCGTTGGTGATGATCATGCGGACCAGCACATAACCGGGGAAGGTCTTGTGGGTGGTCACATAACGCTTGCCGTTCTTGATCTCTTCGACTTCTTCAGTAGGGACTACGACTTCCTGGATGAGATTGCTCATACCGTTGTTTTCAACGGCTTTCTCCAGCGTGTCCTTGACCTTGTTTTCATAGCCGGAATAGGTATGGACGACATACCATTCCAGTGTTCCCGGTCTATCTTCGGACATGTGAATTTCTCCTTTAAGACGCCCTCAGCCAAGTAACAATCGCAACAGAACCCAGATCCAGCAGACCGATCACGATCGTCATGAACGCCACGAAAGCGACAACGACGAGAGAATAGGTGATCAGGTCCTTCTTGGACGGCCAGGTAACCTTCTTCAGCTCATGCCACATGTTCTTGAAGGGCTTGGCGATCTTTTGAGGAAGGTTTTTGAAGAAGTTGATCATCTTCGTGAAGAAGTTGGTCTTTTCTTCAGCCTTCGCCACGGTCTTTTTATCTGCCATGGTTACCCCTCCATTATTTGGTCTCGCGATGACTGGTGTGCTTCTTGCAGAACGGGCAATACTTGCTCAGTTCGATGCGATCAGGCGTGTTCTTCTTGTTCTTCTTGGTGTTGTAATTGCGCTGTTTGCATTCAGTGCAAGCCAACACGATGTTC
>CALCUD010000060.1 GCA_937906775.1 uncultured Clostridia bacterium
TTTTCCAGCCTTTGGGCGAGATCTCATCCGTTTGCTGAGGTCCGTCACACTCATGCCGGGATCGCAGTCGATCACATTGATCAGCGACATCGCGGCCGTGTTGAGCTTGACGCCGCTCTCCATCCGGATATCCTTCAACTTCTGTTTGTTGATCATCCCGGATATGCTATAAAGCAAATGGGTATACGTTTGTATATCTTTCATCGTACAAGCCTCCGAAATTTACGGTCACAGTGCGATAAAAAAGGTCATCTGTATCTCATTTGCTAAGCACTAAAACATTATATCATAAGACGTGATTCCTGCCAATTGAATGATACCGCTCCATGCGACGGTGGTTACAGGACTCCCGTTTTTCAGCCGGGAATGGCGGCCATCGGAAATTCATACTTCTGCCATTTTGGACTGCAGCCAATACGCAGCTATCAGTATACAGAAAGGCATTCAGTTAAGAACGGAATAGCCGTTCAGTTCATTTCGGAGTATGTGTTCAGCCATTTTCGGAATGCACGTTCAGATTGGCCGGAATTTGCACGCACAATCACAGTTTTGTTCATGCACTGGTCATAATCCGTCAATAATGCTATTATATTGCCAATGGCAGAAAGTTACTCACCCATCGATCCCGGTTTGTCGGGATCTGCCGTATTCATTCATAGAAATATCTCTGCTGAAGGGAGAAGTGCAGAATGGAACCGTGCTTTATTATCAGAGGTGATTTTGCTTATTGTGCAGACGCACAGACACTGCAGACATATCAGGATCATTATCTGGTTTGTACAAACGGTATTTCATGCGGAATATTCCCGGAGATCCCGGATAAATACCGGGGACTGGAAGTTCTGGACTGCTCCGGAAAGCTGATCATTCCGGGAATGGTGGATCTCCATCTGCACGCGCCTCAGTTTGCGTTCCGCGGCATTCATATGGACGAAGAACTTCTGGAATGGCTTAAAAAATATACCTTTACCGAAGAAGCCCGTTACGCCGATCAGGAATACGCAAGAAAGGCATATTCGATTTTTGCCGGATCAATGAAACAATCAGCTACGACCCGGGCTGTCATCTTTGCAACAGTGCATCGCGCATCCACCGTGATCCTGATGGATGAAATGGAAAAAACCGGCCTCGTCAGCTACGTCGGTAAAGTGAATATGGACCGTGAAGCTCCTGACGCCATTCTGGATCCTTCAGCAGATATGTCAGCATATAATACCTTGGGCTGGATCAACGAAACCGCGGGAAAATATGAACGAACGTATCCCATCCTGACCCCGCGGTTTATTCCCAGCTGTACAAACGCATTGCTGGGCGAACTGAAGGAAATCGTTCATACATACGATATTCCGATTCAATCCCATCTGTCGGAAAACCCCGGCGAGGTGGAACTGGTACACAAGCTGATGCCGGAAAGTGAATTCTACGGTGACGGTTATGCCAGATTCGATCTGTTCGGAAAACATGCCAGAACCGTCATGGCCCACTGTATCTATTCCACAGAAAAAGAAGTGGAACTGATGAAAGAAAACGGTGTTTTTGTAGCGCACTGTCCTTCATCCAACATGAATCTTTCCAGCGGTATCGCTCCCGTAAGGCATTATCTGGAAAAGGGCGTCAATATCGGTCTCGGAAGCGATGTGGCAGCAGGAGAAAGCGAATCGATTTTCGGGGAGATCCGTGCGGCGATTGCTGTCTCCAAACTGTATACACGTTATATTGATGAAACAGCACGCCCGCTGACATTCCCTGAGGCATTTTACCTGGCCACCCTTTCCGGAGGAAAGTTCTTCGGCAAGGTCGGATCCTTTGAAGCCGGGTATGAGATGGACGCCATTGTTCTGGAAGATGAGCTGGAGCAGCATCCTCAGGAGTTGACCGTTGCAGAACGGCTGGAGCGCAGCGTCTATCTGCGTGCCGACAAAAATCATATCAGCGCCAAGTTTGTTCGCGGAATAAAGGTTCTGTAAAGTCAGGTTATGCAACGGCAATACACCGTAACCGTTCTTCAGATCTCTGTATGTGATGTATTTATTGCAGAATTTCCATACATGCGGATGTCCAGCAAATAGTCACACTCTTTTTCGCATGTGACGCTGACCCAGGTGATCGGGGCGAAATTATGTGACCCGTCTTCATGATTGGTCCCGATGATAAAAGCAGGCTGAACACACATGGAATAATGAGGTCCGATTGACTTCCTGTTCATGTTTTTTGCCATAGCTGATCCTCCCGGCGTCTTTCAGTCACTGTCACTCGGCAGTTCCTGTACTCACATCCCGATATTGACCGATAAGCGCTTCTGTTCCATGCAATTCTCTTTGTGCAGCATACCGGAGCAATCTGTCAGGTTCCGGGAAAGTGCAATGCATCCGTTTCAGGAAAAGAGCCGACTGTATGACATCGGAACGAAAGTACGCAGGCAAACTGTCCGGATTGACAAATCTGATGTCTTCTGCAATAAAAAAGCTCACGGCAAGGAGGTTATGGCAATATCGCACTGACTTCTGAAAAGTCTTTGACAAGTGACCAGATGGTCACTATAATCAGAACCGCTGCCGTTTTGTCATTATCATCGTTTTTTGATCAGTCAATCATTCGGCTGCATGATTATGACCGGTTGATCACTATCATAGTATGCGGTCAGGCGTTACAAAAGCGGAGGAACAATATGGAAAGCACTACAAAGGAGAAAATTCTTGACGCGGCATTGGTTTGCTTTGCCCGGAACGGTTATCGCGGAACCAATCTGCGGGATCTTGCCGCGGGAATGGGGCTCAGCAAATCCGCCCTGTACAAACACTATAACAGCAAAGAAGATATATGGAACAGTATTCTGGACCGGATGGAAGCATACTATACCGAACGTTTCGGCTCACCGAAGAGTACAGTATCGGTACCGGAGTCCTGCGGAGAGTTCATTTCCATGACGATGCGGATGCTGGACTTTACCATGCATGATCAAAAGGTGATCCTCACAAGGAAGCTGCTCCTTACCGAGCAATTTCGCGATGAACGGGTGCGTCAGTTAGCAACCATGCATTTTCTGACCGGGACAAGGGATATCTATACAATAATATTTACCGGAATGATAAAAAACGGAACCCTGAAAAAAGATGATCCGGAGACGCTGGCGTTTGCTTATACTGCTCCGATCACCTCCCTCATCCATCTGTGTGACCGGGAGCCTGAAAAAGAACCGGAGATCCGGGAACAGATCAAAGCATTTATACAGCATTTTTTACAGGTATACGGAATACCGGACAAAGGAAAGGATCATTGAAACCGTTCAACAGCATAAAGATATAAAGGAGTGAATACCATGACAGCCGTACAGGAGATCCTGTATGCCCATCAGGATGAGAAATATGCAGGCTTCATTGCGAAACTGATCCCGACGCTTCCCAAAGAAAGATTCATCGGCGTCCGGTCTCCGGAATACAAAAAGATTTTGAAAGAGCTGCCTGATGAAAAAACCGTTGAACTGTTTCTGAATACGCTTCCCCACGAATATTACGAGGAAGACATTCTGCAGGTCACCCTGATCGGCAGGATGAAGGACTTTGATACCTGTCTCGCTCATGTGGAGGCATTCCTGCCGTATGTGGACA
>CALCUD010000061.1 GCA_937906775.1 uncultured Clostridia bacterium
TTGCGTCTTTCTTCGCTTACGGAGTCAGGCATGATGATAATTGTTTTATAGCCTCTGACAGCTCCTACGAGCGCGAGACCGATACCCTGGTTGCCGCTTGTCGGTTCCACGATGACCGTGTCTTTGCCGATAAGTCCTTTTTGCTCGGCATCGAGTATCATATTGTAAGCCGTGCGCGTTTTGATCGAACCGCCGACATTGAGACCTTCGAATTTTACGAGTATCTGCGCGCTGTCGGGTTCGCATATCCGGTTGAGACGGATGATGGGCGTATTGCCCATCGCGTCAAGTATATTTGAGCAGATCATAGTTACCTTATTTGTTGTATTTTGCGTCGATGACCTCGGCTGCTTTTTTGCCTGCGCCCATTGCGAGGATGACGGTTGCGGCACCCGTTACGGCATCACCGCCGGCATAAACGTCCTTCTTGCCTGTCCGTCCGTTTTCATCCGCGATGATTCCTCCCCATTTTTCAGTCGGAAGATCAGGCGTGGTCTTTTTGATCAGAGGATTCGGACTGTTCCCGATGGCAACGATTACCGTTTCCGTTTCCAGTTCAAACTCACTTCCCGGTTTCGGAACGGGACGCCGGCGCCCTTTTGCGTCCGGTTCGCCCAGTTCCATTTCTATGCACTGCATCGCCCGGACAAAGCCGTTCTCATTCCCCTCGATGGAAACAGGCCCCGTCAGCATACGGAAAGAGATTCCTTCTTCTTTAGCATGATGAACTTCTTCTTTCCTGGCAGGCATTTCTTCTTCGCTTCTCCGGTATACAACGGTGACTTCAGCCCCAAGTCTTCTGGCGCAGCGGGCCGCATCCATTGCAACATTTCCTCCGCCGATAACAGACACATGTTTTCCAACTTTGATGGGGGTATCGTGTTCCGGAAAAGTATACGCTTTCATGAGATTAATCCGCGTCAGGAATTCATTGGCCGAATATACTCCGCACAGGCTCTCACCGGGTATTTTCTGGAAATTGGGCAGTCCGGCACCGCTTCCGATAAAAACGGCATTGTATCCTTCCGCCAGAAGCTCATCAACGGTGAAAGCCTTTCCGGCCACCGCATTGGTAATAATCTCTACGCCCATATCTTCCAGTGTCCGGATCTCACGTGTAACAAGGTCCTTCGGAAGCCGGAACTCAGGAATTCCGTATTTCAAAACGCCTCCGGCTGTATGCAGCGCTTCGTAGACAGTCACTTTCCAGCCTTTTTTACACAATTCGCCTGCACATGTCAGGCCTGCCGGTCCGCTTCCGATAACTGCCGCACGTTTGCCGGTATTTTTTTTCGGAAGAATCGGAAAAGCGCCGTTACTCATGGCTGTATCCGCCGCAAACCGTTCAAGCCGCCCAATGGCAACACTTTCGCCTTTCATTCCGCGGACACATTTGCTTTCACATTGACTTTCCTGAGGACAGACTCTTCCGCAGATCGCCGGAAGAGCGTTCTGAGTCCGGATAATCTCGTAAGCTCCTTCAGCATCTCCGGATTTTATACGTTCGATAAATTCGGGAATCGGAACATTTACGGGACAGCCTGTTATACAGGGAGCATTTTTGCAATGCAGGCATCTGGCCGCCTCTTCTTTAGCCAGAATAGCGGTATACCCGAGCGCAACCTCGTTGAAATTATGAATACGCTGATCCGGTTCCTGTTCAGGCATTGGATTCTTAATGGGACTCATGTCAGCCATGGTTATCTCCTCTCGCCGGTCAACCGGCAAATATGTTTTTCACGGGCAGCATTCTCTTCTTCCCGATACATCCGGCTTCTCGTAATTGCTTCATCAAAATCCACCTGATGGCCGTCAAAATCAGGACCGTCCACACAGGCAAATTTTGTTTCACCTCCGACAGTCAGCCGGCATCCTCCGCACATACCGGTTCCGTCAATCATGATCGGATTCATGGATACGATCGTACGGATTCCATAGGGACGCGTCAGTTCACAAACAGCTTTCATCATCGGAAGCGGACCGATAGCAATTACAGCGTCATAATCAGCTCCGTTCCTGATCTTCTGCTCAAGCGCCTGAGTCACAAATCCTTTGTTTCCGTTGCTTCCGTCATCCGTCATGATCAACAGTTCATTACATACATCCTTCAGTTCATCCTGCAGAATGATCATGCTCTCATTCCGGAATCCGACAATCAGATCCACCTGAATACCTGCCTCGTACAGCGCCTTGGCCTGCGGATAAGCAATAGCCACGCCAAGTCCTCCTCCGATGACCGCGGCACGGGTGATTCCCCTGATATGCGTAGGTTCGCCCAAAGGTCCGACAAAGTCCAGCAGAGCGTCCCCTTCAGACATCATTCCGAGTTTGGAAGTAGTATATCCTACTTTTTGAAAAATCAAGGTAATACTTCCACGGGACCTGTTGTATCCGGCAATGGTCAGAGGGACGCGTTCTCCCTCCTCATCGATCCGAAAAATGATAAATTGCCCTGGAAGAGCTTTTTTAGCAACCATCGGAGCTTGAATTTCCATCAGAACGACCTGATCGTTCAAGTCTTTCTTCTTTAAAATCGAAAACATACACTCTCTCCCTATCCTACATATTCATATTGTAATTTTATCCCATCGTGATTCCTTTCGCAAGAGAGAACCGAATGAAATACAGGATTACGGCAGTGAGTTTCCCCGTTAAAACGGCTTAGAAAATTTTGTGAAATTGTTGTCAATTCCCCTTTATTTCCGCAATTCCATGTGATATACTGTCGTAGAAAATCATGAAGGAGGTTTTTGTCCATGGCCATTGTAACCACGACTGAAATGTTCAAAAAGGCTTATGCCGGCGGATACGCCGTCGGTGCTTTCAATGTCAACAATATGGAAATCATTCAGGGAATCACCGAAGCAGCCGGTGAATTAAAAGCTCCCGTCATTCTGCAGGTTTCGAAGGGTGCGCGAAACTATGCCAACCATAATTATCTGGTCAAACTGGTTCAGGCTGCCGCTGAAGAGAATCCTGAAATCCCGATCGCGCTGCACCTTGATCACGGTGACAGCTTTGAACTGTGCAAAAGCTGCATCGACGGCGGATTCACCTCTGTTATGATTGATGCCTCCTCCAAACCTTACGAAGAAAATATCGCGCTGACCCGTAAGGTCGTTGAATATGCTCATGATCACGGTGTCGTCGTCGAGGCTGAACTCGGTACTCTCGCCGGCGTGGAAGATGAAGTATCCGTTGATTCCGACAAGGCCATGTACACCCGTCCCGAGGAAGTCGTTGACTTTGCAACCCGCACCGGCTGCGACTCTCTTGCTATTGCCATCGGCCCCAGCCACGGCGCATTCAAGTTCAAACCCGGCACCAAGCCGCAGCTGCGGTTCGATGTGCTCGAAGCCTGTTCCAAACAGCTGCCCGGTTTCCCGATCGTTCTGCACGGTGCTTCTTCCGTCCCGCAGGAATTCGTTGCTGAAATCAACGAATACGGCGGAAATATGCCCGGCGCCATCGGCATCCCTGAGGAACAGCTCCGTCAGGCCGCTACCAGTGCTGTCTGCAAGATCAATATCGACTCCGATATCCGTCTGGCCATGACTGCCAGCATTCGCAAGTATTTTGCTGAACATCCGGATCATTTCGATCCCCGTCAGTACTTGAAGCCTGCGCGTCAGGCCGTCAAGGATATGGTTATGCACAAGATGGTCGATGTTCTCGGCTGCAACGGCAAAGCCTGATCTATAGCGTTCTTTCGTAAGCGGATCCCGTCAGGATCCGCTTTTTCAGTATTTTATTTGTTTGAAATTGTTATATATATTGACAACAGAAGACCCTGCAACCTATGATAGTCTCTGTTGTTTCCTATATTTTATGAATTGAGGTGTTTGTCAAATGAAGAAGTTCTTTTCAGTTCTCCTGACGCTGTCGCTTCTTCTTTCTGTCTGCGGTGCTTTCGCTGAAGACACGGTTCAGATCGGAATCATTGTTCCCTACACCGGTAATATTGCCCTCTACGGTGAAAACATGTACAAGGGCGCTACGTTGGCAGCTGAAGAAATCAATGCAAACGGCGGTATCCTTGGTGGAAAGATGATTGAGATTGTCAAATTTGATGACCAGAACGACCAGAATCAAACCGTTGAAGGCTTTAATCAATTAGTCCGTCAGGGTATCGAAGTGATCATCGGACCCCTGAGTTCCGGAAACACTGCCGCCATCACCTCAAAAGCCAATGATGAGGAGATTGTGCTGGTTACCTGTACAGCAACCGGCGACGCGCTGGATACCGAAGATAACTTCGTTTTCCGTTGCTGCTATCTGGATTCCTATCAGGGGGCCATCGGCGCCGCATTCTGTTATCTGAATAATTACAAAAAAGTCGGCGCAATCTACTGCGCGTCCGATACTTACAGCAAAGGTCTGTTCGATTCCTTCGCCACCGCATGTGACAAATACGGTGTTGAAATCGTTGCGACCGAATCCACGCCAAGCTTCGATTACACTGAATATACCAACCAATTCAAAAAGATGATCGATGCCGGAGCCGAACTTGTCTACACCCCCTACTATTACGATGTCATCGGTCCTTATCTCGTCAATCAGGCACGTAGCGCCGGATTCACCGGTGTGATCCTCGGCGCTGATGGTTTTGACGGAACCGATGGTTATGTTGTACCCGGCTCCAACATGGATGACTTCAACAATGTTTATTGGAACAATCATTTCTTTGCCGGTGCTTCCGAAGAAAAGGTCAGTTCTTTCGTTACCCGCTACGGCACTGCATACAACAATGAAACCCCCAACGCACTTTCCGCTCTCCCCTATGACGCAGTATACATGATTGCTGATGCAATGAACCGCGCCGGTGCTACAGACGCTGAATCTGTCCGTGAAGCGCTTTCAGACTCATCCGTAGTATATGATCTGGTAACAGGTTCCTTTACACTGGATGAATCTGGCGCCCCGATGAAATCCGCAACTATGTTGGAGTTCTATCACGATCCTGAAAGTGATACCGTACAGACCAGGATGCTCAGCGTCATCGACGAGCTTCCTGCGGTCAGTGAGTAATCCCGTTCATTCTCTTTGAAGAGAAGCTGGATCGGCTTCTCTTCTTATTCTGTTTAAGGCAGTGATCCGATGAGTGCTTTTATTTCCGCCCTGACAGTCGGTCTTCGGCTTGGGAGCATCTATGCCCTGATCGCATTGGGATACACCATGGTTTACGGGATCATCCGTATGATCAACTTCGCCCACGGTGATTTTATCATGGTCGGAGGTTATACTCTTGTCTTTACTATGCCGATCGTATCCGAACATCTCGGTCTTCCGGCGTGGACCGCTATCGTGTTTGCAATCGTAGTGTGTGCTGCTGTCGGTGTTCTGACAGAACTTCTTGCCTATCGTCCTGTCCGGAAAAAAGGAACCGGGATGACCGCGCTGATCACCGCCATCGCCATGAGCCTGATCCTTGAAAATCTCGCTCAGGCGATTCCGGCCATCGGTCCCAATCCAAAGATTCCCCGTCAGATTTTCTCAAACACAAGCTTTCCTTTTCTGGGTACCAATCTTGACAATACAACAGTCTATACAGTTCTGATTACAGCAGTCATTTTGATCGCATTGACTCTGTTTGTAAAGAAAACATCCTTCGGCCGCGCGATGCGGGCTGTTTCTGAAAACAAAAAAGCTGCTGTATTGATGGGGATCAACGTAGACAAAACCATATTGATCACCTTCGCTATCGGTGCCGGTCTTGCCGCGATCGCCGCCCTTATGTACATCGCTCAGTATCCGAAAGTATTCAATACAGTTGGTTCTTCTCTCGGTCTGAAAGCCTTTGTCGCGGCTGTTCTCGGCGGTATCGGCAGCCTTCCGGGTGCAATGCTGGGCGGTCTACTGATCGGCATGGTTGAAAGCTTCACCGTCAGCTTTATTTCGTCCGCCATGGCAGATACTTTTGTATTCCTGATCCTGATCATTGTGCTTCTGATCCGTCCCGTTGGAATCCTCGGGAAGAATGTGAGGGAGAAAGTATGAATAAAAAAACCAAAGGCATTCTTCTCAATACAGTTGTCATCAGTATTCTGCTGATTCTGTTTATCCTTTACCGGAACAGAATGGTTGTCGAAGGTGACAAGAATTTTCGTCTGAATACGGTTCCCGCTATTTGGCAATGCTGTTATCTGATCATCCTGGCCTGCAGTCTGAATCTGGTCCTCGGCTTCATGGGGCAGTTAAGCATCGCGCAATGCGGATTTATGGCTATTGGCGCGTATACTTCCGCGTTGTTGTCTCTCGCTTTTGAACGTGCAGGTTTCTACACTGAAAAAAGCGGATTCAATTTCGCCTTTGCCCTGATCGTTTGCTTTATCAATGCGGGGCTTTTCAGCGCATTGATCGGTTTGCTTGTCGGGATTCCTGCTCTCAGGCTCCGCGGAGATTATCTCGCAATTATCACTTTGGGCTTCGGTATGATCATCGTAAATTTAATCAATAATCTGCCCTTTGCAGGCCAGAATGGCCTTGCCGAAGGTTCTGCAAGCAGCAGCCTCTATGCTACCGGGCTTGGCTTTTCCTCCAAGCAGCAAGTCTCCTGGGTTATGCTGGCGATTGGGATCACTCTGGCCGCATTGATTATGATGTTCATGTTCGTCCGCTCCAAATACGGCCGCGCGATTCGCGCGATCCGTGACGATGAGACCGCCGCGGAAGCCTGCGGCATCAATGTAAGCCAGTATAAAGTTAAAACCTTTGTATACAGTGCTTTCTTTGCCGGTGTTGCCGGCGCGCTTTACAGCTGCTGCAACAGTGCGCTTTCCACATCCTCATTTGCTTTTTCCAACAACAGTATTCTGAACTCTACCTTCGTGGTTGTGATGGTTGTTCTTGGCGGTATGGGAAGTCTTACCGGCTCTGTTGTAGCCGCTGTACTGATGTTCCTCCTGAATCACCTGATCAAGGACGGCACCTGGTTAAGCGAAGCTCCTGAACTGATCCAGGGAATCTTCAGCTACCCGATGCTTGTTTACAGTATCATTCTGGTTATTGTGATCATTTTCCGGCCTAAAGGGATCTTCGGCCGGAATGAATTCTCCCTGATCAATCTTCCTGCAATCATCCGGAGAGTTTTCTCAAGGAAATCAGAAAAGGAGGTCGCGTCATGAGCAATCCGATTCTGAGTGTTGACCGGATCAGCATCAATTTCGGCGGATTAAAGCCGGTCGATTCCTTCAGTATGGAGCTGGAAGCAGGTGAAATGGTAGGGTTAATAGGTCCGAACGGAGCCGGAAAAACCACCTTTATCAATCTTATAATGAGATTTTTTGAGCCGGATGCCGGTGAAATTCTTTTTGACGGAATTTCCTCTCAAAAGCTTCACAAAAACGATATCCGAAAAACCACCGTTTTCAATCTTCTCAGCGGCGTCTATACACCGACGGAAGGGCAGATCCGCTTAAATGGGAAACGAATCGACGGAATGACCTCCCATGAGGTCGTTGCGGAAGGAATTGCCCGTACCTTTCAGAATATCCGCCTCTTCAAGGAAATGACTGTTCTGGAAAATGTGATGGTTTCATTTGTGAAGAATACGCAGTATTCTCTTTGGGATGCCACCTTCCGTACGCGTCGTTT
>CALCUD010000062.1 GCA_937906775.1 uncultured Clostridia bacterium
CGCTGTCGTCGAACAGCGTGTTATCGCTGCTCAGCGTGTAGCCTTCCACACTCTGCTCGGAAGCGTTGTAGGTCTTGCTCGCCGTGTTACCGGTGACCTTGATCTCCAGATTGTCCTTTACGATCGTCAGTTCGCCGTCATCAATGACTTTAAATGTTACTTCAATATTGTCATTGTCATAGCTGAATTGATCCACCGTCAGACCCATCGCGTAAGTATCCACATTTGTTCCCGCCGCGATAGCTGTGCCTTTGAATTTCACCAGCGTCTCATCATACAGTTCGCTGTCACAGCTCAGCGTATAGCCGGTCACGTTCTGTTCAGAACCGTTATACGTCTTGCTGGCCTTCGCTCCGCTGACTTCGATCGTCATGACCGCATTTGTTATCGTCAACGCACCCGGAGTCTTTGTCACAGTATAGTTATCTGTTACATCGTTCCCGTTTGCATCTTTGATAATCGCTTTGGCCTCAACGAAGGTTCCGTTGTATGTATCGACATCTGTACCCTTCGCGCTGTAGGTCAGACCGCTCCAGGTATGCGTATCCACCAAACCTTCCGGAGTTATGCCGGTCAGTTCCTGTTCGGTGCCGTTGTAGATTCTGGTATCTGTTTCGCCAATGAATTCCACAGCCTTCGGCAGGATCGTCAGTTTACCGTTCTCAGTATCCGTAACAACATATTTGCTGTCCTTGACGCCGATCACGTTGCCCGTGAAGATGACATCCGCATCGCCGACATCCGTCCGGGCACCGGTAACAGTGACACCGGTAAAGCTGGCGTCCTCGATCAGGGTTTCGCCGACATATACTTTATAGGAAGAAATGCTCTGTTCCGCGCCGTTGTAAATCTTCTCGTCGCTGTCAGCAACCAGTTTGACATTCTGCAGATAGGAAGCCGTAAGTGTCAGGTTCTCAGCGATCATCGTCGGATTCGCGGGAATAACGACAGGTACGCCTTCAAGCAGCCATCCGTTGAAGGTAGAACCTTCTCTCGTCGGATCAGCCGGAACCGTGACCGGATCATCATAATGATAATCCGTGGCACTGATGAGCGTTCCGTCATAGTCCTCGAAGGTCAATGTGTAGTCGATATACGTAGCATCATACTGCGCATAGTAGGTCTTGTTCCCGGCAACCGTATCGGAGAAATCCGGACCCCATCCTGCAAAGGTATAGGTATAGGTTTCGTCCGCAGCCTTGGTGGGATCTTCTGCCGGTACTTCAACCGTATCACCGTAGTGATAATCCGTCTTCTCGGAAATCTGATCATCACCGTTCATGAATGTCACGGTGTATTCAATGAACGTCGGTGTATAGATTGCCGTATAGGTCGTGTCCTGTGTCGCGGCAACGATCGTCTTGTCCCATCCCGCAAACTCATAGGTGTAAGTCAGATCCGCAGCCTTAGTCGGTGTTACCTTTGAATAAACCGGTACATCGCCGTGATCGACTTTCTTCTCTTCCAGAACCGTGCCGTCATCGTTCTTAAAGGTTACAGTATACTGGATCTTGGACCAGGCGCCGACTACAGTGACATTTCCCGCCGGCATAGTGACGCTTGTCACAACAGTATCCGTGCCGTCAACACGCCATCCGTCAAAGGTATAGCCGGTAAGGGTCGGAGCCGTGGCCAAAGTCTCGGTCTTTCCGTAAATGCTGCTTACTTCATCAGGCAGTCCGGGCGCGCCTTCCGGCACACTTCCGGTGTACTGATAGGTGAGCGTATACGGGATCAGATTATACTTGAATTCAACAACCGTGCTTCCGTTACCGGCAATCTTCTTCTCGCCCGGATGCGGCTGCGTAACATATCCGGTATAGTTCTTCGCCTGAGTCTCCGTATCGGTATCGGTCGTACCCTCTTTGGTTTCCCGATCTGCTTCGACTTCGATATACTCGTCACTGTTCAGCTCCTTCTGCTTCAGGTGCTTCACAGTATACTTTGTATCTGTATCGGGTTCCCAGCTTCCGGTGAAGATGACATCCTTGTCCGGCATTACGAAGCTGCCGTCCGTCACAGTCACATACGTCGTATTCCAGCCGACAAAATGGTATCCGTCCGCACCGTCGGAAGGAACAGACAGTACAGTCTTCTCCGTTCCGTAAGGTACATCTTCTGTTTTGCTGTATTCGATATTGTCGATCTTGTAAATGATGTCATGGGTGTTCACCGTATAGGTGGCTTCCAGCACCACATCATTGTCCGGCATGGAGAAGGTTCCGGTCACGACCTCACCGTTCAGTTTCCAGCCGGTCGCGGTATGTCCCTCATGCGTATACGCGGGCTGAATCGTTACGGTTGTCCCGTAATCGTAATTCACGGGCGTTCCGTAAACTTCACCGTTGAGCTTATAGGTAACAGTATGGCTATTGACGTTCCAGCTGCCTTCAATTTCGACATTCTTTGCCGGCATGGTGAAATCAACAGCCGTCTTGCCTTCCCGTTTCCATCCGCTGAAGGTATACCCTTCCCTGGCTTCCGGATCGTCCAGAATCTGAACCTCGGTTCCGTAATCATGGCTGCTTGTGTTATAAGTTACTCCATCAACCTTATAAATCACATCGTAAGAATTGATAGTAAAGGAACCTACAAACTGTACAGCTTTACCCGGCATAGTGAACTTGCCTTCCTCATCAACGGGTACTGCATCGGAAGACCAGCCGCTGAAGGTATATCCTTCAATCTCATAATTTTCTGCCCGCTGGACGGTTTCCCCGTATGTATAGTTGCCGCCATCCGGACGGGTTACTTTAGGCAGATTGTTGTTAATCGTGTAGTATACAAGGAACTTGTCTTTCTCAAAATGTGCGGTGTATTCACAAGCCTCATATACTCCGTTAACCTTTTCAGGCGTCAGAACCGACAGTTCGGTGCTCTTCTGTTCCCCGTTTTCGGTCCAAGTCCAGTTCACAAACTTGTAACCGGTCTTCGCTGTTGCGCGGACGGTCTGGACCGATCCGGTCGCGGGAGCCACGGAATCAGAAGCACGGCTGACTGTACCGCCTTCCGCCGGATCCGCAATATAGGTCAGTGTTACGTTTTCATTCTCTTCGAAATTCGCGACATAGGTTGCAGCCCGTTTTTCAGGCGTCAGTTTGCCGTCGGAAACCCATTCAGCCGGAACCGCCGTACCGTTCTCCGTCCATCCGGTGAAATGGTATCCGTTCTTCGCGGTAGCCTGGCTGCCTCCGGGAACACCGGTATCCGCTTCAACACCCTCGCTGGCGACGGAAACAGAACCGCCCTCTGTCGCCAGATAGTTGATCGTGATCAGTCCCTTCTTATAATAGGTAACGGTCACTTTCAGATCACCCGCGGTCATATTCCCTTCAACGACCGAGATGCTGGGATCATAATTATCCACGACCGGCGAGGTGATGCTGTAGGCTTCACCGTATTTCAGCGTTTCCGTCACAGAATCGGGAGCAGCAGTACCGCCGTCCGCGATGACATATTCAACGGTCAGCTGATATTCATTCGCGGAGTAGGTAACAGTCTTTTCAACATTTTCCGCGGGCATGGTCCCTGTCACCTTATCCAGATCAGGAGTCAGTCCGTCCTTTACGGGTGACGTGACATTATAGCTACCCTGATACAGATATTCAATCGGTCCGTAGTCGTCCGCGACCTTTTTCCCGTTTTCATCCACGTAATGGATTGTGAGTTTGTATTGGTTCTTGCTGTAGTAAACCGAGTATTCAAGATCCTCCGTATCCATGGTGCCGGAAATCTTCGTCTGATCCGGTGTGTAACCGGTAATGGCATGAGAATCCACTGCAAAGGATTCACCGTAATCCAGGATACTCACATAATCCTTCCCGGCAGTTCCGCCGGCAGCATACAGATAATGGATCGTCAGGGTATATTCATTCTTTGTGTATTTGACATCGACTTCCAGATCCTTCGCGGGCATGGTTCCGGAAACACTGGCAGGATTCGCCGAGTAACCCTTCACTCCCGGAGAAACAACCTCATATTCATCGCCGAAGTAATAGGATTCCTCAACCGGTTGCAGACCTTCAACAGGCGTCAGATCTCCGTATACATAATTGATCTTCAGTTTGTACTGGCGTAGCTTGTACTTTACGGTAACTTCCGTATTGTCCTTAATTGTCCCGGTTACCTTTACCTGATCCGCTTCATAGCCCTCAATGACCGGAGATGTCACATCATAAGTCGTATCAAGGAGCTTGTCCGCGTCATAAGACGGATAAGCGGCCTCGCCCTTCATGGGTCCGTCAGCATACTCGTAACGGATCGTCAGATGATAGGTGTTGGGCTTGTAAACAACGTTGAAGACAAACTCTTCCTGTTCGCTGCTGGTACCGGTATTATCATCATAAATGAGTCCCGGAATTGCTTTTCCGCTGATATTTGCGGGATCGGGCGTATATCCCTCCAGTGCGGGGGAATCCACACTGTAGCTCTCACCATAGTATATCTTGAGATTGTAATCCTTGATCCCTGTGGATTCACCGTTTTCTTTGACATAGTGAATGGTCAGCGGGAACACACGACGGCGATACGTTACCGTACGCGTTACCGGTTCTGCCGGCATGGTGCCGGTAACGACCTCATCCCCCTTGTGGATATCATATCCGGTCACAGATTCAGATGGGACCGAATAGGTATCACCGAAGGGAACGGAAGCGGTATAGTCTTTCTTCAGGGTCTTTCCATCCTGATCCACATAGTGAATTGTCAGCTGATACTTGTTCTTGGTATAGATGACCTTCTCCGTATGATCGCGGGCCGGCATGGAGCCGGAAACAACCGCGGGATAAGGTGAATATCCTGTCACATCAGTCGATCCAGCCATACCTGTCGGTGACGGAACAGTATAGGCTTCATTCATATTGTACGTATGTTCATATTTATAGGCTATGGGGGTATCTTCACCTTCAAGATAATATTCTACCGTCAGCTTATATTGTGTCGGTGTGTATACTACCTTTTCCGTTTTGCCACCGGCAGCATTCATCGTACCGGTTACTGTCTGGCGGTCGCAGTCATATCCCGCCAGATCGGGAGACGGAACAGTATAGGTATTTCCAAAAGGAACCGTTTCCGTGTAGGTTGTAAACTTTGTTTCTGTTCCTTTTGAGTCCTTCTTATAATATTCAACTGTCAATGTACAGTCTATAGGAGTAAAATAGCCGGTGAATAAGACTTCCTTTCCAGGCATCGTAAACTTATTTTTGGATACTTCCACATCGGTAGTAGTCCATCCACTGAATGTATACCCATTGATAGAAGGAGATTTAGCTAAAACACTAATATCCTTTTTACCTTGTTCATATGGTCCTTCCTCTTTATATAGTGTCTCTTCATTACTACTCGGATCAATATAAATATATTTTACAGGCTTGGATGGTTTGTACGTATATGTTACGGTGATATATTTAGTTACATT
>CALCUD010000063.1 GCA_937906775.1 uncultured Clostridia bacterium
AGCGATCCACGCCGTTTTTATATCTGCACCTCGAATTTGCGCAAGCCATACTGATAGTATAAAAATATATGATATTTTAGTATTGGCGGTGTCTTCCATTTGCCTTATCCTTCAAGTATAATAACAGCAGAAACAGTCAAAGGGGGATCAACAGATGAAGCTATCGCTCTCTGAAAATATACGTTCGCTTCGGAAACAACGAAAGATGACGCAGGAAAAGTTGGCCGAAGCGCTGGGGGTTACGGTCGGCGCGGTCTATAAATGGGAATCCGGACAATCACAGCCCGAGCTGAATTTGCTCGTAGAAATGGCAGATTTCTTCGATACGTCGGTTGATATGCTGCTTGGCTACAGGATCCAGGACAACCGTCTGGATTCCGCTCTGGAACGGATCGGCGCATATTGCCAGTCGCTGGATCCGGCGGCGATTCCCGAAGCGGAAAAGGTATTGGGAAAATATCCTCATTCTTTTCGTGCCGTTTATGAATGTGCAAGTGTTTTCCTCGTTTACGGCGCCGCCAATCATGACCTGAGGCAACTCAAGCGAGCCTTGGAATTGTTTGAGCGATCAAGGATGCTGCTTCCGCAGAATGACGATCCCCGCATCAGCGACGCCACAATCTGCGGAAACCTGTCGATCGTCCGGTTCCTGCTCGGCGAACAGGAAAAGAGTCTCGAACTGTTGAAGAAAAACAATGCCGGTGGCATTTTCAGCAGTGATATCGGGGCATTCCTGTCGATCTATGGGGACGCCCCGGAAGAAGCTGGTCCTTTTTTGTCTGAAGCATTGTTATCGGGAGCATCCACCCTTTTCACCGCGATTCTCGGGTATGTGTTCCTGTATCGCTCCAGAAACGACTGGGCTTCGGCTATGGACATCCTTTCCTGGGGAATAGGTCTCCTGACCGGACTGAAGGAAGAGAACAAACCGGATTTCCTGGAAAAAATACTTGCGGAAATGCTTGTTTTGCTGGCATATGTCCAAGTGAAGAATGGTATGCAGGAAGAATCATCAGATTCGTTAAAGAAAGCTCTGACGATGGCACTTCGTTTCGATGCCATGCCTGATTACAGCCTGAAAGCAATGCGTTTTGCTGAACACATGGATCAATCGACAGTTTTCGATATACTCGGTGCGACCGCTTCGGAAAGTATAAGCAACTTGATCGGCCTTCTGAAGGATCAGAGATTCGCCGATCAATGGGAGGAGGCAACAAGGAATGAAAAGTGATAATCAAAAGAAAGGCAATGTTTTTCGAAACCGAAACTTCCGTTTGGTCTTCCTGGGTGCGCTGGTATCCGAGCTTGGCGCGATCCTGTACAGCTTCGCGGTGAGCTTCTACATCCTTGAGATCAGCGGCAACAACGCCTTCCTGCAGGGATTGTATCTGGGACTTTGTGGCGTTGCGATGCTGGTCTTCACACCGGTCGGCGGGGTGCTCGGCGACCGGAAAAACAAGGCGAAGATCATGTATGGCTGCGATTATTTGAAGGGCGGCGTGATCATCCTCACCACCGTGCTCATGCTGGTATTTCCCGAACCCCGTGCGCACATCGTTATTCTCTTTGTTCTTGGAATTTTCGGCAACGCAGTCAGCGGCGTCTTTGATCCTGCGGCAGGCGCGCTCTTCCCGCACATTGTCGAGGAGAGCCAGCTGCAGCAGGCCAACTCCTATTTCACTATGAAAAGCTCCTTGGAGAGCATCCTCGGGGTCATCCTGGCCGGCATCCTCTACGCCGCTCTGCCGATTCACATCCTGTTCTTCTTTGTCGGCATCTGCTTTGTGGCCTCCGGCATTTCGGAAATGCTGATCCGCTATGATTTCGTACCTTCCGAAGAGCCGTTGACGCTCCGGCTCGCGCTGCACGACATGGGCGACGGAGTCACTTATCTGAAGACCAAAAAGGCGATCCTCGCTCTGTTGGCCTCCGTCCTGTTCATCAATTTCTTCCTTGCGCCGGTGACCGGGAATTTCCTTCCGTACTTTATCAAAACGGATCTGGCGAGCGCTCCGTACTATCTCTTTGACAATGTCCTGAAGCCCGAACTGTGGTCCTCCGTATTCAGCGTATGCATCGGCCTCAGCTCGCTGCTTGGCGCGGCGATCCTGAGCGGCCGTCCGCAGGCGGACAAATGCGGTCGGAAGGTTTCCCGTCTGCTCTGTTATGTGGCCGCCCTCATCATCGGGCTAACATTTTGCTATGCGGTCTTCGTCGACCGCGGGGCGCGGATCAACGCATTTCTGATCGCGTTCAGCCTGGGCTGCGCAATGATCGGGTTTTTGATCTCCTGTATCAACATCCCCGTCACAACTGCGATCATGCGGATCGTGGACAAAGACAAGCTGAGCAAGGTGAACAGCCTCACCAGCATCGGTTCACAGGGTATGATCCCCCTCGCATCGGTACTGGCCGGCGTGATCCTGAATGCTTTCGGCAGCACCGTCCTGCTGGCTTTCTGCTCCTTGGGCTTCACGGTCACTGCCATATCTCTGTTGTTCAGCCGACAATTCAAAGAGTTGTGATAACCTTGATTACCAGGAACAGGCCCGGATTACCATATGAAACTCTCATTAACCGTCTGACGCCCTGCAAGCCTCAAACTTGCAGGGCGTTTCTATGTATGCACCGCAGGGGCTCCTGCGGTG
>CALCUD010000064.1 GCA_937906775.1 uncultured Clostridia bacterium
GTTTTCGGGATCAATGAACAGATACGCGCCGGCAGCGCCGTCCCATCCGAATTCTCCGGCCGGTCCCCCGCGCCCGTTGGCCGGGTCGACTCTGGAGCGGACCCCGAGCGCGTAGCTGTATCCCTTCCGGCCCCAGGTATCAAAGGTGGCCCGGGACTTCGCGCCCAGTTGCGGTGTTCGCCACAGATCGATCATTTTCTGAGACAGGATGACCTTCCCCTCCGCGGTCGTTCCGCCGCAGGCAATGGCGTCCAGGAAGCGCGCGTAATCCTCCGTGTCGGTGATCAGCCCCGCGCCGCCGCTTTCGTATTCCGGAGCCAGACGGTAGCTCACGTCGTCATTCGGGACGTTTTTCAGCGGGCGGTCGAAGCCTTCGAATACATACATATCCGCCTGGGTCTTCCGGTAGTCCTCGGTGAATCTGAAACCCGTCTTTTTCAGGCCCAGCGGCTGCCAGATATGCTCGGAAAGGTAGTCGGAAAAGCGCTGCCCGGAAATAACCTCGACCACTGCTGCCAGAACATCGTGGCACAGGGAATACATGAAATCCGACATAGGCTCGAAATGCAGCGGTTTTTCCGCCAGCGCGTCGATCAGCTGACGCGTGGTGGCAGCCTTTCCGTATTTTTCGAGTGCGGCCATAATCGGAGGCGCGGTCAGGTCATAGTCCAGCCCGCCCTGCATGCTCATCAGCGCGCGGATCGTCAGCGGCTGTCCGGCGTCGCGGAGACCGTTTTCATCCTCAATCTTCGGGTTCGCCCAGGCAGGCAGATATTTGCCGACCGGATCGTCCGGATCCAGCCGTCCCTCCCCGATCAGCTGCATCACGGCGCAGGTGGTCATGACCTTGGAACAGCTGAAGATGTTGTAGGTCTCGCTGCCGTCGGCCGGGATCGTTCCGGCCGCGTCGCGGAAGCCGGCCGTATACTGAAACAGCTTTTTGTGATTTTGATATACGATCATACTGCAGCAGGGCACATGCTGCCCCCGCAGGGTATCCATATAACGTGAAAGGCAAGAAAAATCCATATTGAAAACCTCTTTTCCCGATCATTCAATTCCGGTTCTTTCAGGGCAAGTATAATACAAGCCGTTCCTTTTGTCGAGAGGACCCGCCCTTCCCGCCGGGCGGATCAGCGCTGCGTGCGGGCATCCTGCTGAAAAAAACACTCCTCAAAAAAGGGATATTCCCATCGGACGAAGAAAGACGTATAATACAAAAAGACAGGATCATCGATGCAACTGTATACATTCACAGGTCATCCGGAAAACGACCCCGCGAAAGGAAGGCGACTGACGATGCGAAAAAATCACATGAAAAGGCTGAAGACCGTCTGCGCGGTCCTTTTCGCGTTGCTGACGCTTTCCGCCGCGTTTCCTTCCGGATCATCCGTTTCCGCGGAAAACGCGTCTCCCGGGGTGGAGACCGTCCGGCTCGGATATTTCAATTTCCAGAATTATATGCTGGGTGCCGAAAAAGGCGCTGCCAAATCCGGCTATGTCTATGACCTGCTCTGCGACATCGCCGCGATCAACAACTGGAAATACGACTTTATCTACGGCGATTTCAACGATCTTTATGCCATGTTGCTGGACGGACAGATCGACATTCTGCCATGCCTGGTCTACACCGAGGAGCGGGCCGCGGCTCATCTGTTCTCCGAAGAGGAGATTTACGCCGAAAAGTATTTTATCTCCGTTCTGAATCAAAACGCCGCGGGGATCACAGATGTCCGCGATCTGGACGGCAAAAAGCTCAGCACCGTCACCGACACGCATCAGAACACCGCCTTCGCGGAATGGGCGGAAAAGCAGGGTATCTCCATGGAACTGCTCTGCACCGGCTCCTATGAGGACTCCTGGGCGCAGCTGAAGAACGGCAAGGCCGATTTCATCCTGAATATCGACAGCGCCGCGCAGGATTCCGGCTATACCACACTGTTCGGGGTCGGTTCCGGAAGCTCGCGCTTCGCCATCGCGCCGGGCCGGAAGGATCTGCTGGAAAAGATCAACCGGGCGACCGAAACGATCCACGAAATCAATCCCTTCTCCATCGATCATCTCAAGGAAAAATATCTGTCCGACACGCTGTCCTCCTTCCGGCTTTCGGAGGAAGAACTGGCCTGGCTGGAAGGAAAGGACCGGATCCGGATCGCAGGCTTCCTGGATAACGCACCGTATACTTTTATCGACAAAAACGGCCGGGTGGCAGGCGTCTATCCCGACGCGGTCCGGATGATGTTTGAAAAGCTCGGGATCACCGTCCCGCTGGAATGGACCCTGTACGGAAGCGAAGAGGAAATGCTCCTCTCCCTGTCCGGGGGCCGGTCGGATCTTGTGTGTCCCTTCTATCACGATCATTTCCGCGCGCAGGAGGACGGCGTCATCATCTCCGAAAAATTTATAGAAGCAAGCATGGGAATGCTCATCGCCGGGCAGACCGATGAACATGAGATCCGTAGGATCGCGATCCCCGACACCCGGGTGAACCGTTCTTTCGTCGCGGAAAACTACCCGTCTGCGAAGATCATCCCCTTCGGCACAGTCGAAAACTGTGTCAGCGCAGTCGCCACCGACAGAGCCGACGCCGCCGTCGCTACTTCCTCGTTACTGGAGGATAAATCCTATCAGTATTTCAAAACCTTCCAACTGAAAACGCTGGCGGCCAGCTGCCCCATCTGCTTCGCTGCAAACCCGAAGGACGGCATGCTGATCTGCATTGTCAACCGGGGTCTGCATCTCGTTTTGGATACCGATCTGCAGTCGCTGGCGCTGGTTTACGCCCCGGAACGCAGCAGCTCGCTCTGGGACTTTTTCAAGAACAACAAGCTGCTGTCCGGTCTGATCCTGCTCGCGCTGGCGCTGATCATCTTCATCGCGGCAGACCGGAGCGCCGCCTCCGGAAAACTGAAAAAGAGTCTGGACGAGATCACCCGCCAGAAGGAGATCATCGAGGCCGACGAGGAAAAGCTTCTGGTCGCCACCGAAGCCGCCAACGCCGCCAGTCGCGCCAAGTCGACCTTCCTGTTCAATATGTCCCACGATATCCGGACGCCGATGAACGCGATCCTCGGCTATTCCGACCGGATGCTGAAGCATCTGGACGACCGGGCGATCGTGAAGGACAGCGCGGGAAAGATACGCTCCTCCGGCGAGCACCTGCTGTCTCTGATCAACGATGTACTGGACATGGCCCGGATTGAATCGGACAAGATCCGTCTCGACGAGGACATCCACGATCTCCGGGAAAAGTGCGAGAGCCTCAACGATGTTTTCGAAGTGAATATGCAGAAAAAGGACCTGACCTTCCGCGTCGATTTCAGCGGCATGAAAGATGTCCTGCTGTGGTATGACAGTCTGAAGCTGCGCCAGATCCTGATGAATCTGCTGTCCAATGCCGTCAAATACACGCCGGCGGGGGGAACAGTCACGCATACCGTCCGTCAGCTGGAGAGCAGCCGGCCGGGATACGCCCGGTACGCGTTCACGGTTTCCGATACCGGCATCGGCATGTCGCCGGAATTCGTCAGCCACATTTTTGAGCCGTTTTCCCGGAGCGACGATTCCATCACGAAGGAGACCCAGGGAACAGGTCTCGGCATGTCCATCGTCGGCAAGCTGACCGAATTGATGGGCGGGACCGTCTCCATCCGGAGCGAAGCCGGCCGCGGAACAGAGATCACCGTCACGCTGGATCTGCGGATCGCGACGGAGGAGGAACTCCGGAAATGGGAGGAAGCCCGTCAGCCCGCCGGGGAGCAGATCTCCCTGAAGGATCTGCGCGTTCTGCTGGTCGACGACAATGAGCTGAACCGGGAAATTCTGCAGGAGATCCTGGAGGATGAAGGCTGCGTGGTCGCCGGCATCGCCGAAAACGGAGCGGTCGCGGTGGAAAAGATCCGGACGTCCCGGCCGGGAGATTATGATCTGGTGCTGATGGATGTCCAGATGCCCGTGATGGACGGCTATGAAGCGACCCGCAGGATCCGGGCGCTTGGAGACAAAGCCCTTTCCTCTGTCCCGATCCTCGCGATGACCGCCAATGCTTTTGAAGAGGACCGCCAGAACGCGCTGGCAGCCGGAATGAACGCGCATCTGACCAAGCCGGTGGATATCCGCAAGCTGAGAGAGACGCTGGCGAAATACGTTTAAGTCTCCCCCTTCCCGTGTTCCGGATCACATCCGTCACGTTCCGTGGCGGATGTTTTGACGTCTCTGCCGCGGCCGGACTGCCTCCTATTGACAACCGTTCCGCTGTCCCGTATAACAGAAGGCGGACAGATTTCATCACTGACTGAATCGAGGTTCTTCCGAATGTCATCGAAAAAAAGCCTGTTTCCCATGATCCTCGCGGCCATGTTCCTGGCGCTGGCTCTGATCCTGCCCTTTCTGACCGGTCAGCTTCAGGCGTTCGGCAAAGCGCTTTGCCCCATGCATATTCCGGTCCTTCTGTGCGGCTTTTTCTGCGGCCCCTGGTACGGGCTGGCTGTCGGGGGGATCGCGCCGCTGCTTCGCTTCGCGCTGTTCGGGATGCCGCAGATCATGCCGACCGGGCTCGCAATGTGTTTTGAACTCGGAGTCTACGGCCTTGCGTCCGGGATCCTGTACCGTCTTCTTCCAAAGAAAAAAACCTGCATTTACGCGGCGTTGATCGGCGCGATGATCGCGGGGCGGCTGGTCTGGGGCGCGGTGATGGCAGTCCTTACCGGGATCGGAAAGGCAGCCTTCGGCTGGCAGGCTTTCGTGAGCGGTGCCGTGCTGGACGCCATTCCCGGGATCCTTATCCAGCTCGTCCTGATTCCGGTGCTGGTGATGGTGCTGGAAAAACGAACGGTCAGATAACGCAGCCGGTAAACCGGCCCGAGGAGTGAAAAGCAATGGATCACAGCGGAATCAGGGGCGCGGAGCGTCTCCCGTTCAAAACGGTCCTGTTATCCGGGACCTGGTTCGAAATGGGCTGTCAGTACGTCCGGGAGCTGGCGACGGAAATGGGTCACATTTACGATACGATGCTGGCAGGAAAGATGGAGGACCCGGACGCACGGCGTCTGGCGCTGGCGCTTTATGAAAGCGGCGGCGATCCGATCCGCCGTTTTTTTGACGGGATGGAAGAATCAGGGCCCTTCACGCGCGAGCAGCTGATGATGATCCAGGCGGTGGAATACGTCCGCGGTCTGGGCGGCTGCAGTGCGATCGCCGTCTGGGGTTCCCGCACTCCGGACGGACGGGTCCTGTTCGGCCGGAATTATGATTATAACGGGGAATATCTGCAGTTGAACCGCGATCTCGCGGTGACCGTATTCGCGCCCGCGGACGGATCCCGGAAATTCCTGACCGTGGGCTATGCGGGCCAGATCTACTGTGTGAGCGGAGTCAACGAAAGCGGCGTTTTCGTAGAGCTGAACAACGGCTCGCCCAGCGGAGGCACCGTGCTGGATCAGGACAGGCCCTTTTCCACGGCGATGTTGATGCAGTTGCTCGCCCAAGCCCGGAATCTCGGGGATGTTGACCGGTTCTTCGGGACCCGGCGCAGCAATTTCGCCTACCTGATCGGCGTTTCCGACCGAAATCGGGCCCTCTGCTATGAATGGGACCGGACAGGAACAAAGCTGTCCCCGCCCCTCCGTCCGGAGATGACGGTCCTCACCAATACCTATACGCATCCGGATTGGCCGTTCCCCGTACCGGACGAGAGCCGGTGCTGGCATTCGGATACCCGTCGCCGGAATATGACTGCCCTGGCGGAACGGCCGGGATCCGCCATGACCGCGGAGGATATCAGGCGGATCATTTCGCTGCCGCTGACCGACGGCGGAACCTTTTTTGAGGAAGAAGAAAAAACGGTATATCAGATGGTGTATGACGGAAGCGGATTCTGCCTGCACCTGAAGGTGACCGGAAACGGGGACTGGGTCCGCCTGCCGCTGGACAGGCTGCTGAATCCGGAAAATATTTCACGGGTATAGTGTCCCTCCGTCGGTGCTGTTCGTATTTCTTAGTGGAAAACGAACTGCAAGAAACAAGGAGGTTTTGAGATATGGAAAAGAAACTGCGTCAGATGATGGATTATCAGCGTTTTGAGAACAATCCCGCCCTTTCGAAGATCATTTCCGACGCGGAAAGCCGCTTCGCGGCCATGGAGCTGTCGGATGACGATCTCGATTTTGTGAACGCCGCGGGGGGCCCCCGCCGTCCCGATAAGAACACAATCAGAACGATTGAGATCCTGTGAATCATCCAAAAAATCCCGTCCCTCACGGGACGGGCGGATCAGGGTCCGAAGCACGAACGCTCCGGACCTTTTGTTTATCATCGAGCGGATCCGTCCGGCCGTATGCCGGTGTCCGCAGCGAGATCACTCCTCCCGCATTCTGTATTCGATCGGCAGATACAGATCATCGATGGAGATCCCCTCGTCATACATACAGGCCGGCGAGACGATCCTGAACGTGGGATAGCGTTCGGACTTTCCGTTTCCGTTCTGATAAGGCATGAAGCGGTCACTCTGTTCGGCCTGTCCGGTCAGTTCGCTTCGTGTTTTCAGCCAGTCCTCCGCCTGATCGGGATCCGCGCCGGCATGCCCTGTAACTGCCGGAAGCCCGACAGTCAGATCGATTCTCACAGTTCCTTCACATACAGCCGGTCCGTATCGCCGCCGTAATTCACGATATCCCGAACATAGGTATAGCCGAATTTTTCATATAACCCCGTATGGATGGAGGGGATATAGCTGCGCGTAAAGCCCAGCGATCTCAGATAGGCGTTGGCAAAATCGATCAGCTGTCCGCTCAGGCGCTGACCCCGGTATTCCTCGCTGACAAAGATTCCGGAAACCCAGGGGTAAATTTCCGGCAGCGGATAATAATCCGTTTTCGCAACGGTCACCATGCCGATGATCTTTTCACCGTCAAGCATGACAAAAAAAGATTCCCAGTCCGTATACACCCAGGTGTCGATCATCCACAGCAGGTGTTCTTTGGCTTCCTCCCAGGAGAAGGACGCCACAAAATCCCTGAATCTCAGGGTCAGTTCCGAATCCCGTTCAACCTTGCAGATCTGATACGCCATAAATGATCTTCTCCTCTGGGAAATCAATCCCGTGAAAATCGCCGATCTTCCCCGGCAGGTTCCCGATACTGCGGTTCATGCCCGGACAGATCACGGGATCCGGCTTTGTCAGGCCGGTATCTGACATATCCGTGCAGGTCATTGTTATTCTTCCGTCAGTTCGCCGTGAATGCATACTCTGCCCCCGTCCGGGCATTTCGCGTCGAATTCCTTTTTCCGTGACGCGCCGCAATCCAGGGTCCCGCCGTTCTGAAGCGCGAAAACATAGGGATAGATGCAATTCCACAGTTCATGGCACAGGGGCGGACAAAGATCCTCCACGATAAACTCCTGCCCTTTGTGAAAATATCCGCTCCGGCAGCTGCTGCCGGTAACGGTCAGCTTAACCTTCGGTATAAAGACCGCCCCGCAATCTGTTGATTTCACGTTATTCATCCAAAAGTATCAGACGATGAATGCTAACACGGCGGTCCGCTGATGTCAAGGTTCCCGGATCCCGTGATCCTTCCGGCAAAAAACGCTGATAGGAAAACGCAGAAGCTCCCCCCGCGCGTCGGAAGGAAACCGGACAGGAAAACGGAGTCCCGGCGTCGAATTAAGTTATCATGATTCCGGATCCACACAGTACCGGTGTGAAAATCGCCGTGATCAAAGAAGGCAGAAAGATCCGTGAACTTGGGTCGGCCATCCGTGAAGGTTTCATTGCAAAGGATCCGGGAAACATCTGTGTTCGGGAATTGAAAGCAGTTCAGCGCGTACAGGAGCAATATCAGGGCGACCGCACCCTGGTGCATGCCGATATGGGATTCAGAAACATTCTTGTAACGGAAACGGGTTGATCCCCATCGATTTTTCGCTTTCCGGATACGGGTCTGCGGCGCAGGAGGCAGGAATGCTCCTGTCCAATTATCGGGATGACGAAAGCTGCCGGCAGGTCCTGGAAGGATTCGCGAAATGCGGCGTATCCGTCGACCCGACGGAAGCCGACATTTTCTTATCCTGCAGCGTGCTGCTGTTCATCTGTACGCAGCATCGGAAGGTGCATCAGGAAGAATGGTTTACCGGGGCTCTTGAACGTTGGTGCCGGGAACTCTTTATTCACGGATGACCCTCAGCTTTCTCCGCTGCAAAAACTATCATGTTTTAATAAAATATGACAAAAACGTAATATTGCCGTCACATAACTGTTATGTTATAATAAGATAGAATCTCTGTATTAGGACGTGAAAGAATGGCAGGAGTATTCAGCAAAAAACAGGACCATCATCTGGGAAATATTGCTGATTTCACTGAGGTCATGATGGGATATCATTTTTCATTCTCGCAAAATCATTTCAGCCATGTTCGCAGCTTTACCATGCTGCTTTGTTACCGGTATAATCTGGATTATCCGAAAAAAGCGATTTCAGACGCGGATCTGTCCCTGATATATGAGGGCGCCTCTCTTCACGATATCGGGTTGATCGCCATCCCGGACAATTTACTGGTCAAGAAGGATACCCTGACTTCCGAGGAAATGAACCAGTGCAGGAATCATACCCGCGTAGGCGCGAGCATCATCGAACGGATGGCGGAAATATATCACCTGACCGAACAGGAAACGAACCTGCTTCGCAATATCTGCCTTTATCATCATGAACGCTGGGACGGAAACGGTTATCCCGAAGGACTGAAGGGCGAGGAGATCCCCATTGAGGCCCAGATTGTTTCTTTGGCGGAAGTGTACGACGGACTGACCCGGAACAACTACAGCGCAAGCCGCAGCCACGACGAGGCCATGAATACGATCCTGTCGGGAGCATGCGGCGTGTTCAATCCGGAATTGCTGGAATGCTTCGTCCGCTGTTCCGAAGATATGCAAAGGCTTCTGGAATGCGTGGATAATAAGGAGAGAGTACACTTGCTGCAAAGGACCTACCGGCACGACCGTCAGTATTTCTGGAAGCTGAAGCGCGCCATGGATCTGTTTGTTTCGATCGTCGGTTTGACGGTTTTCTCTCCGCTGTTCCTGATCCTGTCGGCTATTATCTACATCGACGATCCGCATGATTCCCCCATTTTCAGGCAGACGCGGATCGGCCGGCACAGGAAAGAGTTCACCATGTACAAGTTCAGAACGATGTTCCGCGACGCAGAGGGACGCCGGGTCGAGCTGGAGGAGCTGAACGAAAAGGATGGACCCGTGTTCAAGATTGCGGATGATCCGCGTATCACCCGTTTCGGCAAATGGCTGAGAAAGACCAGTCTGGATGAACTTCCCCAGCTGATCAATGTCCTGAAGGGTGAAATGACCCTGGTCGGTCCGCGGCCTCCGCTCCCCTCCGAGGTGGAGAAGTACAGCAGATATGTGGAAATGCGTCTCAGCGTCACCCCCGGTATGACATGCATCTGGCAGGTGCAGCCGAATCGGGACGACATTCCGTTTGACCGCTGGATGGATATGGATATTGCTTACATCGGTACCCGGTCGATCAAAGAAGATATTCGCCTTGTCCTGCTGACGGTAGCGAGCATTTTCAGAAAATCCGGTTCGTAACAACGGACCCGAGGGGAGATAAATCAATGAGTAAGTTTGCGGTGGCCGTTGGGATCCTCTTTGCTTTGAGCGGCGGGCTGCTGATCAGTATGGCGCCGGATATGCTTTCGCTGGTGCTGGTGATCGTGATGTGTCTGATTATCGCGGCAGGATTCATCTTCGGTATGGTTCCCTGTCTGCGCGCCTGCGACGGATTCCGGAAAGGGCGGAAAAACGTATCCCGGATAGCGTCCACCTCGTCAAATGACTACTGGCTGGTATTGCGTCAGAATGAAACGCTGTTCGGGCACCGTCAGCTTGATCTCTGGTATGCAGAGTACATGGAAAACGCCAACCGGCAATATGAGCACGGAAACACGGTCAGCGATATTGAAACAGTCATCAACGAAGAAACCCTGTCGACCAAATATTGGGCCAATGTATGTTCGCAGATCCCCGGCACAATGACAGGTATCGGTCTGCTGGGAACGTTCCTGGGCCTGATCCTCGGTATTGCCAATATCGGATTCAGTTCCGTGGGCGCCGCGCTGGACAGTGTCGAAACCCTGCTGAGCGGGATCGAGCTGGCCTTCTATACTTCCATCGCAGGCGTGATCCTGTCCATCCTGTACAATGTTCTGCACAAACTGACATGGAACATCACCTACCGGGAACTGGGCATGTTCATGCGTGAATTTCATACGGGGATCATCCCCAGCGCCACTGAGCAGGAGCGGAACATCCTGAAAAAAGAATTCGATCAGATCATCGAAAGGCTGGACCGCATCCCGAGGGACGGCGGGTTTCTGAGTTCAGGATCCGCCGGTGTCACGGGCGACAGCAGTACCTACGTGCTTGAGTCCGTGCAGGACGCGATGAAAAACGGAGAAATCTGTTTCTATCTCCAGCCCCGGTGCGACCTGAACAGCCGGGAAATCGTCGGAGCCGAAGCGCTGACCCGCTGGGAACGTCCCGGCGTCGGAACGCTGAACCCGGTTTCCTTTATGCCTGTGCTGGAAAAAAGCGGCTATATCGCGAAGCTGGATCAGTATATCTGGGAACAGGTGTGTATCTGGCTCCGTAAAGTCCTCGATGACGGAAACCGTCCGTTGCCGATCTCGATCAATGTATCCGGGACCGATGTTCTCGCATTCGATGTCCCCGCTTACCTGAAAGAATTGACAAAAAAGTACGCTATTCCGCCGGTCTGCTTTGAAATTGAGATTTCGGAGAGCGTCTACGAGAAAAACGGCACAATCGTGAAAGAAATGGAGGAGGAGCTCCGTTCAGCCGGCTTCCGTGTAATGATGGACGGCTTCAGGGGCGATTTCCTGAATATCCAGAAACTTGGCGTCAGCCCGGACGCGGTCAAGTTGAATATGTCCACGAGCGAAGGCAACCTGATGGATCTGTTCCGTCAGGCCAGAGAGATGCAGATTACGCTGATCGCCGACCGGATCGAATCCATGGAACAGATGAAAGAACTGCGCAGAAGCGGCTGTACCCAGGGACAGGGCCGTATCCTGTATGAGCCGATGTGCGAAAGCGAATACCGGAAAAAGACCGGAACCAACAAGAAAAAAAAGAAAGACAAGAACTGATTTGATCGACAACAAACGGTAAAGGATTCAAAAAGAAATGAAGAAAGAACAGGATGAGATCAATTTCTGGCAATCCACAACGGATATTCTGTCCGCATTGCTTTTGGTTATCATCTTGGTATCTGTCGTTCTGATCCTGTATATGATGGGAACCCCGAAAGAGGATTGGCGGCAGGACCCCGGCGCATCCCCGACCCCAACGCCCGCGGCGACCCCGTATAACGGTGCCGGTCAGACGGACGATATCCATGATCACGGCGATGATCACGGCGGGGGCGGCGGTGTTCCTTCCGAAACTCCGTGGATGACTTTGAGTCCGTCACCGACCGTTATGGCGACCCCCTCCCCGACCCCGTTCATCCCGATCTACAGCGGCGGAGGCGGCGGAAACGGCGGAGACCTGCCGAGCGGCAGCGGCGAGGAAGAGGGCAAGGCCGCTGTCTATGTGATCGCGGTCGATGAAGAAACGGATAAAGTCATCCCGCAGGAAGGGCTGATCTTCCGTCTGCTGAGCAGCGACAAGATCCAGCAGACTTTGAACACCTATTATCCGGTCCGGCAGTGGTTCCGCGAATTTACGACAACGGAGGACGGGGTGTTCTATCTGCCGGAAAAGATACCGGTCAAAGACTATTGGTTTACGACGGACGATGCGCCAAGAGGATATGATGTACCCGACGATATCTTCTTCTCCCTGGAAGAACCGTACGACTGGCCGGCGCCTTATGTTGTCCGGGTACCGTTCGCGCCGTCGAAGAATGTGATCCGGCTGAACATGACGGATGCCGAAACCGGAGTGGGACTCGCAGGAGCTTCTTTCAGCGTGATCGCCGAAGAAGACGTGATGACCGACGACGGGACGCTGCGGTACAAAAAAGGCGAGCAGGCCGATCTGATCGTTTGCAATGAAGAAGGATACGGTGAAAGCATAGAACTGTATCTGGGATCCTACCGGCTGGAACAGGAGGCTGTTCCGGAATATTACACAGGGATCCGGGATCCGATACCCGTCGAAGTTTCGAAAAAGATCCGCGGCAAGGAAGTGGAACCGCTCCCGTTGAGTGCCCGCAGGACCGCGATCATCCTCACCGCGCGGGATCAGCTGTATCCTGCCAGAACATTGGCCGACGCGCGGTTCGAGGTCGCAGCCGGCCGTCCCGGCGGCGAAGTGACGGAAACAGTGACCGACGCTGACGGTCAGATCATTCTGACCGATCTTGAAAAGGACACGGTCTACTCCATCCGTCAAACCGCTGCCCCCGGCGATTACCGTTTCAGCGGGGATGAGATCCGTGTTGCCGTGGATGAATACGGCTGGATCGGGGAAGAAGAGCGCGCGCTGGTAACCGTGGACAACTACATGATCCGCGTCAGCGTTTCCGCGACAGGCGTGATCCTGAAGAGCAACATATCGGATATCAGTATGGGACTCTATGACGAAAACGGAACGCAGATTTCCCTGTGGAGCAGCCAGGCAAACGCGACAACGCTTACAGCGCTGAAGCCTGGGCAGTATCGTCTGGTGCTCAACGGCAGTACGCCGGAAACGAAGCTGATCGCTGTCAATGACACGCCGGAGTTCCAGTATTATTCGTTTAAGATCTGGACCCGGACCGATATCGCGATCGTCGCAGGCGCGGTATTGCTGATCATCGGCGCTGCCGCAGCGGGTATCATGATTCATAAACATCGGAAAAGACGGAGGTGACGGATCGCATGAATAACGGAGGTTCCATCAGGCTGAGAGTCGGGGATCTTGTCCATGCCATTGTCAAAAACAAGAAAATGATCATCACGCTCACGATTCTGGGTCTGGTGATCGGCATTGCCCTTTCAGGCTTATCCTACCTTCGCGGCGAGCTTTCCAAGCAGTATCTGATCACCGCTTCCGTGGTGGTCGCTTCGGCCAATTCCGACGGTACTTATCCGGCCAGCAACACCTGGTATCCGCGGAATGAGGACGTAACCATGGCAAACAACATGGTCGAGTCAGCGATCTATGTCCTCGAAAGCGACAAGACGCTGAACGCGGTGATCGAAAAGAACGGTCTGCTGGGGATCACCGCCAAGGATGTGGCGTCCAACCTTTCGCTCAGGAGATACAATACCACCCAGATCATTGAGATTTCGCTCTACTGGCGCAGCGCGGACGAAGGCGTCGGAATCCTGCAGACTCTGACAACCGAAGGCCGGAATGTCCTGCAGGAGACGCTGGACATCGGCAAACTGACCGTCGTCAATGAGCCGAACGCGAAATATCTGATCGGCGGAAACCTCAATGCCTCTCTCTGGCTGTATATGACTTTCCTCGGCTTCGCTCTGGGAGTCGGGATCAGTGTGCTGAAGTACCTGATCCAGCCGACCCTGACGAATGTCCGGGATGTGGACGATCTCTTCGGTCTGGAGACGCTCGCGGTACTGCCGAAAAATGTGGGCCATTTCACCCGGAACGGAGAAAAACTGGTTTCGGAAGACGGATCGTCGGAAGTGGCGGAAGAATTCACTTCCGCCGTGCATATCCTCCGGAACCGGCTGGGATCCGGCGAACACAAGTGCGTCTATGTCACTTCCGCGACGCACGGGGAAGGAAAGAGCGCGGTGACCGCCAATCTGGCGCTGGCGCTGGCGGATCTCGGATACCGCACGCTGCTGGTGGACTTTGACTTCCGCAATCCCACCATGGGGCAGATGTTTACCAACGAGGCGATCTATGAGCATTCGTTCAATGCCCTGTATCGGGGCGAGATCACCGAGCTGGAAGCGATCACTCCCGTAACAGGCTACCTGGATATCCTGCCGAGCATTGTGGAACGTCGCGGGATCATCATGGATGAGAATACCATCGGCGTGGTCAAACGCCTGTCGAACAATTACGACTACGTTCTGATGGATACTCCCCCTGTCGGCATGGTGGCGGACGCGATGAGCCTGAATCAGGTAGCAGACAGCGTCGTCTTCGTAATCCGGTACGATACCGCCACCGTGGCGGAGATCCGGGAAGCGCTGGAGCGTCTGGACAAGTCCGGTTCCAGAGTGGCGGGCTGTATCGTCAACGGTGTGACGCGCGCGCATGAAGACCGTCAGTGGGATGATACCGAAACAGAAAACAAGAGGAAAAAGAAAAGAGCCGGAAAATAAAGCAGCGGAAAGGAATGCGGAAAGGAGGCTGTCATGGAGCGGAAACAAAACATCTGGATTGAACCGGCAATTGTGTTCATTTTTCTGAACAGCCTCGGCTTTCCCGGCAACTATACCCGCGTATTCGGCGACATTATCGGGACATTGACAGATTACGGCGCGTTTTTGCTGATGATTGTCGTTATGCTTGTTTCCAGCGCGGATACGGTCGAAGATATCGTTCTGATCGAACTGAAGGAGAAATACCGTTCCATTTATCTGACGGCGGGAGTCATCCTGCTGACATCCATGATTGCGACAGGGGGAGCTCTCTCCGAACTGGTGACCTGTATCCGGCTCGGGGTTACGGTCCTGTTTGCGCTGTGGCTCGGAGAAAAATATTCGATCAGGGATCTGCTTGGCAAGGTCTATATCGCACAGATCATTTTCGTCCTGATAAATCTGCTGTTCACGACTGTGTTTTCCGGATTTGTATACCGGTTGAGTGAATCGTACTCCAAGGATTTTGTCGGAATCTACTCCACGAAAAACGGAATCGGTTCGGAACTGGCCTTCGGCATCATGATGCAGGTGCTGTACTGGAAGGAATGCCTGCAGCAGAAGGAAACGATCCGCCTGTCCTCAGTCGTTTTCCTGGGGATCCAGACGGTGATGCTGCTGCTGACGCATAACTGGGGATCGTTCCTGTGTCTGATTGCAGCGCTGACCTATCTGTTTTTGATGAAACCCGGCTCGCACGGCAGGATGCGTCTTCCCCTCGGATGGGTGTTTATTCTGGGTACCGTCGGTTTTCTGGCGTTGGCGTTGACCATTATTCCGCTTTTCAAACCGTTCTTCGACGCGATCGGAAAGGACGCGACGCTGACAGGGCGCATTCCCCTGTGGGAACAGGCGCTGAAAGTGCTGAAAGGCGGCCGTCTGATCACCGGATACGGCTACGGCATGTTCTGGCGCGATCCGGAGGCGATCGCGCTGATGCACAGCGGGTTTGCCGAAAATTCCTTTATGGGAAACATGGTGTCCGGATCGCATAATCAGCTGATCGAACTGCTGCTGAATACCGGGCTGCTCGGTACCGTCGCGTTTTTCGTGGCGATGCTGGATTGCATGAAGCATATTTACGAGATGAACGAAGGGCAATACCGGCTGTGCAGCTGTTATATCCTGTTTTACCTCATTTATTGCTTCACGGAGCGCGCCGCCGGGACGCACGAATTCCTGACTTTCTTTACATATTATGTGCTCGGAGTCGCCTGTAACCGGGAGGGGGAAGCCATTCTGACAGGTCCTATGCGCACCCGTTCGGCAGTTGTTCTGAAGCCGGAAGCGGAGGCGGGATACAGGACATGAAGAACGACAACAAGTATCTGCGCCTGTTCCGGACAATCGGGATCACGGGAATGGCGTTCGCGGTCAATTATCTGATCTCCCTGTTCCTGACTCCCTATATCACCGATCGGGTGGGAACCGCGGCCTACGGCTATGTGACGATGGCAAAAAACATCGCGCAGTATGCGACGATCGTCACGCTGGCCCTGAACTCGTTTTCCGCCCGCTATATCGCCGTAGCCTGGCATCGGAACGAGATCCGCGAAGCAAACGTCTACTTTGCTTCGACCTTTTACGGGGATATCGTTCTCGGTTTCGCGGTGTTTTTGCTGGCGGGCGCGGGGATCCTGTACCTCGACCGGATTTTTGTGATCCCGCCGGAACTGGTTGCGGATGTCAAATGGCTTTTTCTGATCGTGTTTATCAATTTTCTGGCAGTGACGGTATTCTCGGTTTACGGGACCTGCGCCACAGTTGCCGGAAGGCTGGATGTGACCGGGCTTTTCAAACTTTTTTCCTATCTGGCGGAGGCCGGGGTCCTGTTTATCGCGTTCCGCTTTTTTGACACAAAGGTAAGTCTGGTCGGTCTGGGACTGGCAGCCGCTTCCGCGGTGATCATCCTCAGCAATCTCGCCATCTGCCGGAAGTATACCGCCGCGCTTCACCCCCGCAGGGAATACTTCAGTCTGCGTGCTGTGAAGCGTCTGGTGCTGGACGGGCTGTGGACATCTGTGAACGATCTTGGCGCGCTTTTGCACAGCGGTCTTGATCTCGTTGTCTGCAATCTGATGATCACCCCGACGGCAATGGGACAGCTTTCCATTGCGAAGGATATAGACCTGATCTTTCACAGCCTGTATCAGCTGGTCGGCCAGGCCTTTCAGCCGATGTTCCTGAAATCGTATGCCTCCGGGGACAAACCGCGCCTGCTCCGGGAATTGAAACTGTCCATGAAGCTTTCCGGTTTGCTGTCCAATCTGGCTTTCGCGGGATTTTTCGCGCTGGGGCTGGCCTATTACAGACTCTGGATCCCGAATCAGGATACGGAAATGATATGGAAACTGACCGTGATCACGGTCCTGACGAGCGTTGCCAGCGGTTCCATGAATCCTTTGTATTATATCTACACGCTGACGCTGAAAAAGAAGATTCCGTGTCTGGTGACGATCGTGACCGGCGCGATGAACGTGATTGGTATGATTGTGCTGATCCGTTATACGGAGATGGGCGTATACGCAGTCGTCTGGACGACCGCTGTTCTGATCGCTTTCATCAACTTTGTGAGCAACCCGCTTTATATGGCTCATGTGCTGGCGCTGCCCAAAGGAACTTTCTATCCGGAGATCATCCGGAACGTGGTGTCCTGCGGCGTTCTGACCGCGGTCTTCAAAGGTCTGAGCCTGCTTTATATGCCGGATACCTGGCTGACGCTGATCCTGTGCGCGGTCCTGTATGCCTGCGTCGGAAGCGGGATCCATCTGTACCTTACGCTGAACCGCGACGAGTGGCATGAACTGAAAGGCATGATCCGGAAGCGCGCTCCAAAGCAGACGGAATAAGCTTCGACACGGAGGAAAGTCACAGTGAAAGTTGGCATTCTGGTTACCATTGTCAGCGGGTTCGGAAAGAAAAACTATTACCAGAGTCAGGAGGCAGGGCTGGGAAAAGCCCTGATCGGGCGGGGGCATGAAGTCGTCGTTTTCAAGTGCGTCGCGAAGGATCAGCCGAAGGAAGATCAGCGGATCGGAGACTCGCTGACCGTTCGCTATATCCCGGTGCGCGCGCTCGGAGTACACGGTTTTCTGCCCGCCGCGGCTCTTGACCCGGATCTGGACGCGTTGCTCTGTTTCGCGGACACACAGATATTTCTGCCGCATCTGATCCGGTTCTGCGAACAGAAAGGAATCCCGTTTGTGCCGTATATCGGCATCGCGCACAGCGCGCAAAGAAATCTGAAGTCAAAATTCATGGACGCCCTGTTTGCCGTAGGCACCCTTCGCGCCTACCGGAAGAAACCGGTGATCGCCAAATCGGAACCGGTCCGGGAAGAACTGACCGTTCTGGGCGTAAAGGATTGTACGGTAGCTCCGGTAGGACTGGACGAAAGCGTTCTGAAACTGGATTACGCTTCGTATGACCGGAAAAAGATCCGCTCGGAACTGGGCTATTCGGATAACGAGACCGTCGTTTCCTTTATCGGCAGGATGAAGCCGGAGAAAATGCCGCTGGAAGCCGTCGAAATGTTCGGCCGGATCCGCGACCAAAAGAACTTCCGCTTCCTGATGGTCGGCGAAGGTTATCTGCTGGACGAAATCAGGGACCGGATCCGGGTCCTCGGGCTGGAAGACCGTGTGCGCCTGATCGAAAAGGTTCCCTATGAACAAATGTGGAAGATCCACTGGGCCTCGGATTACAACGTCAATCTGTGCACGCGCGAAATCTTCGGAATGGCCCTGCTGGAGGCGGTCCTTTACCGTACCTCCTCCGCGGCGCTCCACGCCCCCGGGCCGGACACGATCCTGAAAGATATGAAAGGTCATCGGCTCTGTTCGGACCTGACCGAAGTGGAAGAGTGGCTGTGCGGTGAATATCCGCCGGAAGCAGAACTGATCAGCAGTTCCGGGACCCTTTTGGAGCGTTTCTCGTGGAATATCTGCGCGGATCAGTTCTGCCGGATCTGCGACGCGGACAGGAAGCAGAAACAGGAGCCGGAAACCGCCGGCTGAAGAATGGATATCCGGTTGTGCAGACCGTGCCGGGCAGACCGTCCGGTTGAAAGGAGTTACCATGATCCGTCGATTTTTAAAGCAAATGTTCCTGAACGGGCTCTTTATCCTGCCGCACAACAATATTTATTCTTTTCACCGTGTCTGCGACGATCCGGCTGAAAAAGAACTGACTGGCTGTTACCTGTCGGAAGAAAATTTCCGTACCTTTATCAGTACGCACGGACCGTATATGTCTGTTACCGATCTGCTGCATTATGACAAAACAGACGGACACGCCGCCCTGACATTTGACGACGGACTGGCAGATCTATACACGGTTGCCTATCCTTTTCTGAAGGAACGCGGAATCCCTTTTACGGCGTTTATTCTGACCGGAAAACTGGATCAGCCGGGATACCTGACGACCGGGCAGCTGCTTGAGCTGGCCGCGGATCCGCTGGTCACGATCGGCTCTCACGGGATCGATCATATCCATTTGTCTCTGGCAGACTATGAAACGCAGCTGTGGGAATTGAAATCATCCCAGGAAAAGCTGGAGGAGCTGACTGGAAAGAAATGTTTTCTGGCGGCTTATCCGTTCGGTCACTTCAACCGTACGACAAAAAAGGTGATGAAGGAACTCGGTTATCATTGGGGCTTTGCCGTCAAAGGACGTCCGCTGCTGCATAAGGAGTGTAAAAAAACTTATGCCGTACCGAGATTGTCTATGAATGAATCAAACCTGAAATTTTACCGGAAATCCTGATGCATGGAGGAATCGCATGGCCATTTTCCTGAGCTCATGTCTGATCCTGGTTGCGGCACTGCTCGTTTTCACCTGCGTCCGTCAGGGGAAGCAGGCGAAAACGGAGAAGATATCCGCAAACCGGATCTTTCTGTTTTGCCTGCTGTTCGGTGCTGTATTGGTCGCCGGCTCAGTGATGCTGGGTTTTTCAGACGATTTTCTGACGGCGCTGGTTCTGATCCTGATGTTTTCCATGGGCTGGCTTGTATGGCAGGGCATCCGGAAGCACCGTCATGAACTTTCGCTTCCGGCGGTGATCATTCTGAGCGTTTATTTGATCGCGGTCCTTTGGATAACGCTTTTCTCACGCGACGGGAGCAGCAATACGAAAGTGCTGTTGTCCTTTGGAAAGCTGAAGCGATTTCTGCGCACGGGTGAACTCGGCGAATTCCGTCATGTGCTGTTGAATGTGCTCATGTTCATGCCGTTGGGCTTTCTGCTCCCGCGGCTCTGCAAAGGCCGGCTGCAAAGCGTTCTTTTCGCGCTTGCCGCAGGCTTATGGCTGACCGCGACGATCGAATCGATCCAGTATCTTCTGGTCATCGGTCAATGCGATCTGGAAGATCTGATCGGAAACACCCTCGGATCGGTCGCGGGCTATTTGCTCGGTAAACTGTTCAGACGGATCGCGTAGACGTTCCGTCCGGGGTTTGAACAGAGGCAGAATAAAAGGGGGGCGAAAAATGAGTGGAAAAGTGATGTTTGTCGCGTCCTCCGGCGGACATCTGGAGCAGCTGATGCGGCTGAAACCGTTGATGGATAAATACAGCGGCGTTCTGGTGACAGAAAAAACACCATACGGGACCGTGGAAACCGGGGTCCCTGTATATCTCCTGCGTCAGGTCAACCGAAAAGAGTGGAAGTTCCCGTTTTTGATGTTTCTGAACACGTTTACATCGCTCAGGATCCTGCTGAAGGAAAAACCGGAAGCCGTGATCTGTACAGGGGCGCTGGCTTCGATCCCGATCTGTCTGATGGCAAAAAAGATATTTCATCGCAAATTGATCTTTATCGAATCCTTTGCCAAGATCTCGACCCCTACGCTGACCGGGAAACTGATGTACCGATACGCTGACCGCTTTTATGTGCAGTGGGAATCCATGCTGGAAGTATATCCGGACGCCATCTGTCTTGGAGGGATCTATTAAGTGATTTTTGTAACGCTGGGATCTCAGAAATTTCAGTTCGACCGTTTGCTGAAAGCATTGGATGAATTGGCGGATCAGGGAAAACTCGGTGAGGAAATCCTGGCTCAGAGCGGCGTCAGCACGTATCAGCCGAAGAATTTCCCCTGCGAACCGTTCATGGATCCCGAACGTTTCAGCGAATGCGTCGCGCGCGCGGATATCGTGATCGCGCACGCCGGTACGGGGACCGTGATCCGCGCTGTGAACGCGGGGAAAAAGGTCATCGTCGTTCCGCGTCTGGCACGGTACGGAGAACATGTGGATGATCATCAGACGGAGATGGCGGAAGTTTTTTCCCAAAAAGGGATGATCCTTACCTGCACAGATTGCGGCGAACTGGAGGACAGGATCCGGGAAGCGCGCGGAATGGTGTTCAACCGGTACGAATCCAATACGGAACGGTATATCCGGGATCTGGATGAATATCTGAGCCCGATCTGCGGGACCGGCAATTCCTGACCGGCCGTTCGAAAGGAGTATGTTATGACTGCAAAAGATCCGGATACAAAGATGTTTATCATGCAGATGCTGAGGGGTGTCCGCTTTGGATTGATCCCGATGGCGTCCGGCAGAAAAAAATATATTATGAAGCACCGTGTTTTTGACGAATGCGGAGAAAACCTTTTCTGGCAGCCCCGAAAACTGCCGGCGGATCCGAAATGCATCCGGATCCATAACAACGTTGTCATCGCCGCGGATGTGACCTTTATCAACCATGACGTGATCTATCTGCTCATCAACCGGATGGGTAAAGGTCCCTGCCGGGAGAACATGGACGGGATCGAGATCATGGACAATGTCTTTATCGGTCTGGGAGCAACGGTGATGCCGGGCGTCCGGATCGGCCCGAACGCCATTGTGGCAGCGGGAAGCACAGTGACGAAGGATGTCCCGGAGGGCACTGTGGTGGCCGGTGTTCCGGCAAAAGTGATCGGTTCTTTTGAGGATGCGGTCCGGAAGCAGCTTGAACGGTCAGAGTATCTGACGGGATACGGCCGCTCGGATCCGGAAAACATCCGTCTTGTATGGGAACGTTTTGCCCGCAGTCATGAATAAGCCCGTGTTGGAAACATGTCTGATCGCGGCCAAGGATAAGTCATAAGGAGGAATCGGCAATGAGTCTGTATGAGAAACTGCTCACCGGGAAAGAGAATCTGTCTCTGGTAGGTCTGGGATATGTCGGCATGCCAATCGCGGTTGCTTTTGCGAAAAAAGGTCTGCATGTGATCGGCTTCGATCTGAACAGGGAAAAGATCGAACTGTACAAAAACGGGATCGATCCCACTTTGGAAGTCGGGAATGAAACCATTGCCGCCACCACGGTGGAATTCACCGCGAACGAAAAAGACCTGCAGCGCGCCAGGTTCCATATTGTCGCGGTTCCGACCCCTGTCAATACGGACCATTCCCCCGACCTGACGCCGGTGATCGGCGCCTCGGAGATCGTTGGACGGAATCTGACTCCCGGTTCGATCGTTGTCTATGAATCCACGGTATATCCGGGCTGCACCGAGGATATCTGTATTCCGATCCTGGAGCGGGAATCCGGCATGAAATGCGGGGTGGATTTCAAGATCGGCTATTCACCGGAGCGGATCAATCCCGGCGACCGGGTCCACCGGCTTGAAAACATCCATAAGATCGTTTCCGGTATGGACGCGGAGTCTTTGGAGGAAATCCGCCGGGTCTATGATCTGGTGGTCGAAGTGGGCACCTATCCCGTGTCCAGCATCAAGACGGCGGAAGCGGTCAAAGTCGTGGAAAACAGCCAGAGAGATATCAATATCGCCTTCATGAATGAACTGGCAATGGTGTTTGACCGGATGAACATCGACACGAATGAAGTCGTTGACGGTATGAACACCAAGTGGAACGCGCTGGGTTTCCGTCCGGGGCTGGTCGGAGGGCACTGTATCGGCGTGGACCCGTATTACTTCACCTATGAGGCGGAAAAACTCGGTTATCATAGCCAAATCATTTTAAACGGCAGAATCGTGAATGATAACATGGGAAAATTTGTGGCTGACGCGGCCATACGCAAAATGATTGAAGCCGGGCTGGCCCCCAAAAAAGCGAACGTGGTCATCCTGGGGCTGACCTTCAAGGAGAACTGTCCCGATACCCGGAACAGCAAGGTGAACGATATTATCAAAAGGATCAACGAATACGGGATCACCCCGACGGTCGCCGATCCGTGGGCCGGTGAGCGGGACGCCATGAGAGAATACGGCGTGTCGCTGACGAAACTGGAAGAGATCCGCGACGCGGATTGCATCATCGTTGCTGTGGCGCACCGCGAATTCCGCGAAATGCCGCTCGAAAAGCTGAAATCGATGTTCCGTGCAACAAACGAAACGGCCAGAGTACTGATCGACGTAAAGGGTTTGTATCCTGTTTCCGCTCTGGAAGCTTCCGGCCTTCTGTGGTGGAGATTGTGATCAGGTCGGGTTCCGCGGTCCGGACCGGTCTTTTATCCTGCCGGGACAGCGGAAACAGGTCTGCCTGAAAGGAGATCATCCGTGAATATTCTGCTCTATACGTTTCATTATCCCCTGCCGGAAGGAACAGATCTGAAACCCAACACCAGAGTAAACCATTATTTTGCTCTGAAACTGAAGGAAATGGGGCATCAGGTCCACGTTGTCCATCTGCAGTATTATCCCCTGAAGGAGATTTCTCCCCGGCATGCCGGATACATTTTCCCCAGAAATATCCCCTATGAGGTCGACGGGATCCGGTGCAATCTGATCCTGTACCAGATGCTGACGCCGCACCGGTTTTATCCGCAGACTTTTCAGGCGAAGATCATCAACAGGATGCTGAAAAAGATCAAACAGGAACTGAACTGGAAAGCCGATCAGGTTTTTATCGCGTTTCCGGCGATGATGACGGGACTGACAGAGATCTTTTCGGATACCGGCGCTACCTTCGCGGAATTTCACAATGTGGATATCGACAAACTGAAGGAGAGCGACCCTGACGGAAAAGTGCTGGACTTTGTGAAAAGGATCCGCACGTGGGGATACCGCAACAGAAAATCTCAGGAGTATCTGGCAGGCTTGCGTCCGGAGCCTCCGGTCCCGGCCTATACCGGCATCAACGCGGAACTGCTGGCGTCGCGGGAGATCATCGAAGCTAAGAAAAACCGCGCGCATGACCGGCTGAAGATCATTTATGTCGGTCAGCTGATCAGGCTGAAAAACACGGATATACTGATCGAAGCGGTGAAAGCGCTGAACATCGATGCCGAGCTGGATATTGTCGGAGACGGTCCGGAAGCCGCCAGACTCAGGGAGCTTGCAGCAGGCGCGGACAACATCCGTTTCCACGGATGGCTTGACCGGAAGCAGGCGCTTGCCGAAATGGAGAAAGCGGACATCTTTGCCATGGTCAGCAGTCCGGAAACCTACGGGATGGTATATCTGGAATCCATGGCACGGGGCTGTATCAATATCGCGACCCGCGGAGAAGGTTTCGACGGCCTGATCCGGGACGGGGAAAACGGATTCCTGCTGGAACCGCGAAACGCGCGCCAGATTACGGAGACCGTCGAAAAGATCGCCGCGATGACCCCCGAAGAACGTAACCGCCTGATCGACGCCGGTTATGAACTGGCATGTTCGATGACGGAAGATCAAACCACCCGGGCTTACCTCGAAGCAAACCGGGTTTAATTATAAAGAAAATACAGCAATGCCCTTTCCGGATCCGGAAAGGGCATTGTTCTGTTATACGATTTTGAAGATCCCGGCAGCTTCGAGAATAATGAGGATCAGCACCGCGACAAGCAGCCCCGATACGATCCAGATCACGGTATCGATCTGGCGGACACTCAGTTTGACCTTATCGTACCATTCTTCCTTCTTGTTCTGTACGGCCTGAGAAACCGGTCCGAGCTTCCGCTCCCGCTCCTCGACAGCCTTTTCCCGTTCGCGGAGCTCCCGTTCCCGTTCTTCCACGGCCTTCTCCCGGTCACGGAATTCCTGTTCGCGTTTCTCCGGACGCTGATCGTTTTTCATCATTTCTTCGCGATATACTTGCGGATATCCAGAGACACGGCCAGAACGATGACCAGACCCTGCACCACGTAGTTGTAATAGGGATTGACGCCCAGGAACTGCAGGATGATCTTCAGCAGTTCGAACACCAGCACGCCGACCAGAATGCCGGGCACCGTACCGATACCGCCGGTGGTGGATACGCCGCCGATGGTGCAGCCCGCGATGGCTTCCAGTTCGTAGCCGCTTCCCATGGAAGCCGAGGCGCCGCCGGACTTGGCCGCCAGCAGATAGCCGGCCAGGGCGTACATGATGCCCGCGGTCGCGTAGATCCGCAGGAGCGTCCGGCTCGTGTTGACGCCTGAAACCTCGGCCGCGGTCTCGTTGCCGCCGATGGCGTACATATATTTGCCGAAGCGGTTCTTGTTATAGATGAACCAGAACACGACCCCGAAGAAAATGGCCACAAACAGCAGGTACGGCAGGTAGAAGCCTTTCACGTCGCCGATGCGTCCGTTGATCAGGCTGGTGTAAATCTTCTGGAAGCCGCCGATGGGCTGCGCGTCCGAGATCACCAGGGAGATACCGTAGATAATGGTCTGTGTGCCCAGGGTCGCGATGAAAGGCGGCACATGCAGCCGGGTGATGACCAGACCGTTGATCAGGCCCCAGCAAAGACCCAGCACGATGCAGATGAGCAGGACCAGGCCGATATTCATTTCCGGCGCCCATTTCCAGAGGCGGCCGGTATAATCGCCGCGCTGGCAGAGGATGCCGCCGACGCAGGCCGCGAATCCGACCTGACGTCCGGCGGAAAGGTCCGTGCCCTTGGTGATCAGGCAGCCGGAAACGCCCAGCGCGATCAGGAAACGGACAGCCGTGTTGCTCATCAGGTTGCTCAGGTTCGCCCAGGAGAAGAAGTTGTCCTTCAGGCAGCCGACAACAACTGCGGCAATGACCAGAAGAATGACGATGGGATTCCCTTTCAGAAGGGCCAGCGCCTTTTTGCCGAAAGTATTTTTCTTTTCCATAAATCTGTTCCCTCCCGCATTATTCAAACTGAGTCGCCAGGGCCATGATGTTTTCCTGCGTGGCTTCCTCACCCTCGACAAAGCCGGTGATGCGTCCGTCGCACATGACCATGATCCGGTCGCTCATACCGATCAGTTCGCCCATTTCGGAGCTGATCATAATGATGCTCTTGCCTTCTTTGGCCAGCTCCGCGATGATGCAGTAGATCTCGTATTTCGCGCCGACGTCGATTCCGCGCGTCGGGTCGTCCAGGATCAGCACATCCGGATTGTTGGCCAGCCAGCGGCCGATCAGCACCTTCTGCTGGTTGCCGCCGGAGAGGGATTTGATCTGTGTTTTCGAAGAAGGCGTCTTGATGTTCATCTTCTTCACATTGTCCTGGACCAGCTGTTCGACCTTTTTGCTGTTGATCATCACGCCGTAGTCCAGATACTGGTTCAGCGAGGCGATGGAAATATTGTCCGCCACGCTCAGCACGCCCATGATCCCGCTGGCGCGCCGGTCTTCAGTCAGCAGCGCGATGCCCTGATCGATGGCGTCCTTGGGGCGGGTGATCTTCATTTCTTTGCCCTTGTAGAAGATCTGACCCTTCGTATGGGCGCCGATGCCGAAGATGCCTTCCATCAGCTCGGTCCTCTGCGCGCCGACCAGTCCGCCGACGCCCAGGATCTCGCCCTTCCGCAGCTGGAAGGAGGCGTTCCGGAAGCTTCTGGGGTGAATGGATGTGAAATCTTTGACTTCAAAGATCACTTCGCCGGGCACATTCTCCCGTTTGGGATACAGGTTGGTCAGTTCGCGGCCCACCATGCGGGTGATGATCTTGTCGGTGGTCAGTTCGTTTGCCGGCCAGCTGCCGACATACTGCCCGTCGCGCATGATCGTCACTTCATCGGCGATCCGCAGGATCTCGTCCATCTTGTGGGAGATATAGACGACCGCCACATTGTCCGCCTTCAGATCCTCGATGATGCGGAACAGTGCCTCGACCTCGTTGGAGGTCAGAGACGACGTCGGCTCGTCCAGGATCAGGACGCGGCAGTTGGCGGAAACGGCTTTTGCGATCTCAACGCTCTGCATCTGGGATACGCTCAGCTCGCCCACTTTCTGCTTCGGATCGAAATTCATCCGTACGCGCTTCAGCAGCTCCGCCGTATCCGCGTACATCTTTTTATGGTCCACGATCGGAAGAAAGCCCAAAGCCTTCTTCATCGGATACCGGCCCAGAAAGATGTTTTCGCCGACGGTCCGGGCGGGAATGGGCTGCAGTTCCTGATGCACCATCGCGATGCCCTTGTTCAGCGCGTCCATGGGATCATGGATCGTTACAGGCTCCCCGTCGATCCGGATCTGCCCCTCATCCATCTTATAGATCCCGAACATGCACTTCATCAGGGTAGACTTGCCGGCTCCGTTTTCCCCCATCAGTGCATGGACCTTCCCGGGTCTGAGTTTCAGCTGTACGTTGTCCAGTGCCTTCACGCCGGGAAATGACTTGCATACGCCTTCCATTTCCAGAACATATTCCGACATTCAGGCAACCCCCCTTTCCATTGTCATTCTTCGCGGTGCGCTTTGCGGTAAGCCCGGTCGCGCCGGGATCACGGCAAAAAGCACCGTCCGCAAATACAGGAAAACCGGGTGAGCCGGTTTTGTCCGACTCACCCGTTTCCTCAGGTTTCAGCGAAGAGGAACCTCCGCCGTCCTCTTCAGATCAATAGTTCGCCAGAGCGTATTCGTTGTCAACCTTGACGTAGTTGACCCAGTAGTAGTTCTGGATCGCTTCGCCGTTCAGCAGCTGCACAGCAACGTCGACAGCAGCGTGGGACTGACCGATGTGGTCGTTCAGCACGGTACCGGTCATGTTGCCTTCCTTGATCAGATCGATCGCTTCGGGCAGAGCGTCAACACCGACGAGGTAGATGTCTTCGCCGATCTTGCGGCCGGCAGTCTGGATGGCGGTCTCAGCGCCCAGCGCCATACCGTCGTTGTTGCAGAACACGACTTCGACCTGATCGCCGTAAGCGGTCAGAGCGTTGGCGCACAGTTCCTGACCCTTGGTCTGGTCCCAGTTGCCAACCTGATCGTCCAGGCATTCGACAGCGATGCCGGCATCGGTCAGAGCCTTGACGGAGAACTCGGTGCGGTACTGAGCGTCAATGTTCTCGGGATCGCCTTCGATCATGATGTAGCTCACTTTGCCGTCGCCGTTGACGTCGCCCTTGTTGGGCAGGTCGCGGATCATTTCGCCCTGATAGGTACCGGACTGACGGGCGTCAGCGCCTACGTAGCAGACGGTGGGGTTGTTCAGGATGCCTTCGTAGGCTTCGTCAATGGTCTTGCCATCGGCGTCATAAGCCAGAGGCTCGCGGTTGATCAGAACCAGCGGGATGCCGGCGGCCACGATCTGATCGATCACAGCGTCAGCGGAAGAGGTCTGGACGAGATTCAGGATGATAACGTCCATGCCCTGGGTGATGAAGTTCTGGACCTGGTTGGTCTGCTCAGCCATGTCGTTCTTGGCGTCAGCCATGGTGATTTCGTACTTCACGTCATCGGTTTCGAGCGTCTTGAAATACGCTTCGATCTCGTTGCGGTACAGGGTCATGAAGTTATCGGTGTACTGATAAATGGAAACGCCGACTTTGTAGGTCTTCGCGTCAGCGGACGCGATCGCGCAGCAGCTCAGTACAAGAGCCAGAGCCAATACCAGGGACAGGATCTTTTTCATAGGTACACTCTCCTTTAATATATTTTATAGGGATCAACCCCTATAAATTCACCGTCAGCGGGGAAACAGCTTATTCCGTTCATCATTCGGTTACATCCTACCATCTGTTAACCTGTTTGTCAACGTGAGAAGGTTACACTTTGGTAACATAAATCATACAAATTTGTTTGCATTAGTACGTACCTTTTCCAGTGTTTCATCCGTCCGTCCTGACCGGACCCTGTCTCCGTGACCCTGCTCCGGACAGGGGACCGGTTCAGAAGTTTCATTAAATAATATTCGGGCGGATCCCCGTCAGACAGGATCCGTTTCATACCCCGCGAGGGTCAGCACTTCCCGCAGATCGCGGATCTCATATTCGGGCCGGATCTCCTCCCTGCCTTTTTTCCCGTCCGGATTGAACCAGCAGGTATGGATCCCGGCGCGGAGACCGCCGAGGATATCGCTGGTCAGGGAATCGCCGACGATGAGGATCCGTTCCTTCGGGATGTCGCGGAGAGCCCGGAAGACGGCTTCAAAAAACCGGGGATCCGGCTTTTCCGCGCCGACGGTCTCAGAGATGAACAGGCGGTCAAACAGGCCGCCGAGCGGAGTCTCGTTCATTTTACGCTCCTGAACATACTTCGTGCCGTTGGTCACGGAACACTGGATGACCTTTCCCTTCAGGGCCTCCACCGTTTCCAGCGCGTGCGGGAAGAAGCGGACCGTATCCGGCAGACGCTTTTCGTATTCGGCATTGAAATCCTCCGCCTTTTCCTCCGGCAGTCCGGTCTCCGCAAAAAAACGGCGGAAACGCTCCGTCAGGATCTCCGCCTTCGTCCGTTCCCCCCGCTCGAGCATTTCCCAGAGACTGATGTTGATGGCGGAATAGCGCTGATGCATTTCCTCGGTGCATTTTCCGAATCCGAACAGCTCAAAGCAGGTGAAAAGGGATTCCCGCTGGGAAGCGATAAAGTCCAGCAGCGTCCCGTCCACATCCCAGAGGATCGCGTCAAACATCCGTACATCCGCCTTTCTGTTCCCGCTCAGTTGGGTCGGCGCCGATCCGTCGCCGGGCGCGGTCATCGGGGGATGTACGCCGGTCGCCAGCTACCGGATGAACGCCTGCTTCAGCCCGATCATGGCGGAGCCGGAGCAGCCGGAGCCATCCTTTTTGTTCTTCATCATACCTGTAATCCCGCTTCGCGGAATGCAGACGCATTGCAGAATACACTGATGTTTATTATACATCGTTCGCAGGAATCTGAGAAGGGATGACTTCACGAAAGACCGCAGGGCGGACACGTCCCCCCTCCCGCCAAAGAAAAACAGAAAAGAAACGCACGCGTCCTTGCCGCCCGCTCCGGTCAGAGGGTATACTTTTCTGTATCAACCCGAAGAAACGGAGAAGGCTCATGAAACTGTTCACCGAAAACCGCACGGCAAAGGAGATCCTGATCAACGCTCTGCTGGCTTCCCTGGGCCTGTTCCTTTTCGGCGCCGGTGTCTGGCTGACCATCACGGCGGGGCTCGGAGCCGCCCCGTGGGACGTGTTCTGTCTCGGCCTGTCAGGTACGTTCGGCATCCTTTACGGCAACGCTTCCATCGGCATTTCCGTGATCCTGCTGATCATTGATATTTTGATGAAGGAATCCATCGGCATCGGCCTGATCCTGGACGCCGTCGTGGTCGGGAAAACGGTCGATCTGCTCAATCTGCTCCATCCGCTTTCCACGCCGTCCAGCCCTGTTCTCGCAGTGATCATGCTGCTGGCCGGGATCATGATCGAGGTCTACTCCCAGTATTTCTATATGAAAGCCGCGCTTGGCTGCGGCCCGCGCGACACGCTGCTCGTCGGCCTCAAGCGCCATCTGACGAAGGTCCCCATCGGGCCCATCAACATCGTCCTGATGGCGACCGTGACCTTCGCGGGCTGGCTGCTGGGCGGTCCTGTCGGCCCGGCGACGGTGATCTGCGCCTTCTGCACCGGTCCGGCCATGCAGTTCGCCTTCCGGACCGTCCGGTTCGACCCGACCGCCGTCCGGCATCAGACCCTGCCCGAGACCGTCCGCGTCCTGCTGGGCAGAAACAGAAAGAATACCGGAAAGGGGCTATGAACACGCGTCACGGTCCCTTTTTTATATTGAATTCCGGCCCGATCTGTATTATAGTCATAAAAAGAACATTTTCCGTTCCAAGGCTGAAAAGGCGCTTTATATCCGGTATTGACGGGATATTCTGAAAACGGCCGTCGGAAGGCCGTCCGGTTTCTGTACTGATCGGCGCGGGAGGTCCGGGCTCCACGGATCCGCTCCCGGTTTCCGCCGGAAAGGATATGGATATGCAGGATTATATCTATTCAGTCATCGGCTTCATCGCCATTGCGGTACACCTCATCATCAACTACAACGTCATGTTCCTTCCGGGAAGCTGCGCCGGAAAAAAAGCGGGCAGGATGTACCGCTGGCTGCTGCTCTCCATTTTCGCCTATTATATCACGGACGCCCTGTGGGGCATCCTGGCGGGACTGAACTGGATCCCGGTGCTGTTCGTGGACACGACGGTGTATTACATCGCGATGTGTTCGGCCATCGTCTGCTACTACCGGTATTTTGTGGAATATCTGGGAATGAAGGACTGGAAAGGCCGCCTGTTCACGTGGTTCGGCGTTTCCTTCTTCGTTCTGGAGATTGTCTGCCTGATCGTGAACGTCTTCACTCCCTGTTTCTTCTGGTTCGATGAAAACGACGCCTATGTGGCCGGTCCGATCCGCTACATCGCGCTGTGGGTTCAGGTTGCCATGTTCGGCTTCTCCAGCCTGGTCACGCTGCTTGACGCGCTGAAAGCCCCGGGCGCGAGCAGACGGCGTCATCTTGCCATTTTCTTCTTCAGTCTGATTATGCTCATCGCCGTCCTGTTCCAGGAAAAATATCCGCTGCTCCCGTTCTACGCGCTCGGATGTCTGCTGGGAAGCTGCGTCCTGCATGTTTACGTCGTGGGGGACGAACAGGACGAGGCGGCCGGTCAGCTTTCGAATTATAAACAGGCCATCCTTTCCGACGCGACCGACTCGCTGGAAGCCAATCTGAGCAGGGACGAGCTGTATTACGGCGTCTGGAAGGACGATTCCGGCGCCGAAGTCCCGCTTGAAAGCGTCATCGGCCTTCGGGTTCCCTGCAGTTACGATGAATACATATCGGCCTGGAACAGCCGTTTCGTCCGGCCGGACAGCAGTGCCCTGTTCTCCGCCAATACCGGCCGGGAACATCTGCTTAGGCTGTTCGCCGGCGGCTCGTCGGAAGTCACCTTTGACTATCAGACGACGACCGTCTCCGGAAAGAGCGCCTGGATGCGCCGCAGCATCGCGATGACGCGCAATCAGGACGGAGATGTGATCGCCTATACGAACGTGAAGGATATCTCCGTCCTGATGGAGCAGAAGGCGCGCGAGGACGCTTACATGTACGCTCTCGCGACGGAATATGACAGCATTGCCATCGTGGAGGTTTCGAACGGCGACAAGCACGACGACCGGGTGCTGATCCACGGCCGTCTGACCGACCGTCTGGCGGCTCTGATCGACGAGGAGACCGTCCGGGAGGAGCATTACAGCAAAAAGCTGGATCTGATGCTCCGCTTTGTTCACCCGGATGACCGGGAGCTGTTCTACGCGGAAACGAGAAGAGAAAAGGTCCTGCAGGCGAGTAAAGAGAACAGGACCCAGACCGTCCAGTTCCGGATTGTGAAAGACTCCGGCGACTTTGTCTACCATCAGCTGTGTTTTGTCCCGCTCAGGGATGAATCCGGGAAAGTGACCGGCGTCGTCGCGGGAATAAAGAATGTGGACAGCGAAGTCCGGAAAGAGATGGCCGCCCGCCAGGAGCTGGAAACCGCCAGATACGCGGCCGAGGCCGCCAACCGCGCCAAAACCACGTTCCTGAACAATATGTCCCACGATATCCGGACGCCTATGAACGCCATCATCGGCTATACAGGCCTCGCCTCCAGCCACATTGACAACCGGGAACAGGTGCAGGATTATCTCGGAAAGATCAGCCAGTCCTCGGAACATCTGCTTTCGCTCATCAACGACGTGCTGGATATGAGCCGCATCGAGTCCGGCAAGATGGCGCTGTCGGAAAAGGAGGAGGATCTTGCGGAGATCCTGCACACATTGCGGAATATCGTGCAGTCCGATATCAACAGCAAGCAGATCGACTTCTTCATAGACTGCGACGTCAAAAACCAGTTCATTGTCTGCGATAAGCTGCGCCTGAATCAGGTGCTGCTCAATATCCTTTCCAACTCCGTCAAATACACGCAGGCCGGAGGGACCGTGTCCGTCCGCGTGAAAGAGCTCGGGGTGACCGAAACCGGGTACGGGAAGTATGAATTCCGGATCAGGGATAACGGCATGGGCATGAGCGAGGAATTCCTCAAGACCATTTACGACCCGTTCACCCGCGTGAATTCCTCGACGGTATCCGGCATACAGGGCACCGGTCTCGGGATGGCGATCACGAAAAACATCGTGGATATGATGGGAGGCGTCATCGACATCCGGAGCAAAGAGGGCGAAGGGACCGAAACCGCCGTCACGCTGGAGTTCAAGCTTGCCGGAACGGGTGCGGAAACGCCGCGGATCACGGCGCTGGAAGGCCTCCGGAGCCTCGTAGTCGACGATGATATCTCCGTCTGCCGGAACATTTCCAAAATGCTTCACGACGCGGGCATGCGCAGCGAATGGTGCGCCTCCGGCAAGGAAGCCGTTCTCCGTACAGAAGACGCTGTGAGTCTGGGCGACCTGTTCACGGTCTATATCATCGACTGGATCATGCCCGATATGAACGGCATTGAGACGACCCGCCGCATCCGCCGGATCGTCGGCGATCAGGCGCCCATCATCGTGCTCACGGCCTACGACTGGTCGGACGTCGAGGAGGAGGCCAGGGAGGCCGGCGTGACCGCCTTTATCTCCAAGCCGCTGTTCCCGTCGGACCTGCACAATGCGCTGAGCCGGTGCTGCAGCGCTTCCGCCGCCGCTCCCGCGGCGCCGGAAATCAAGTATGACTTCACGGGCAAAAAAATCCTCCTTGTGGAGGACAACGAGATGAACCGCGAGATCGCCACGGAGATCCTGGAGGAAGACGGTTTCGTCGTGGAATCCGCGGAAAACGGAGCCGTCGCCGTTGAAAAAATGAAAGCCGCCGTTCCCGGTCAGTACGATCTGATCCTCATGGACGTTCAGATGCCTGTCATGGGCGGGCATGAAGCAACAGGGCTGATCCGCGCGCTGCCCGATCCCGGGGTCGCCGGGATCACAATCATCGCCATGACTGCCAACGCCTTTGAAGAGGACCGGCAATCGGCACTCGCGGCCGGAATGGACGGCTTCCTGACAAAACCGGTCGAAATCGGCAGGCTGAAAGCCACGCTGGCCGGATTCCTGAACAAATGAGCCCGCAGGGAATCCGGTCCCTGACGTCAAAAAGGACAGCATGTCAGAAAACTCATTTCCGGATGAAAGGTACTGAAACCGTATGAAAAAATGGATCGTATGTCTGATCGCCCTGACGACGCTTCTCGGCGGCGTCACGGTCTCCTTCGCCGAGGCCCTTCCCGCGCCGGAGGAGAAAGAGTATTTCGGCAGCCCCTGGGTCAACACGATCGACAACACCAATATCCCGGCCGATCGGGGAACGCCGGCGGACGATCTGAACCTGTATATGAATTTCGACCTGTTTGACGCGATGCGCGACAGCTACGATGTGTATCAGGGCCTCGTGACAGGCTCCGGGGATCTGAAGGACACGGTGCTGAAGATCCTTCAGGATCCGGAGATCACCTCCCCCCTGCTGGAAAAAGTCCGGATTTTCTTTAATCAGGCGATGGACACCGATCATCTGAAGGAGCTGGGGATCGAGCCCGCACGTCCCTATCTGGACATGCTGGACGCGGTGACGGATCTGGAAGGACTGAACGCGGTGCTGACGTCGGAGGACTTCCCGTTCTCCCCTTTCCTTTCCGCCTATCTCTGCCCGCGTGACAGCCGGGAACCCATGAGCTTTGCCCTGTATCCCAACTTCATGACCACGGACAATCTGGAAGGTGCGAAAAATCTTAAGGAGAAATCGGTCATCGGCGCGCAGGCGGACTCCGAAAAAACGAATCTTGTCCGTCAGATCCTGATGAAGCTGTATCCCGATACGGAGACGGAGCTGCTGTATCAGCGTCTGGCTTCCTTCGAAAAGCAATACGGACAGTACGGCATCTATACCGATCTGTTCTCATCCATGGAATACGGAACAGCCGACCGGCTGATATCCCAGATGACCGTGCCGGAAATGGAGGAAGCCTTCAAAAACTTCCCCGTCAGAGGCATCCTGGAAAAGGACGGGCGCGACCTGAGCCTGACCTACAAGATCCCGTGCCGGGAATGGCTGGAGGAGCTGGACCGGATGTGGACGGAGGACAATCTGGAAACGCTGGTCCTGGCCGCCAAGGTCAAGGTGCTGCAGGACGCCGCGCCGGCGCTGACGCCGGTGCTGACCAACGGCACGCGGATAATGACCGATATCTTATTGATGCTGCAGGCGGATCCGGACGCGCTGAAGGGGATGACCTCCCCGGAGGATTTCCCGATCGATCAGACAGAATACGCTTACGCGGCCTGCAATCAGACAGAAACCTTCGCCTACGCGCTGGCGCAGATCTTTACCGAAACGCGTTCCGGGGATGTCGACCTGCTGAAGGATCTGACCGCGCAGCTCGTCGATACCTACCGCGGGCTGCTGAAGGAAACCTCCTGGATGAGCGAAACCGGTCTGGAGGACACCCTGGCGAAGCTGGACAGCCTGACGGTCTGCATCCTGGAGCCCTACGCGCTTTAACAGGGCAAGTGCCTTTTGTTTTGCCTCCTCTTCGGGGACGTGTTTGAGCATCACCGGAGCGCAGGTCATATTTTCGAGCACGGACATATGCGGGAAAAGGTTGAACTGCTGGAATACCATGCCCACTTCCGCGCGCTTTTCGCCTGGGAGACCATGGGCGCCACCGTTTACAACTGCTTCTACGATCCGGAAAGCAATTCCATCAACGTCATGCCCGCTTTCCTGACGGACACGGCCCGCGAACAGATCCGCGAGCCGGAAGGTCTGCTGGCTCTGGGCACGGTGATCAGCCATGAGCTGAGCCACGGGTTTGACTACGCCGGAAGCCAGTACAACGCGAATTATCTGCCCGAACCGATCTTTGAAAATGAAGACCGGGAAAATTATCTGGCGATCTCACAGAAACTGGTGGAGTACTACAACGGCATCGAGCTGGACGACGGCGTTTTTGTAAACGGGCAGCACAAAGTAATGGAGGCCGCCGCGGATCTGAACGGGATGCTGGTATGTCTCAAGCTGGCGGAGTCCTATGCGGACTTTGATTACGACGCCTTCTTCCGCAGTTACGCCGCGATGTACGCCGACTGTCTCCCCGCCATGGCGGGCATGATGCTCGCGGAATACGACAGCCATCCGCTGGGCTATCTGCGCATCAACGTGAATGCCCAGATGGCTGACCGGTTCTACGAAGTTTATGACGTGCAGCCCGGCGACGGGATGTATCTCACCCCGGAGGACCGGATCCGCTTCTTCGGGCAGTAACCCTGTCATCGCGCCTGTTCCGACTGTTTCCGTATCCTGTAATCCCTGCGGCAGTCCGCGAAAAAGCCCCTCCGGTCATCGGAGGGGCTTTTGTCGGACCGTTCTGAAAAACAGGACCGGCGGAATCATTCCCTGATCCCGGCCAGGGTCTCCATCAGCTTCGGGACATCGACGGGTTTCGCCAGATGCCCGTTCATCCCGGCCGCGAGCGCGTTCCGGCGGTCCTCCTCGAAGGCGTTCGCCGTCATCGCGAAGATGGGCAGCTCCGCCAGCGCCCTGTTCTCCAGGGCGCGGATCGCCTTTGTCGCCTCGTAGCCGTTCATCCGCGGCATCTGTACGTCCATCAGGATCACGTCATACTGCCCGGGCGCAGCGTTTCTGACCTTTTCGACCGCGATCACGCCGTCTTCCGCCGTGTCGATCACCGCGCCGTGATCCGTCAGGATCTCCTGCGCGATCTCGCGGTTCATCTCGTTATCCTCGACCAGCAGGATCTTCATCCCTTCCAGAGACACCTGCCCGGCGCCGCTCATCGCAGCCTTTTTTTCTTCTTCTTTATATTCCGTGTCGATCCGGAGCGGGACGGTGACGGTGAAGCGGGAGCCCTTTCCGGGTTCCGATTCGACTCCGATCGTGCCGTCCATCAGCTCAACCAGTTTTTTCACGATGGGCATGCCCAGGCCCGTGCCCTGGATGCCGTTGACCGTCGAGGTCTCCTCGCGGGAGAACTCGTCATACAGGTGCGGCAGGAATTCGGGGCTCATGCCGATGCCGGTATCCGTCACCGTGATCCGGCAGTTCGCGTATCCGGGGCGGTCGCAGGGCAGCTCCCCTACGGTCACGGAGATCGAACCGCCGTCCGGCGTATATTTGAGCGCGTTGCCGATCAGGTTGTTCACGATCTGGTACAGCCTGTCCTTATCGCCGATGACGCGGTCGTGTTCGACCCCGGTAAAGCGGACGCTGAAGTCGAGCCCGCGGTTTTTCGCCTGATCCCCGTATACGGCGCTGAACGTGCGTCCCGCTTCGGACAGATCGATCCGCTGCTCCTGCAGCGCGACCTTGCCGGATTCGATCCTGGACATTTCCAGTACCTGGTTGACCAGGGACAGCAGCTGATTGCCGGCGATCTCGATCTTGCTCAGATAGCTGTCGGTCGCAGGTTCCTTTGTGTTCTTGCGGGCGATGCTCGTGAATCCGATGATGGCGTTCATCGGGGTGCGGATGTCGTGAGACATGTTGAACAGGAAGGTCGATTTGGCCTGG
>CALCUD010000065.1 GCA_937906775.1 uncultured Clostridia bacterium
GGCTGTCGGCGATCGTCAGCGCGCTCACCTTCACGCTGCCGGTGTTCGTCACCTTCACCGTGTAGGGCACTTCGTCGCCCATCGTGTACAGGCCGTCCTTTGCTTCCTTGTCCACGCTGATTGCGGCGGTATCCACATGATCGTCAGTCGTCCAGCTGTCATTGCCAACATTCACTTCAACCCGGTTGGTATAACCGTCCTTCAGGTCCTTTTCCTGGATCGTATAGGTAGCTTTGAATGTGACAGTTTCACCTGCGGGAACATTTTCCGCGGTATCGCTTCCTTCGATCGTAACACCGGTCAGTTCTTTGATCCTGATTGTCCGGGTTTCATTGAAGACGTTCGTTACCGTAATGGTAAAGTATACGGTATCGCCAAGATGATAGGCACCGTCCTCATGCTTCTTCTCCGGATTCTTTTCAGGCTTGGTAATTCTGAAATCCCCGGGTATAAGCTTGATGATATAGTTGGGATAAGCCGTGTTCAATTCGTCTTCCGTGTTCGCAATCGTCAATACATCGTCGTATTCACCGACCAGATTGACTTCACTGTTCGTACGGATAACGGTCGTGTCGATACTGTCCAGTTCGTTCCCGATGGCGCCGTCAATCACAGCGTCAGCAAAAGCCGGATCATCTTTGCCGTATACCTTCTCATCATCGCTGACAGTAATGGTAACCGGTTTCCGGGTGACCGTCAGCTTTCCGTCGACCGTTTTAATGGAGGTATAGTTCCCCGTTACATCCTCTCCGGCAGCATTAACGATCTTATAACCTGTGATCACATTTGCGCTGGAACCGGCTGGAATCTGGCTGCCTTCCACTGTTGCGGACAACACATCGCCGTCAGCCAGTTTCCCTGTATATGTATAAGTCGGTTTAGTCAGCGCTTTTCCGTCATATTCCTTTCCGTCGCTGTCCGCTTTAATGACGATTTCTCCCGCTTTCGCGATGGTAAAGGTCCCGGGAATAACGGTGAACTCATAGTTCGGATAAGCTTCATTCAGATCTTTCGCGGTCTTTCCGGTTGTCAGAACATCCGGATAAACCGCCGCTTCCTCAACGCCCGTGTTCGTACGGATGACCGTCAGGTCAGCGTCTTCAAGTTCTTTCTTCTGTTCTTCTGTCAGATCATCAGTGATGATTTTCGCGTCGGTAAACGCAGGATCGTCTTCACCGTACATCTTCTGATCATCTTCAACCTGTACGGTTATCTGTTTTTTCAGAATATCGAACGATCCGTAATGAACGGTAACAGTATAGTTCTTGTTGTCAGTATATTCCGCAGTCAGAACTTCCTGATAATGACCGGCGTTTTCATCATCTGTGTTGGTCCGGATATAAGTCACGGTTCCCAGATCATCGGGATCAGCCAGCCCGGTCACCGTACCGCTGAACTCGGGATCTCTTTCTCCGTAAGTTTTGCTGCTGTTATCAACTTCGATAGTCACAGGCCGCGTATATACAGTCAGCAAACCGTTCTTCGCTGTAACAGATTGGTAGCAATCCGTCACATCATCACCGGCCGCATTCACAATTTTGTAGCTTGTAACTTCATTCGGGCTGCTGCCCGCATCTGTCTGACTGCCCACTACAGTCACATCAAAACGATCTTCAAAAGCCAGTTCCCCGGTTGTTGAATATCCGTTATTTTCAAGAGCAGATCCGTCGTAGGTTTTCTCATCGCTGTTTGCGGTGATAACGATCTCCGTATCCTTCCTGGTAATTTCAAAGTTGCCGTCCGTAATGACAAAATCATAGTTCGTATATTCTGTTTCCAGCGTTTTTTCACTGTTCACAGTCGTCAGAACACCCGGATATTGTCCGGCTTTCTCGTCATCATTCGTGCGTTTGACAGACAAATCCATTCCCTGCAGTTCAAGGATCTGATCTGCGGAAAGATCCGTTGTGATCGTCGCGTCCGCAAAATCCGGATCCTGATCACCATATTCTTTTTTGTCATTTCCAACAAGGATCTGCACGGTTTTCTTCAGAATCTCGAAGTCTGCCGGAACGACAGTCACCGAATAGTTCGAATTCTGGGTATAGACCGCGTTCAGAACGTCATCATACAGACCGACATTTTCTTCGCTCGGATTTGTGCGTTCAAACCGTATCTCACCCAGATCTGCGTCATTGATCAGGCCTTCAACCTTACCGGTGAAAGCAGGATCGGGATCGCCGTAAACCTTGTCACTTTCTTCCACAGTGATCGTTACAGGCTTTGCGCTGATTCCCAAATCACCGAAAACAGTCATGACACCGTTATGGCGTTCTTCATTTTCCAGAACATAGGTAAAGGTATTGTTTTCCTTTCCGGAGTCGGTTACATTCCGTACACCGGCTGCTTTAGGCGTAACCGTGATCCGGTCACCGGAACCGGGAAGCGTAAAGACCTTGCCGGTTTCATCCGCTTTCAGGGTCGTTCCGCCATAGGTTACAGAATACTTCTCCAGAGTATGGAGATCACCGTCATATTCCCAGTTTTTGCTATCGCTGCTGATAACAATACTGTTTTGATCCGCGGTGATCAGGAAATCTCCGGGTCGGATCGTAAACGAATAATTGGGATAATCAGCGTTCAGAGTATCCGCCGTATCCTGAACAGTCAGAACATCCTCATGATTCTTGACCGTTTCATTTCCTTTGTCCGTCCGGATAACCGTCGTATCAATCGCGTCAAGTTCTTGACCGATCCCGCCGTCCACCGTTGCCGGTGTAAAATCGGGATCTTTTTCTCCGTAAACTTTTTCGCTGTTCTCAACAATGATCTGCACCGGCTTTTTGGTGATCCCGAGATCGCCGAATTCCGCGTGAACTGTTTCAAACCATGTCTCATTGTCCAAAGTATATTGGAAAGTATTATTATCTTCAGCAGTATCCTCGAAATTCCTGACGCCCTTTGCTGTGGGGATCACAGTAACCTTGTCATGACCGACAGTGGGAAGTTCAAACACCAGACCTGTGCTGTCCGCCTTAACTTTCTGTCCGTCATAGTACACAGTATAAGATTCCAGCGTGTGGTTATCCCCGTCATATTCCCAGCTTTTGCTGTCACTGACGATGATGATTTCTTTTGTATTGGTCAGAATCCTGAAATCGCCCAGAACGACTGTAATCGAGTAGTTATCATATTCTTTGTTCAGTTCATCCTGAGCCTTACCGATATTCAGGACATCCTGATAAGTACCGGGCATTTCATCTGTGTTGAAGCGGGATACGGTAGTGTCGATTCCGTTCAGTTCATTTCCGACGCCGCCCGTAATGATTGCCGCATCAAACTCGGGATCTGTCTCCCCGTACATTTTTTCACTGTTGTCAATACTGATCTGCGCAGGCTTCCTGGACACGGACAGATCTCCGAATTCCGTTGAAACATTCGTATACTGATCCCCATTCGTCAGAACATACTCAAATGTGTTATTATCCGTTCCGGAATCCTTTACGTTCGTGACACCCGGAGCTGTCGGTATAACAGTAACTGTATCACCATTCGGAAGGGTAAACACTTTCCCGGTCGCGTCCGAGGGCATTTCCGCTCCGTCATAGAATACAGTGTACTGTTCCTGCGTATGGAGTTCTCCGTTGTATACCCAGGAACCGTCCAGACTGCTGATCACAAGAGATTTGCTGCTCTTTTTAATCGTGAAGTCGCCAGGATAAACCGTGAAATTATAGTTCGTATAGGTCTCATTCAATTCCTGTTCAGTTTTGCCGATATTCAATGCGTCATCATAGAAACCGGCCTCTTCACCGGAAACAGTACGCGTTACGGTCAGGTCGACGGCACCGAGCTCGTTCCCGATCGCGCCGCTCATCACCGCCGCGTCGAAAACCGGATCAGTTTCCCCGTACATCTTTTCAGCGTGATCAACGGTAATGGTTACATCCTTCTTTTTGATCAGCAGTTCTCCGGGATTGACCGTAACAACATAGTTATCACCGAGAATGCTCCGGACAGCTTCCAGAATATCCGCGTTGTAGGTCCCGACATTCTTTTCAGTTGTCTGCTGATCGTCACCGTAAACGACCGTCAGAGTGGAAACAAGATCCCGGTCGCCGTCCAGTACGCCCCGGTCATTACTGGCTATCGCCTGTTCAAATGAATAGGTTTTGCCGTTTTCATCCGCTACGGTCTTCTCGTTTCCGTCATAGGTGAATTCGGCAGAATTGATCTGGAACGTCACAGGCCGGGGAGTAACTGTCAGCGTTCCGTCCTGCGTTGTCACAGAATTGTAACTGTCGGTGACATCCTTCCCGTTTCTGTTCTCGATCCGGAATTCCGTCACTTTGCTGGAACTGCTTCCCGCGTCTGTCTGGCTTCCGGTCACAGTCGCCACAACTTTGTCACCGTCATTGAGCTTTCCGCTGACAGTGAAGGAATCAACGTTCAGCGCAGTACCGTCATACGTTTTGCTGGCGCTGTTTGCAATAATAACGATCGTTCCGGACTTGACGATCTCCAGCGTCCCGATATCTTCACTGATGCTGTAGTTGTCAGCTTTTGCCGTATAGCCGTTACCATCCGCTGAAAATACCAGTTCATAGGTGTTCGGAGCGGTTCCGGCTTCGGTTATACTTCCGGTCACGGTAAATCCTGCGGTTTCTCCGTTAACGAAACCCTTGATTTCACCGGGGGCCGTCAGGGGGGTGGCGTCATATTCCTTCTTCGCGCTTTCCGTTTTCACAGTAAGCGGAGCCTTGATAACATTCAGTGTTCCGTCATATGTTTCAACAGCCGTGTAATATGCTGTGACATCTTCGTCATTTTCATTAACGATTTTGCAGGAACTGACCGTATTCGCGCTTGTTCCTGCATCCGTCTGTGAACCGGATACAGTCACGACAAGCCTGTCGCCATCAGCCAGATCGCCGGTATGTGAATACTTATTCTTGGTCAAAGGAGTACCGTCATAGGTTTTCTCGGCGCTTCCGGCCGTAACCGTAATTATTCCGGCCTTTGTCACAGTAAGAGTTCCCAGCTGATCCGAAACAGTATAGTTGGATTGTTTTGCTGTATAGGAATTTCCTTCTTCAGCAAATGTCAGTTCATAAGTATTAGGAGTGCTTCCAGGGACAGTCTGGGATCCGGTGATCGTGAACCCGACCGTTTCGCCGTTGACAGGAGACACGGTCATGAAACCGAACGCCGTCAGCGGTGTTCCGTCATATACTTTCTGATCACCTTTGGTAACAACCATCAAGGGAGCAGGATCGACTTTGAGTGTCCCGTCCTGCGTAGTGATGTTCGTATAACTGTCGGTCACATCAACGCCGGCAGCATTATAAATATGATAGGACTCAATGGTATTGCTGCTGCTGCCGGCGTCCGTCTGACTGCCCGTCGTGACAGCAACAACATAATCTCCGTTATGTAAGGTTCCGGTTACTGTGACCGTATCCTTCGTCAACTGAGTACCGTCATATACTTTTTCAGCGTCGTCTGCTTTGATGACAATTCCGCCGTCATCCGCAATAATCGTCAGTTTACCGTCGGTAACCTTCAGGCGGACATTGAAGTTTTTACCCGGATTGGTGACCTCATAGCTTTCCTCGGACAGTCCCATGGGATATTCGCCCTTGACTGTTCCGGACGCTTTCGCTTCGTAGCCGCTCTTCAGACTGACATTGGCTGTACCAAACAGCGCATTATCAGATTCGAATTGAGCGTATCCTTCAACATACTGTTCTTCACCGTTATACGGCACAGTAGCGGAATTACCGACAATCGTTACGGTAACATCCGCCGGAGTGACCGACAGCTTTCCGAAATTCGGTTTTACATTAGTGTATCTGGACTCGTTTGTCAGCGTCCATGTGAATGTGTTGTTCTTCTCCGCTGTATCGCCTACATTGGTCACACCGGCGGCCGTGGAATTCACAGTCAGGGTATCACCTGTCGGAAGCGTCGCAGTATAGGTGTTCTCGGAGACTTTATTCACAGTAACAGGCTGCCCGCCATAAGTAACGGTGTAGGTATTATCCTTATGCAGAGTCCCGTTATAAACCCAGCTGTGATCAGCGCTCGTGATGTTGATCAGTGTGTTGTTGCTGACCGGATCCTCGACTTTTGCCTCATTGGAGGTCACGTCATCGCCGTTGCCGGTTTTACCGGTAGCAATAGCCACATTGATGACTTTTCCGGCGTCAACATCAGCCTGGGTGATCTTATAGCGAACGGTCGCAGTCGTGGATTCGCCAGGCTCCAATGTTGTTTTTTGCGGAGTCAGCGTCTGCTTCAGGGTCTTGTCATTGACTGAAATGTTGCTGACTGCAAGCGTGCCGTTATTGGTAATGGTAACTGTATAATCCACCAGGCTTCCCAGACCCAGTGTCCCGGAATAGGAGCTGGTTTTTCGGGCCGTCAGGGAAGCTGTGGGTTCTTCAACTTCGACAAAGTCTTCGACTTTAAAAGTGGTTCCGCCGATAATAACATCCGCGGTATTTTTAAATCCTTCTGCAAGAATATCCGCTTCCTGAATGGTATAAACAGCCTTGAATGTGACGCTGGACTTGGCGGGAATGGTCTGAGGATTCGTACTGGTAACCGTAACTCCTGCTTTTTCCTTAACAGTAACCTGTTTGGGATTCTGCTCGGTATTATACGCGGTGATCGTAAACTCAACCTGCTGACCAAGCTTGTATATACCGGCCGGATGGGTCTTGGTTGCTCCGCCTCCTGTTGCGAAGTGTCCCTGGAAATCGACCCGTTCCGCGGGCATCACGAAATAAGCCGGATATCCGCCGCTTCCGGTCAGATAGATCCCGGAATCTTTGGTGGCATGATTGATGGAATCATAGTATGCAATATTGGCGTCAAACTTGTATCCTGAAGAAACCGGATAGACAGGAATAACACGGTAGAGCTGCCAGGCTCTGTGCGTATGGTTCGGATCGCCCCATACAAACTCCGGATGGTCCGGTGAATACGGATTTTCCTGTACATGAACAATATCGCCGGGATAGTAGCTGATGCTGAAGTTGTTATCCCAGTCTTTACTGTCGCGTCCGTTGAAATGGACCGTCGCTCCCGCAGCATTCTGAATGTCGTTGGTATTCCATCCGTAGAAAACCGGGTAGCTCTTTCGCGTCAGTTTGACTGTCACGACAGTATCCTGATCCGGCATTTTGAAACTGACGCTATTCCCGATATTCTTTCCGTTAACAGAAATGCTGTATGCGCTCTGCTGATCCAGTTCGTACAGATTTGGCGCGGTCGTGCCGAAAGCCTTGATGTAAGTATTTTTGATACTGTTGATCAAATTATCGACCCGTACTTCCTCTCCGGTACGCTTATAGGTTGTCGCCAGCGCGGAGCATTGCCCGGCAAGGTTGTATTTGTCATTGACACCGTCATCAACTTTATAAGTCAGCCAATGTTCTCCGGGTTGGAGCAGGTGCCCGTTCGCCAGAGGGTCCAGATTGGCGGAATTACCGTCTGCCATGACAGACACAGGCATCATAGTCACAACCATGATGACCGAAAGAAGAAGTGCCGTGAACCGCTTAATCTGATTGAACATACCGTTTTCCTCCAATGTCAGGTTTCATCTGTGAAAAGCGGAAACGGAGTGATCCTGTCCGGGATCTCTCCGATTAATATGGATTATTATCCTTCAGCTGTGAATACTTCTACACGCCAGTAATAATAGAAGTTATTCTCATCCACCGCGAAAGTATAATTATCGCTGTTGGCGCCGTTGATTCCCATCCAGCTTTGTCCGTCTGTGGACCAGAACCATTGCACCGTATATTCAATGTCATCATAGTTTACAAGATGTGCACTCAGGGTTACGGGCGTTCCCACAGAAATTTCTGTCACGCCGTTCAAGTTGTTCGTGATATAGACTTCACGTACAGGCGCTGCGATCTCTTCAACGGTTTCTTCTTCAGGAACTTCATCTCCGGCCGTTTCCTGTTCGTTCAGAATCTCATCATCAACGACTTCCTCAATCTGATCTGTTTCGCCGTTCTCATCCATCGGAATATCGTCAACCGGAACAACCTCTTCAGGATCCGTTTCTTCCTTTTCAGTATTTTCTTCCTCAGTCTCTTCTGCAGCGGTTTCTTCTGTCGCGATCTCTTCTTCCGCGAGTTCTTCTCCAGCGATTACTTCTTCTGCAATCTCTTCTTCCGCGGTTTCTTCTTCCGCGATCTTTTCTTCTTCGGCTTCTTCCGCGGTTTCTTCTTCCGCGATCTTTTCTTCCTCGGCTTCTTCTTCCGCGATCTCTTCTTCTGCGATCTCTTCGTCCGCGGCTTCTTCTTCTGCGGTTTCTCCTTCCGCAGGTTCGGATTCTGCTGTTTCTTCTCCGGAGATCACATTTTCAGCATTTGTTTCATTTGCCGTTTCATCCCCGGGGATCTCTCCGTTACCGATATCTGTCGCAGTTACTACATATGGATTGTATATGCCGGAAACAATTCCGTCCTTGGTAATGAAGCGATAGCTCTGATAATTCGTGCCGGATGTCAGCTGAATCTGGAGAACAGTACCGTTACCGCAATTCTCCCATCCAATCTCGCTGTTGCGCGTGGTAACCTGCCAGGTTGCATATACCGCTTCCCCGTCGACAACGGCTGTCATATACATGATATCGCCGATGTGATATTCACGGGAAGGAACAGAAATGGAAGTTGAATGCACCTTTTCATCAGCTTTGGATTCCGGTTGCTCTTTTTCATCGTTCTCAGGCTGATTGTCCTTCTCAGCAGGTGCTTCTGTTACAGTTTCGGTATTCTCCGTCGTATCTTCCGGAATAACCAGTGCCAAAGGCTGCTGTGTCGCGCTGTCATTTGTGGATTCCACGTTCGTATTCGGAACCGATTCATTATGATGATTTTCGACTTCGGTCTGTTTCGGTTCTTCCGCCTGTTGCGCCTGCTCATTTGTCTGAGTTTCTTCCGCATTTACCTCAGCAGCAGCTTCCGGCTTCGCCTCTGGTTTTTCCTCAGTCTTGACTTCGGGCTTCTGCTCCGGCTTCGCTTCAGGCTTTTCCTCAGTCTTGACTTCGGGCTTCTGCTCCTGCTTCGCTTCGGGCTTTTCTTCAGTCTTGGCTTCGGACTTCTGCTCCGGCTTCGCCTCGGGCTTCTCCTCAGCCTTGACTTCGGACTTCTGCTCCGGCTTAGCTTCGGGTTTTTCTTCGGTCTTGGCTTCGGACTTCTGCTCCGATTTTGCTTCGGGCTTCTCTTCCGTCTTCGCTTCGACCTTTTCCTCGGCTTTCGCTTCGGGCTTTTCTTCAGGCTTCGCTTCAACCTTTTCCTCAGCCTTCACTTCGGGCTTCTCTTCAGGCTTCTCCTGTGCCTCGGCCGCGAGTTCAGAAGCTGCCGGTTCACTCGCTGCTTCCACCGGTTCGGGATCAGCAGCTTCAACCGCCTCAGCAGGAATATCTGTTGCAGCTTCCTCATTTTCATCAGCAAAAGCGCTCAACATCATACCGGCCAACATCGTAATGGTCAGCATCATCGCAATCAGCGTCTTCGCAAACTTGTTCATGTCCGTTTCCTCCTAAATGGTATGGCGCCCAGGCAGCCCGTTTCTGGAAAACTGTTCCGTTCATTTCAGATCAGGAGCATATTGTACTCCCAATCTATCGGTTACATATTATCAAATTTTCGGTTACATAACGGGTTACATTGTTCAATATTATTTTATTTTTTTCAGTTACATCAAGAGTTTGTCAAATTTCCCATCCCTTGTAAATCAACATTCCCCGTTGTTTTATCTGAAAATCTCTTTATGAAATAGTAAAATAAAAATATACCAAATCGTTCAATAATAGAAAAATGGCGATCGGTATCATTACCGATCGCCAGAAAATTGTAATAACATCATTTTTCAAGGAAACGGATGCTTTACCTGCCCATTTTGACATTCCTGTCCATCGTTTCCGGATGGATCGCGTAAAGCATAGCCATTTCTTTAGATATTCTTCCTTCACGCTGAAGCCGGGCCAGCTCGGTATCCATGGAAAGCATATCCGCTCCGCCGCCATAAATCGCATTGTCGATCTGATGTGTTTTCCCTTCCCGGATAAGGTTCTGAATAGCAGGATTTACGCACATCACTTCAAAAACAGGATAAAGCGTGCCGTCATTGGTCAGGATCAGCCGCTGTGAAACAACCGCTTTCAGAACCATGCTCAATTGAGCCCGAATCTGATTTTGCTGACCGGCCGGGAAAGCGTCCACAACACGGTCAATTGTTTTTGCTGCTCCGATCGTGTGAAGAGAAGACATCAGTAAATGGCCTGTTTCAGCTGCAGTAATCGCCGTTGATATCGTTTCTGTGTCTCTCATTTCTCCCAGCATGATCACGTCAGGTGCCTGCCGCAGAGCAGCACGGAGTGCCCGCGCAAAAGTGGACGCGTCTCCGGGGACTTCCCGCTGAGACACAAGACATTTCTTGTGCGGATGCAGATATTCAATAGGATCTTCAATCGTGATGATATGACCGTCGCGCGTTTGATTGATCCGGTCAACCAGACACGCCAGCGTTGTACTTTTTCCGTTACCGGCCGGCCCGGTCACCAAAACCATTCCGCTTCTCAACTCCGAAAGTTTCAGAACCACATCCGGAATATGACGCTGTACAGGATCAGGAAGACCGAATGCAACGACCCGGCATGTAGCCGCAAGAGATCCGCGCTGGCGGTAGGTGTTGCAGCGGAACCGGCTCAAGTCCCGGACGGCAAAAGAGAAATCGTCATCGCCTTCAGCATCCAGCGTTGTTCTGTCGCGATGTGCAAGCTCATATGCACGCTCAACAAAAGCGAGAATATCGGAGGGCGTTGCCCGCTCCTCCGTAATGCTGATCATTGTTCCGTTTGCTTTTGTCATAATCGGAGAGCCTGGAATCAGGAACACATCTGATCCTTCATATTGTAATGCTTTCCGAAGCAAATCATCCAATAACATTGTCATTCGTCAAACTCCTCCCCCGCCTCTTCTACCAGCAGGCGATGGGATACCCACTCATATCGCGGACCATTTCCGTCAGACAAAACGCGCACCGCGCACTCCATGGTCCGGCCTTCTGTTTCTTCAATCCACGAAACAAGATCATCCTCAAGAATCATTTCTTCAGGAAGCTGTTCCGAAACCGCATTCAGATATTCATCGCCGGAAAGCCCCTGCCGGATGTTGTCAGCCAGGATCGCGTCCAAACGGGAAAGTGATTCTTCACACTTTGAGGAAAGCTCATAAACCTGCTCCACAGATGAAACGCTTCTCACGCTCAAATTGTTATCATTGCGTGCGGAGATCATCGTCAGCATTGCAAGCATGCAAAGGCTTAAAACCACAACGATCAAAATCAGCGAAGCGGCTCCCGGGCCTAATGCGATTTTACGTTTATTCATGGCGCCACCTCCTTCGGCAGGTAGCGGCTGACCGGCAGCATAAACAATTCCGTATCGCCTTCCGTAGCGGAAATCTCAAATGAGCGGATCAGACCGGCTTCGGTTTCCCGGTCCGAAACATTCACCTGCAGCTCTGCATTTTCCACCGTCATCGACCAGATATCTCCCGAACGGGCAAAACCAATTTCCGTCAGAATATCGGTTTCATCAGCGGCGTTATAAAGTTTTTCAGCAATATTCTCCGCCTGCAGCATCGCTTCATTGTGAACAGTGGCCTGTTCACTGCGCATTCTGGCCTGACCGAAAATCTCAACGATTGTTGTACAGGCAAGCATAAAAAACAGAATAACGAGCAGCAATTCCAGCAAGAGCGTATTCGCGCGGCTTCCCTCTCTCATTGTCCGGCACCTCCCGCGCGCAGGCAGATATTCAGATTCTTGGATGTTCCATCCTCCGTGGAAACAAGCACAGACAGCATATTCCCTTCAACCGAAGGTTCAAAGCCTGCCGCTTCGCAAAGTGATTCACCGGATTCACCTGTGAAAACACGTTCCGAGGAAGTGAAACTCTCCCACAGATATCCGTCTTTGCAGTACAGACGTTTTTTGTAGATTTCTCCATCATAGTCATTCTCTATCGTCAGAGAAGTCACTCCGATATCATCAAAATCTTCCACATAGATCTTTCCGCCGTCTTCAGCCCAGATCGCACTTCGTACAACTGCTGCAACAATACGTGCATTGTTATTCGAGTCCGCCTGTTGAACAGTATCGCGGTATACTCTTGCGCCCATCGTCACAAGTACTGTGCTCAGGCAGGCGAACAGAGACAGCAGAAGCAGAACAAATACGTTCTGAATCATCTTCGGTTTTGCTTGCTTCACAGGTTTGCTCACGGTTCGTCAGACCCCCTTTCGGCAACCTTGATGCTCGGCATCAGGTTGGACGCAAAGGCGTCATAATAGACAATATAGCGTTCGTCATTATAGGCAAGATTATAGTTCTCACGCAGATATTCCAAATCGTCCGGATATACGCCTTCAACTGCATAGCAGGTCAGCGCAGCATTCTTAACCGCATCCCGGACAATCGTCAACTCCTGAGAATCACCCTTGGTGGTAATACCGTTAATCAGAAACGCGAACGCAAGAACCAGAGCGACGAAAACAATCACAGCCGCAATATCTTTTCTATTCATGTCTTTTCAGCCGCTCCTTTCTTTCGTATTAGGCACGCCGGATCATCACATGCTTCCCAGAACACCGGCCATCGGAAGCATTACGCTCAGCAATACCGCACCGATCACTACGCACAGCAGCGCGACCAGTGTGGGTTCAATAATGGAAATCAGTCGGGACAGATCATCTTCAACCTGTTCTTCATAAATCTCAGCAATTTTGGACATGACCTGCGGTTCATGACCGGAGGCCGCGCCGATCTTCAGCATACGGTTATGGAAATCAGCAAAGAGTTTACTGTCGGCCAAAGCGTCGGAGAAAGTGTCCCCTGCGTTCATCGCGTCGCGAATCTGGTTAACCTTCCTGATGGATTCGGAATCATTCAGAGCCGCGGGCGCCATCTCAAGTGCGTTCTCCATGGGGAAACCGCTGGAAAGCATCAGTCCGAGCATTCCGGCAACACGTGCGGACGAGAGTTTCTCTGAAATCTGCTGAACCGGCGGGAAAAGATTCTTCAGGAACTTTAAAACTTTTTCACGGGCACCGGTCTTCATCAGGATCAGGATGATCACCATACCAAGAACCAGAACACCGATCAGAGCAAGAACAACCCAACCGACAATAGCGCCCACGTTCATCAGAACAGTACCTGTGCCGGTGTTCCCGACGCCCAGCGAAGTCAGGACCCGACGGAACACAGGCAATACGCGCCACAGCAGAACTGCAATAATAATGACCATCATAACGCTCAATACCAGCGGATAGGTAATCGCGCTGACAGCTGCGGAACGGATACGGCCTTCACGCTGGTAATAGGTGGACAGATTGGTCATGATATCTTCCAGCCGCCCGGTCTCCTCACCGATGCCGACCATTTCCACCATATACTGCGGCCAGTTCTGAGTACTGGCTTTCATGGCCTCGTAAATAGATCCTGTTTCCTCAACGGTTTCAAGCAATTCAGTATAAGGATGCTGTTTGCCGTCAGCAAGATCCTCGTCTTCGGCAAGCATACCGATTCCGTCTCTCAGCGTCATGCCGGAATTCAGCATCAAAGCAATCTGATCGCAGAAACTGCTCAGTTCCTCGGAGGACATATATGCCTTCTTCTCCGTGGATTTTCCCGACTTTAACGTTGTCATAAACCTTCTCGACCTCCACTTCCGTCCGAATCACAACGGATCAATAGTACCGTTCTGTTGTGTATATTTCATTCTTCGAACTGGCGTTAAGTTCGGCAGTCGGATCATAGAGGATCCATTCCCCGCCGATCAGTACATTGACCCAGGCATGATAGCTGTTTCCGCCAACCGTTCCGATAACCATCTTGGCGCATACGCCCTGACTTCGCAGCATCGCCACCGTCACTGCCGCGAGATCCTGGCAGATCCCCAGCTGTTTTTCCCATGTTCCGTCAATATCCGGCATTTGTCCAGCCTTTACTGTCACCATCTTGACATAATCATAGGCAAAATAGCTTTCAACGAATCCGCGAATGGTCATAAAAATCTGTTTCGCATCCGTCATCCCGGCGCAGAGTTCGGAAGCCTTGACTACCGCGGCGGTATCTGCCGAATACGGAACATACTGATTCGGGTAAAGGAAGCATTTGTTCTCGTCGTCCATGTCGACGTTCATGCTGACTTTGCCCTCTTCGGAATATTTCTTTCCACTGACATTTTTATAAAGAGAAACCTGATATTTCCCGCTCCCGAACTGGAGGGGGAACACTTCAAACTCGCCGTCACCGTTCAGGTCATAATTCAGGGTGGCTCCGGAAGTTTTGATGCGGACTTTGAGTTTCTTGGAGCTTTTTTGTGCTTTTGCCATAATGTAGCCATCGTTCATATGGCTGCAATCAACGGTCAGGCTTCCGTCGATTTTGACCTTTTCGCCGGATGCTTCCGGAAGAAGCATATCCGCGAAAGCAGAAAAAGCAATAATAAAAACCAAAGCAACTGAAATACACGTAAGAATTACGTGCTTTCTAATTGCTCTGGTAAGCATATTTATGTCCTCCACCTATCTGATTTCAGATGAAGTATATCACAGATCCGATCACTTTGCAATGCGATTTTTACGCAAATTTATCGATTTTCTTCACACATCCGACATCTGGCAGAGTCCGTTGGCCTCCCGGAACATTCCCCGGATCTCATCCCGGATACGGTCCGGAATAAAATCAATCGGATACGTGGACGGTCTTCCGATGTAATACCCCTGTAACATATTTACACCCAGCCGGATCACTGTGCGCAGTTCTTCCTCGGTTTCCACGCCCTCCGCCAGCGTATTGATCCCGTTCAGCCGCGCAAATTCCACTGTATTGGTAACAAACATCTGCTTGTTTTTATCCCTGTCAATGTCATGGATCAGAAAATGGTCGATCTTAATGACGCACGGGACGTAGCGGAGCAGATTGACAATATTGCTGTGACCTGTTCCGTAATCGTCAATAGCGAGATAATTCTTACCGAAGCGGGCCGTAAGGCCCCGCAGACGGTCCAGCTCCGAATCCTCCGCCGTATCCCGTTCAGTCAGTTCCAGAATAACCTGCGGGAATTCGGCTATATAAGTATTGACAAGTTCTTCTGCGTCCGGATCCCGGAGAAAGTGTCCGGGAATGGTGTTGATGAAAACGCGTTTATCCGTGAACAGATCTCTGGATTCCCGGATCTGCGCAAGCACGTTGAACATGGTCGCTTTTTCCACGTCATACAGGCGCCCGTAATTCTGGGCAATATTCAGGACATCCGACGGACTCAGCCCGATATATGGCGGGGTGCGCATAAGTGCTTCATATCCGAAGATCTCACCGGATTCCGCGTGAACAATCGGCTGATAGCAATAATAAAAGAGGTTCTTGCTGATCAGAAGGTCAAACGCTTTATAATCTTCATTCAACGGAGCGGAATCCCTGACCGTCGGGATCTCGTTGTTCATTTTCACCCGGTTTATATGCATCTCGGCTCCGGCGAATTTGATCATCGTGTTCAGATGGGTATCCCAGCCGGCATCCACAACGATGCATCCGTTGTTCACCTCAACCTGATACGCTTTGCCGGAATGCAGATTGAACTGTTCCAAAGCACGGTAAAATTCACGGTTGCAGCATTCTTCACGGTCGCCGATTTCATCCCCGCTCTCATAACAGTTCAGGACCATAAATTCTGTTTCACCGGTCCGGGCGATAATACGCGCCTGAGGATATGCCTGCTTCAGCGCTCCCGCAACAAAAGAAACGCTGCCCTCAATATCACGCAAACCGTAATTTTCAAGGATAAAATGATATTCAGGCAAGCCAAAGACGGATACCGTCAGTCTCCGGCGGTGGTTATCCGGATCTGCTTCAAAATGCGCAAACCAGAGGTCCGCACCTTTCCGATTGGGCAGATCTGTCATCTGATCCTGCAGCGCGGCCTCGTCAATGCTCTGCTGCATCAGGCGCTGACGTGTCCGGGATACGGAGCAATTGAAAGAAAAATTCAGCGCTTTGCTCAGTCTGTTGATCAGATGAACGGAACCCCGGATGTTCTCCGTACGCATGGCGAAAAGGCCGTAAACTTCATTTCCTGTGAAGATCGGACACAGCACATATGCTTCATCGGTTGAAAGCCAGTCCGTCAGATCGGGGACCATGTCCCCGAGGTGCATCCTCGCAGAACGTTCAGGCCCGATATCGGACGTGATCACCGTCATTTTCTCGGTAAACGGCCTGCCCTGATCGGTAGAAATATTCCCGATAGCTCTGCCGAGAAAATCATCATTCAGGCACAGCTTTCCTCCATCGGGCAGCCAGTTCCTGGCGTGGGAACACATCACATTCACATCCGGCACGGAAATCATCTTTTCCATCTCATCAAGCAGATAATCCCCGTTGGCGTCAGATTCCCGCAATGTACCGAAGATCTCCGCACAAACGGACCTGAAATTATCATAGTTGACCCGTGGCGTGCAGCCGCAGCTTTCCCGGATCCTGGTCAGATAACTGTAATAGCTGGTTTCGGGGACTTTCTCCCCGCGGATCAGCCGGTCAGCCAGATCAGCCGCCCGTACCGCCAGTCCGCGGCTGTCTTCCCGGCATGTAGTCAATCTGGGAATGCTGTAATCAGAGGCCCGGAGTCCGTTAAAACCAATGACCCGGGTATCACCGGGAACATGGATCCCTTCATCCGCCAGCGCCGCACTGAGCCGAAGTGCGATATCGTCATTCACACAAAAAACAGCATCCGGAAGCTGCTTGGTTTTCCGGAGTCTGGCCGCATAACGCAGAACAGACTCGTCACGGTAGCCGGTCAGAAATATCTGGTCGGCTTCCAATGTGACTTTTTCATTCCTGAGCGTTTCCCGAAGCACGTTCATCCGTTCGGCTTCCCGTGGATCCTGTTCACCTTTTCCACCCAAATAATGAACGTATACCGCCCCGTGTTCCAGGACCACGTGACGGATGACCCCTCTGTAGCCCTCTTCAAAGCTTCTCTTCAGGCAATTAACGCCTTCTCTTTCGCTGTTCAGAAGCAGTACCGGAACCCGGTTCGCCCGGGCTTTTCCGATAATTTCGTCAAGCACGTCACACCCTTCCAGGCTTTCACCCAAAAGGATCAGCGCATCAAGCAAGCCGTAATTGATCAGCCGGTATACGGAAGCTGCTCCCTGCCTGTCGCTGTTCTCGCTGTCCGGACGCACAAAACTGTTCAGTACGATCAGCTTGATCCCGTGACGGGTCAGATGGTGATGAAGATGAAACAGAAAATCCGCATGCAGCGTTTCCTGCATACCGGTCAGGCATAGTCCCACCAGTTTCTTTCCATCCTTCATCTGTTCCGACCGTCCTTCCGCAATGCGGATCACATTTTCAAGATCCGCAATTGAACCCAGTATAGCGATTTTCAATATTTCCGTCAATGCAGCAATGATCCTGTTTTCTGCACAAATCCGGCATCGGTTGCCATTCCGGCCACATAAAAAACCGTGGCTCAGCGCCACGGTTTTTTAGAAAGACTGAATCAGCCGTTCACCTTGTCCTTCAGAGCCTTGCCGGCCTTGAAAACAGGGGCCTTGCAGGCAGCGATCTTGACTTCGTCGCCGGTGCGGGGATTGCGGGCAATGCGAGCCGGACGCTCTTTCGCTTCGAAAGTGCCAAAGCCGATCAGCTGGATCTTTTCACCCTTGGCCAGAGTATCGCTGATAACATCCAGCAAAGCGTTCAGAGCGGTTTCGGAATCCTTTTTGGTCATTTCAGTTTTGGCATACAGAGCAGCAACCAGTTCACCTTTGTTCATCTTCATGAACCTCCTTAATAATGTTGCTAAATCAGTATAACCAAAAGAGAATCCCTGTCAAGCTTTTTTTGCTTTCAATCCCTTATTCTGAGCCATTTTTCATGAATTTATCCTGATTTTTCAGGAAGTCAAAGTCCGTTTCCGGGTATCGCCCTTGCCTCGTTCAGCTTCGTGTGATATCATGCAACCGCATCGTTGTAAAAGGAGACTGTACCGGATGTTACCGAAACTGATAGTTATCGAAGGAACCAATGCCTCCGGCAAAAGCGCGCTGGGTGTTGCGCTTGCGGGCAGGTTTGACGGTGAAATCGTATCGGCGGATTCCCGTCAGGTATATGAGCGGCTTGATTTGGGATCCGGAAAAATCACTCCGCAGGAAATGGCCGGTGTTCCCCATCATCTGTTGAATGTCCGGAAGCCGGGAGATTTTTTCTCCATGGCAGATTTCCAGAAACTCTCCTACGAAGCAATCGACGGTATCCTTTCCCGTGGAAAAGTACCGTTTCTGGTCGGCGGAACAGGCCTTTATGTCGATGCTGTTGCCGACGGATATCTGCTCAGTGACAAAGAACCGGATCCGGTTCTTCGCGCCCGGCTTGAATCCTACGCTACATCAGAACTGTATGAAATGTTGCAGGCTCAACTTCCCGATTCCGGGATCGATCCGAAAAACCGTCACCGTATCATGCGCGCGCTGGAGCGTCTTGCTGCGGATGATTATCATCCCTCCGTCCGCGAGCCCCGGTACGAAGTGCTGAAGTTCGGTGTCACCTGGCCTCGTGAAGTGTTGAAAGCCCGTATTGACGAGCGGTTGGAACGGCGTCTTCGCCAGGGCATGACAGACGAGGTCCGTTCTCTGCTGGAGGACGGGATCAGCGAGGAGTATCTGGTCAAGCTCGGTCTGGAATATAAATATCTGACCTGGTATCTGACCGGAAAGATGCCTTATGAACAGATGGTCACCGAGCTCGGAAACGCCATCAAGAAATTCGCGAAGCGCCAGATGACCTGGTTTCGGAAGGACCCGCGCGTCATCTGGCTGGATATGGGGAACGACCCCTATGCACAGGCGGTTCCGTATATTGAAACCTTTCTGAACAAATAAACAGAAAAGAAAGCGATCGTCAAAGACCGCTTTCTTTTTACACAGAAATATATGGGAGCCCGTTATGCTTCAGCAGCCGCAAGCGCTTTCCTGTATCCCTTGGAAAGCTCTGCCAGTCTGTCATCTTCCGATCTTACCGGAGGATTGGCCAGCCCCGCCTTCAGATAGCGGTTCATGACGCTGATCATCACATAAGGATCGATCAGCGCAGAATGAACAATCCCCCACAAAATCAGAGCAATGATACCTTCAAAAATCAGTTTCCACTGTTCGGGCGTAAACTTCGGATCGATCGGATTTCCATCCTTGTCCATCACTTTTTGCTCCGCGATAAATTCATTCAGTCCGGCAGTCATTTCATCCATAAACGGAGCCTGATGAATAATCAGATGGGTGGCGCCAAAGAGCAGCCCGCCGATCAGGATCAGGGAAAGAAGTCCTGCCCCTATCACCTTGGCGGTATTTTTCAGCAAGTCCTTCCAGTTCCTGAAGTAGACGATCGCGCCGTCAGCGGCAGCGCGCCACACGTTGATATCCGGGTGGATGAATACCCACGCCATGCAGCAGGCGCACATGAATTGCATCATAGCGCTGATACCCATGCTGACAACAGCTCCGACAGTCCTGACCGTATCGTTGTTTGAACGGTTTCCGATACTGTCCGTCAATCTGGTCACGCTGTTGGTTATCTGGTGGACGATCGCATTGATGATCTTTTCGATCGCGAAAAACGCCGCTACTGTCCCGAAGCGTTTTTTCACCGCTGTTTTCCCTTGGGCATAGGGATCAGCAGGCATTTTGCCGGTGGTGATTGCCTCCGCTGCAATACAGATCTGCCCGGCCCGGAAAATATACCCGATAAATCGGTTCAGCAAGCCGACCAGAATACATGCCGCAACAAACGCCCCGATGCAAATGCCGATCCGGGTCCCGCTGCTCACGCGTTCCGTCACAGCAAATGCGAGCACAGGCAAACCGGCGATCAGAGCCGTGCCGATCAGTCCGGTCAGAATCCGCATTCCGGTGAACCGGAATGTTTTCCTGTAGATCTCAAAACTGGTCATATCGTTTTCTCCTCCCGATAAATCAATCGATCATCATCGCTCCTGCCGGACCTGTTGGAAAAAAACGTCGGTACTTCCTTTCTGCTTTTCAGCCAAAAAGAAAGTTTTTCAATTCCTCCACGGTTTTGAAATACCATTCGCTGTTGCTTCGCATGAATGACTCAATCTCCGGAATATCGTTGGCCCATCCCGCCGCCGCAAACGGTACGCCGGCTGCTTTGGCCATATCGTATCCGGGTTTCAGATCATCCACTACAAGCAACTGTCCGGGTTGAAAACCGGTTTTCTCCATGATCTGTTTCAGCGGATAAACACTTGGTTTCCGCTGTTCTGGAGGGGCCTCCCAGCCAAAGATCATATCCGGTTCCGGCAATCCGTTTTCCCGGTAGTCCCGCAATATATTTTCCGAGTAGGAATGGCTTACGACCGCGATCATCCCTCCCCGGCGTTTCTGTTCTGTCAGGATCTCCCGGATTCCGGCATATGCCGTCGGGACATGACTCCGGACATATTCTCTCCAGTATTCTTCCTCCTCGTGCATCTGCTGCACAGTCATACCGCAGATCCCGGTAAAGAGTTCGATCACACCCGGATGAAAATTATACCTGAAATACTCCTCCAGTGTCAAAACTCTGTCAGGAAAGAACTTTGTCATATATTCCACAAAACAGGGATAATGCACCGTCGCGGTGGAATTGACCGCCGTGTCATCATGATCCATGACCAAACATTTATATCTCATTGTTTCATCCATTCCTTTATTGTGTCCGCCACCTTTTCAGCCAGCATACGCTGTGTTGCTTCCGAAGGATGGTAATCCGTTCCGATCCCGTTCTTTTCCTGATCCTGTTCTTCCACAGTCAAGGTGCGGATCCGGATATCTCCGTTCTCCGTCCGCCATTGATCCGCAGCACGTACCATCGCCGCGTTCAGTGCCGTCCCCATGACTCCCAGAACACACAGGATCCTTGCGTCCGGATTGTGTATCCTCACCAGCGAAAGAAAATCGCTGAAATTCTTTTCATAAGCGGCAATCCGTTCCGGGATTCCCCGCGTCCAGGAAAAATCATTGGTCCCCAGATTGATGACAACATAGTCCGGCACAAATCGGGAGAAGTCCCAGGAAATATCCTGCAGGCGTTTCCCGCCGGGCAGACGGAATGCATTGCTGCCGACGGATCCATAATAACGCGGAACAAGACTTTCAGCGTCTATGTCTCCTTCCGTATAACCGGACAGGACCCCGTGTCCGCTGAAAGAATCCAGTACCGCGTCTGCGTCAAGCGATTCAGCCGCAAGCCATGCGTAGGCTTTCTCAGCGTTCTCCGTAGCGGTGGTGAATGTCTGAGTCAGATCGCCCTCCACGCCGTATCCGCATGTAATCGAATCGCCAATGAACTCGATCTTCAGCTTCCGGTCCGGAAAAGGCATGATTTCCCCGTCCGTCACGATCTCCGTCACAGCGAGCAGGCTCTGCGTGCACTCGCTGAGTTTCACCAGACGGATATCATCCTGCCCGGTCAGCACCGTCTGCGGGATCTCCACAATCTCTTCCGCCTGTTCAATCAGCCTGTCAACGGTCCTGCTTCCGTTTACATCCATTGCAAACCGGGGCCGGAGATGCAGGCGCGCCGGATCCGACGCCGAATCGTCACATCTGAGCCTGATCCTCAGCGCTGTCGTCTCTTTCAGGCAGAAACGGATTTCAGCGGCGGATGTGGCAAGCCAGAGGTTCTCTTCCGCGTCCACAGCATACCGTCCCAGGATCCGTACCTTCGACCAGTCGTTCATACGTATCGGCCTCATTTCACAGTATTGTATTCATCCAGCACCGCGAGCGCATGACTGAAGTACTGTTCCGTTTCAGCCTGCGTCAGCTTCATTGCCTTTTTCAGCAACCCGGGGATCTTCTTCGGTCGGACTCTGGCATAATATTTTGTTGCTTTGATGTTCTTTCTCCAGTTGCTCAGTTTCATATTCTGCCAACGTTCGATATGACGCGGAAGGATCGGTTCCAGTTCAGCGATCACCTGGTCAAAATGCGCTTCCACATTGTCCCATCGGAATACCGTCTCCAGCAGTTCAGCGACCCTGTTCAGAAACCGCGTCTTCATTTCCGGAACCGCAAGAAGCGCGTTCAGCGGTTCATGCCGGAATCCCTGAATTTTTCCATTGACCGGTTTGATATAGTACTCGATCGGAGTCTTGTCAATTCCCCGCCAACAGGCTTCCACATCAAACAGAAGATACTTCCATTTTCCTCCGGGGACGCGATAAACCCGGACATTGGTAAAGTCTACGTTGCCCAGGATAATTTCATATGCCGCATGCGTGAACATGCTGTCAATATCCAGTTGCTCTTCCACAAATGCTAGATTATCCGGATCGTTCAGATCCGATTTTTTGCAGAAATCGCACAGGGCCAGCCAGTCTGTATTGTCGCCGTTCTGCAGGAACTGATCTGTTCCGGTCCGGGCAAGGATATCGATCTGATCGATATCTTCCTGCTCCGTAACGCCTTCATATTGAGCAATAAAGTACTTGTTGATCTTTTCGCGCAGGTTGTAATGCCCGTAATAGGCGCCGTTGATATAAACCTGAATCACCTGATGATCCTGATACAGGATTCCCTGATCTTCCGCGAGCGAGCTGGCAACGATGTCCCGTAACCGCGTCGCATAGGTATCCGAATTTGCCGCCCGGAGAAGCAGACTCTTGTAGCCGGAGTATTCACGGGTCGGAAACGGATTAAAATCGAAGCTGCCTTTCCCCCAGGATTTTCGGGCATATAATGCAATACTTTTCTGCGCATTGACCCGCGCGCTGTGACCTGAACAGGTGAAAGTACCCATCTGATTGATCCGGCACTGTCCGTCCCTGTCAAAATATTCGATGTTGACGGGATATTCCCATCCTTTGGCATAGTTCGGCGTTGTGCCCGTTCCCTTGGTCAGGATTCCCGTCTTTTTGCTGAAAAGGTACTGATTGTCGGAAATCAGGGAAACGATGGGTGTGAGCGGTTCATCATTGATGAAATAGCTCGCGCTGACCGTTGCGGAGGAAACCGCATTCTCCCGGAAGGCTTTCACCCGGAGTGCGGTCGTTTTTTTCAGGATCAGTCCTTCCGGCGGGAACACCTTGCTTTTCCCGTCGGGCGTTTCGCCGTCGATCGTATACCGCAGAACGCATCCTTCTGCGCCCGTGCAGATCACCGTAACCTGATCCCGGTAAAATCCTCCGGCAGTTTCGATCTGGGGCGTTTCAGCCCGTTCCGGATATGCTGACTTATCATTCTTTTTCCCACGGGTGGGGGTTTCCAGATAGCCGGTCTTTTCTCCGTTTTCTGCAAGTCCGTAGCTGACGCATCCGTACTGCGGGGGCAGTTCCATCCTGCTGACTTCCGTTCCGGAAGCGTCTGACAGGATCAGCGTTTCCCCCGAGGCAGAAATCGCAAAATCCGTAAAAAACTGATTGTCTTTCCCTTTGCTGTCCGTGGGTTCTCCGGTACACCAGACAGTCAGATATTTCCCTGCTTTGAGCTTCGTTCCTTCCGGAAAAGACCATTTCAGCGGATTCTTTTTGCTGTCGCTGAAGCTCCAGTTGCTCAGATCTGCAGTTTTTGAACCGTTATTGTACAGTTCCACCCAGTCCCAGGCATGGCCGTTTTCAAAATATCCGTTGCTGGCCATGACCTCGTTGATGACAACGTCCCCCGACGCCGATATGCACAGCATGACGGCCAGGAGTGCCAGCGTTTCCGCGATGATCTTTTTCACCGATGTTCCTCTCCGCGTTATTTCACATAATAGTGGCGTGCGATCCACTGACTCAGTCCGTCCAGTCCGGGATAAATGATCCGCTCGCTCATGTTCAGCTGATCCAGCATATCCCGCACACGCCAGCGAAGTTTCCGGTCGATCACATATTTGACAGTGTGCTCCGTCCGTGTATCAAGGAATTCTTCAATATCCTGCATATCCATGGGTACAATGGAAAAGAAGGAATATTGATGAATGATCCGGTCGTTGCTGCTGGGCGGTTCAATGATCACCATCGCCTGATCCTTCATATCCTCGTCGTACTGTACGAGGGATTCGGTGATCTCATCCAGCATATCCACGGTAAAAATGGTACTCTGCATACAGTTGACAGCGTCGCGGTACCGATTCGGCAGAAGATTGTACATTTCCTGCATATCGATCCGCCATACGGCGCAGTCATGCTGATCCATTTCCGCCAGATTCTTCTCCGTCATGGCAAAATGCAGACCAACCAGTGCTGAATGACTCCAGTCAAGCAGACGCGTCGGCAGTCCGTTGTGCTGTCCGCAGATCATCCGGTACCATACAGAGTCCGCCACAGCGGGATCTTCCCGGACGGCATATTTGGCAAAGTTCTCCAAAATAGCCGGCTCCAGCATTTTCTCCAGATGCTTGCAGTTCCGCCGCAGGCTGGTCGTCATCTTGTAATTGTCGTCGGGGATCCCGCGATACAAAAAAGAGTTGCGGTGCCGGTCCAGATCCTCCCGGTATTGCTGATCCGTCAGCAGCGGCATCAATTCTTCCAGCGTGGTAATCTTAACTTCTTTGATCATTCCGGGTCCCTCCTCGTTCATCATGACAATTCTATCACACTCTCAACCCCGAGGCAACGAAAAAGCCCGCGCATGAAGCGCGGGCCCGGAGGCAGTCTGCCGGATTATTCAGCAACCTTCACAGAAGTGATGTGGGGATTGGCGCCGTTGTACCAGTACAGGAAGCCCTGCAGATCCACCGTGTCGCCGACCTTCAGGTTTTCAACCGCGGCATAAACGTCGGTGGTGTTGTCGGTCAGGTAGCTTTCAATGCAGAATTCATAAACCGCGCCGTCTTTGGCGACCTTGAAGTAGATGTCGGCATTGCCGTCATGTCCGCCCTTGCCTTCCTGATAAACGAAAGCGTCTTCTCCGCCTTCGGTGTAGGCAGCCACGGTCATTCCGTTAAAGGCGACGAACTGATTCTGGTAGTTGATCAGTTCTTCGGTTCCCAGCTTGTCCGTCACATCCAGCGCTTCGGCAATATAGGCTTCTCCGTCCACGAAAGTGAAGGCAGCGTCAACAATCTCCACTTCGCCGGACCACTCGCTCTTGAAGCCGGTAACTTCGATCAGGGTGCCGGGGACCAGCCTGGCGGCGTCCTCTTCGGAGCAGGCCAGTTCATAGATGAAATAGGCGCCGTCCTTGTCAGCCGCGTACACGGTAACCTTGTTATCCCACCAGGACTGATGAGCCTGCACCCAGCACTGTACCTTCACCGGAGCGTCCAGCTCGGCGGCGGCATAGTCGGCATAGGTCATCAGAGCAGCTTCAGTCACTTCCTCAGCTTTTTCTTCAACAGCTTCGGCAACTTCCTCAGCCTTTTCTTCAACGGCTTCGGTCACTTCTTCTGTCTTTTCTTCGACAGTTTCTTTAACTTCTTCTACTTTTTCCTCGACCGTTTCCTTGACTTCTTCGACCTTTTCGGTCACCGCTTCCTTCGCGGCTTCCCACTCGGTCTTGGCAGCCGTGACAGCTTCATCGATCTTGGCTTTCACAGCTTCCTCGTCCAGCAGGCCCTTGGCCTTTTCTTCGAGACCGGCGACCTTGGCTTCCAGTTCGCCCTTCACGGTTTCGAATTCAGCCCTGGCGGCGTCGACCGCTTCGTTGACCTTGGCGGTCACGGCTTCCTCGGTGTACAGGGTCTTCGCCTTTTCTTCCAGAGCGGTGATCCTGGCTTCCAGTTCGTCCTTCGCGGCGGCCACGGCGTTCAGCGTCTCGATCTTCGCGTCTTTTTCCGCCGCTTCCGCGATCAGCGTTTCGATCTGCTTGGCGGTGTCGCCTTCATTTTTGGTCAGGCTTTCGATCTGCGTGCTTTTTGCCGCGGATTCCGCGGTCAGCGTTTTGATCTGACCGTCTTTTTCCGCCGCGGCGGCTGTCAGAACGTTGATCTGGCCTGCGCTATCCTCAACGCTCGCCTGCAGGGCAGCGATCTGCGCGTCCCTGTCGGCGACGCCCGCGGTCAGGGTTTCGATCTGTCCGGCCTTCTCGGCGACATCGGCGGTCAGGGTTTCGATCTGTCCGGCTTTATCGGCAACGTCGGCGGTCAGCGTTTCGATCTGCCCGGCCTTTTCGGCGGCGTCGGCGGTCAGGGTCTCGATCTGCCCGGCTTTTTCGGCGGCGTCGGCGGTCAGGGTCTCGATCTGCCCGGCTTTATCGGCGGCGTCGGCGGTCAGGGTCTCGATCTGCCCGGCTTTTTCAGTGACGTCCGCGGTCAGACTGTCGATCTGTCCGGTTTTGTTGGCGTTGTTCGTGAAATAGAGCGCGCCGAAGACGATGGCAATGGCGACCGGGATGGCGATGAGACTGATGAGGGTTCCTTTTTTCATGGCATGTTCCTCCTTCTCGTGTTCGGGTCATTAGGTCGTTGGGTCGTCGGTGAACAGAATTCATACGGAACGGTTCTATTAAGATATGCCCGGGAATTTCCGGTCTGCGGGAATCGCATGAATCTGCCATTTCCGCGAAGGATCGTCCAAAGCATAAATTAATTTTGTACCAGACGGAAACATATCCACCTGATTGTACCATAGACGATGGATTTATACAAGCATGATGTTTGCAAAAGAAAGGAGGGATGTGTTTTCACATATCTGTATTGACTTTGAATCGGATGAAAAATTATAATCTCACCGAAAGCCAAACATCAGGATCAGGAAAAAACGCTGAACTGCAAACAGGAGATCTGGTATGAACAATAAAGACTGGAAGAGTAAACTTGAACCGTGGGCATGGGTTCTGCTGGCACTGGGCTTTGTATCATTTATCTGGTACAATACCACGCGGACAATGTATTCTTATGATACCTATGAACTTCAATTTGAATTTTCCGATTCATGGTATTTTACACTGTTTATTTTTATCATTCCGGCGGTTGCGGTTTTTCGTTACATGATTCAGTTAGCTAAAGGCAATGGTTCTGAACGGGCGCTGCGTGTTGCATGTATCAGTTCCGCTGTTTACTACATACTCGTTTTTTTGCGGGAGATTGACTATTATGAACAATTTATAATTCCGATGTTTCCTTCTTACCCTGCTGGAACGGGCATTGTACGTGCGGTCTTATTTGTGCTGATTTCTCTTGTCATTTCAGGAAAAATCAAAAAGAAGAATATTGCAGTTTTCGCTTTGATATTGCTGCTTTGTATTTCAGGCTATGAAACAATTAAGAAAATGAGCAGCATTATTCGTTATGAAAGCTGGAAA
>CALCUD010000066.1 GCA_937906775.1 uncultured Clostridia bacterium
CCGCTGCCGGATCACAGCACTGGGCAAGCGTCTTTTTCAGGTCGGACATAAACAGCGGCTTGTTCACAAACGCGGTGACCCCTGCCTCATACGCCTCCTGCTCGATATCCGCCCAGTCGTATGCTGTTACGATAATAATCGGAGCGAAATCGCCGATTACTTTCCGGATCCGTCTGGCGGTTTCGATGCCATTCATATCCGGCATCAGCCAGTCGATGATATAGACGCTGTAATTATCTCCCTCTTCATAGGCAGCCTGTGCTCTGAAGACAGCCTCCTTACCGGAAGAGCACCACTCGCCTCTCATGGAAATGCTCTTGAGCAATTTGGAAATGCTCACACAGGCGTCAAGATCATCATCGACGACCAGCCCGCGAAGGCCATGAAGCTTCGTCAGTGCTTCTGGCATGTCCTCTTTCTGTGTACCCGCAAGCTTCAGGTCAAGTTCAACAATGACCTCGGTTCCGACATTCTCTTCGCTTTTGATTTCGATTCGTCCGCCCATCATATCAACGATGTTCTTTGTGATCGCCATACCGAGACCGGTTCCCTGAATGCCGGAAACAGTAGAGGACTTCACCCTCGTAAACGGTTCGTAAATGGTTTTCACAAATTCCTCACTCATTCCGATACCGTTGTCCTTGATGGAAAAACGATAGGTCGCGTATCCATCGGGCTTCGGATTATGTTCCGACACCCTGAAGGATATTGTACCGCCGGCCGGCGTGTACTTGATCGCGTTGGACAGAATATTCAGCAGGACCTGATTGACTCTCAACTTGTCGCAAATGATGAATTCATCATTTACATTGAATACATCCACAAAGAATTCGAGATTCTTGGCAGTAATACCGGATTGTGTAATGCTCCGCACAGTGTGGACGATTTCAGAAAGCGTCTCCTCCTGCTCGGATAGCGACATCTTTCCGGATTCGATCCTCGACATATCCAGAATGTCGTTGATCAGCGAAAGCAGGTGTTCGGAAGACTGACCGATCTTCTTCAGATACTCCGTCACCATCTCCCTGCTGTCGATATGCGACGCTGCAAGGCCGGTGTAGCCGATGATGGCATTCATCGGGGTACGGATATCATGGCTCATATTGTTGAGGAACACGGTCTTTGCCTTGTTGGCGCTCTGCGCCATTTCAAGCGCCTGCTGGAGCGCCTCGTGCTGCTTTTGAATCGTATCCAAAAGCGACAGTTTTTCAGCCCGCTCTTTGTCGATTTTCTGGAAAGTAAAGATAAACAGCGTGGCAACGCCGTTTTTTCTTTGAATGACCTGGATCAAGGCTCTGCGCCATTCGATCTGACTTCCGCGAACCTGATAGACCAGTTCACGGCGATCCATGTCCGCAAGATAGTCGCGGAAAAAAGCCAGATCGACGAATTTCTCCCAAATCTCCCGATATTCCGGAAGTACGTTGGACGCGTACTGCGGAAGGATTTTCGTGAAGATTCCGTGCATGTTTCTTTCAAAATTCAGATGTGAGGTAAGCCGCAGACGCATATAAGCGTCATTTTCCAGGTCGATTAGGTATAGCGCTTCATATTCGTCGCGTAGCTTCTCATCGATGAAGCTTTGGGCGACTTCTTCTTCATCGTAGGAAAAACCGACAGCTGCGGCCTTGGGCACGCCATTGTCACTTTCAACCAGCGCGATCTTTACCTGGGAGAGTACGGCACGGCCTTGATCAATGGTCCGGAAGGTTTCGGTAAACTCGGGCTCATGTGTCAGCCTGTTCCGGATGTTGTCCAACTTACAGGTTTCAATCACGCTTTCCTGCTCATTTTCGTAAACAACATCCTTCACGAAAAATTGAATCGCTTCATCGAAGTTTTGACTGTCCCTGGCGTACTTGTCATATTCTTCCCGACGGTTCTGCTGGATAGTATGATAGGTAAAGGATCCGTCTTCCAAATTTACATAAAGAACCGAAGCGAATTTGGACGCAAGGCCTTCTATGAGACGAAGGTTCTGCTTGAGAATCTTCTCGTTGAGAGCCTTCTGCGCCATGTGATCGTCGATATTCGTGATTCCGACAATGGCGCAGTTATGATCTCCATGTGCCTTATGATGCACATACTTCGCCTGGTACCAGTGAATCTCGCCGTTTATGCTGACGCGGAAATCCACATAATAAGGGGCGAATCCCTTCACCTTTTCCGAAACGAGGGCGGGATCCGTCTCGGCGAGGAATTTTTCCTTGTCCTCGGGAAGGATAACCGTCCCGGCAAGAAGACGGATTCTTTTCAGATAATCTGTTTTCTCCTGATAACCCGGCACATGGCGGCTGAACACATCACCGACGCGGTAGTGTTCCTCCTGCATGGAGTCGAAGTCCACATGGAGCAGGCATTCATAGTCGTCAGAAATCGTTTCGGTAACGCTTTGAAGCGCCATCTTCTCCCGTGTTTCCCGGTCAACACTCTTGAAGCCGACGACGATGCTCTTCGCACCGTCGGTATCCAGCAGAACATATTTCCCCTGATAATAAACGATGCTTTTCCCGAACAACTCGCGGAAATTCACTAAGCGTACGGGCGAATCCTTTGTCAGTGATTCATTCAGCGTGTCCAGATCGGTCTCATACATAAAGGCCGCCCGGTCCTTGGGATGGACGAACAGATCGCATATGATCTTCATCCGTTCATAGTAACTGCTGAGCTTTCCCCATCCCGGAATCAGGTCGGTAAAAGCAGGATTGTATTTATAGATATGCTCATCGCGTGTTTCCAGATTGATCAGGGATATATAGTCATAATCTCCGCCGAGCGCGGCGATCGCGGCCTGGCTCTGTTCCAGCTTTTTCGCCAATTCGAGTTGTTTCCGGTCTTCTTCCAGCTCGGTCTTCAGAACGATCTCGTCCGTGACGTCGATCAGATATACATAATAAATATCGCCGTAGGTCTTGCTGTGGACGAAATGGCCATAATCGTTGAAGTACCCGATGCTGCCGTCTTTCCGGATGACTCTGTACAGAACATGATCCTGCGAAGTATCGCTGCCGCTGATCTGCGAAGCGATCTCCGCTTCCACGCGTTCCAGATCCTCAGGGTGCACCATTCCACGGAAAGAGTTGCCGACGTGCTGAACGAATTCATCGCCACTTTCATAGCCGTATAAACGCGGAACCTTTTTGTTGAAATAAATCAACTCTTCCTTACCGTCGGCATGATAGATAAAAAACCCACCGGGGAGATTGTCGGCCAGGTTTGAAATAACAGGAATCGTATTCTCATTGATTTCCAATGCGTCAATATGGTCTTTCATAAAGAGCCTCCTGTGTACGCATTACTGTGTGTTTCTGTTTCACGATCCACCGATGCATTTTTAACTGGGACGCGCGTTAATCAAAAATCCCCAATATACAGAGATCAGAAAATATCAAAGAAATGCCCGGTATACAGAATATGCACAAAAAACTTCCGTGATATACCGGCATATATCGGCATGGTACATCAGTGTCAACCATCTATAAACAAAGATATGTCATTAGTATTTTATAACAATACTGTGCGATGTGTCAACGCAATAAAGAATATTCATGAAGCGTATTGTATTGATATATTGTACCTTTCGGATGCTTATGCAAGCTTTATGCGGTTATTACTGCAGCTCTGCACAAAGGGGATTGGGAGCGCTGCCAACAACAAACGAATAAGGCCCTTTAAGGCCATGCTTGCCAAAAAATATCTACGCATAAACCTACATCAGTTTATTTCTGCATTCGTCATTGTTTCCAGCTATTCTGCGTAAAGATTTGCAAAAGAAGAGCATTTTTGTTGCCAAGCCAATCTGACTGCCCCCAGGAAACCATTCCGATCTTTGGCAACAATAACATCACAAGTCTCATGTTCCATTGGTGTTGTGGTATAATACTGTCATTCCTGATATCCGGCTGAGATCCGTTACCGTGCTGTGGAAAAACGGACAGACAGGAAAGAAGACCGGTCAGCGGACTTTGCCGGCATTGTATTCTTTTCATGACTTGTGATATGATAAACAGAGTCTGTGCTTCAGGTTCATTTTCATAAGGAGGCTGTACCAATGATTTTAAACGCATGCCCGAAAACAGTTCACCGGACTGCGTGCTGTCTGATCACACTGTTGTTGCTGATTTCCATGCTTTTGCCCGGATCAGCGCGGAGCGAGGAAGAACATTTCTTTACTTCCATTGAGGAATTCTATGCACCGCACATCCGCCTGGGTGTACAAACCGGCAGCAGCTATGATGTTTTCTGCCGTGAAGAATTCCCGCTTTGCGATATTTCCTACTTCACATCCTTTCCGGATATGATACTGCAGGTGAAGAACGGTTCACTGGACGGTTTCACTGTGAGTGAAGTCACCGCGCGTGAGCTGATCGGGAGTGTTGACGGCATTACCTATCTGCCGGAACAACTGGATGAACTGGATGTATGTATGGCACTGGCAAAAAATGATACCGGGCTGAAGCTGCAGGCACAGCTCAATGAGTTCTTTTCACGCGCGAAAGATGACGGTACACTGAAAGCCGTGACGGAAGCATGGCTGACGAATGATACGGAGCATCAGGTGACTGATTATCAGACGCTGGAGTCTGTGAACGGAACGATCCGCCTGGGCACGGAAAGTGTTTATGCTCCGTATGACTTTATTCGGGACGGCAGTATTGTGGGCATTGACATAGATCTGCTGATCCGCTTCTGCCGTGAAACGGGCTATGGACTGGAAGTCACAGACATGAGCTTCGACGCGCTCATTCCCAGTCTGGGAACCCGTTCAGATCTTGTTGCCAACGGGATTACGTACAGCGATGAGCGTGCGAAAAAGGTTCTGTTTACCGTACCGTATTCCGTTGAAAAAACGGTCATGGTGGTGCGCTGTCCTATCGAAAAGACCGATTTCTTCACTTCGCTGAAAGAAAGCTTTGTGTCCACCTTTATCCGGGAAAACCGCTGGCAGCTGCTTGCACAGGGCCTTTGGACCACTCTGCGGATTTCCCTGCTGAGCGGGATCTTCGGCACGCTGCTGGGCTTCGGCATCTGCATCCTGCGCCGCCGGAAGAACAAAATCTGCACGGCCGTCACCACCGGGTATATTCGTCTTTTACAGGGCACACCCATTGTGGTGCTGCTGCTGATCCTTTATTATGTCATCTTTACCGATCCCGCGGTTTCCGGGCTGACGGTGGCTGTGGCGGCCTTTACCATGAACTTCGCAGCTTATGTGTCCGAAATGATGCGTACCGGTATTGAGGCTGTACCCGCAGGACAGATGGAGGCCGCGCTGGCTATGGGCTACACCCGGAAGGCCGCGTTCTTCCGCATCGTGATGCCGCAGGCTGCCCTGCATTTTCTGCCGGTATACAAGGGCGAAGTGGTATCGCTGCTCAAATCCACGTCCGTGGTGGGGTATATCACCGTGCAGGATCTGACCAAAATGAGCGACATTATCCGAAGCAGAACCTATGACGCGCTGTTCCCGCTGATCACCACGGCGGTGATCTATTTTGCCGCAGCCGCGCTGCTGGGACATCTGGTGTCCCGTATAGAGATCAGACTGAAACCTGACCGTGTGCATCGCGGTGTGAAAGGGGTGAAAACACTATGATCAGCATTCATCATCTGTGTAAAGCCTATGAAGGAGTAACCCCGCTCCGGGATGTCAACGCGGAGATCGAAAAAGGCGATGTAATTTCCATCATCGGACCGTCCGGAACAGGAAAGTCCACGCTGCTGCGCTGTCTGAACATGCTTGAAGCACCGACTTCGGGCGAAATTCTGATTGACGGGGAGTCCATTACACGGAAAAACGCGAAAGTACATCTGATACGCCGCAAAATGGGCATGGTGTTTCAAAGCTTTAATCTGTTTGAACACATGAACATTATCGAGAATGTGATGGTGGGACCGGTCACGTTGCTCGGTGAAAGCCGTCAGGCTGCATATGACAGAGGAATGGAACTGCTCAGAAGTGTAGGAATGGAGCATCGTGCACTGGCCTATCCGGACGAGCTTTCCGGAGGACAGAAGCAGCGTGCCGCCATTGCCCGGACTCTGTCCATGAATCCGGAAATCATTCTGTTTGATGAACCCACTTCCGCCCTGGATCCGACCATGGTGGGCGAAGTGCTGGCAGTCATACGCGCACTGGCCCGGAAGGGCCTTACCATGCTGATCGTGACGCACGAGATGCAGTTCGCGCGGGATGTATCGACCCGTGTGTTTTACATGGACGAGGGCGTGATCTATGAGCAGGGTACCCCGGAGCAGATCTTTGAGCATCCGCAAAAAGAAAAAACGCGCCAGTTTGTTCAGCGGATGAAACTGCTGGAAGAGGATGTAGATCCCCAAAATGTGGATTATTCGGGCCTGAACGGGCATCTGGCTCAGTTCGCGTTACGGCTTGGATTGACCGACCGAACTGCACGCTATCTGCAGCTCGCTATGGAAGAAATACTGAGCAGTCTGCTCCTGCCTTTGCTGAGCGAAGAGGATAAGCTTCGTATGACTGTGATGTATTCCGAGAAAACCGGAAGCCTTGAAATGTGTTTTGCTTATTCCGGGAAAACAGTTGGTAAAGCAGAAGAGATGGATTCCCTGGCGAGCGGAGTACTGTCCCTGGTAGCTGAGAATATCAGGTATGAAGAACAGAAAAGTATGGAATATCCTCACGCAATCATACTCCGGATAAAAAAGTAAGTCATTCGGGAGGAACCGCCGGCTGCTTCCGAATCATTTATCCGCGTCGTAATCAACCTTCGGATATTGTATAATGAATATCCTTTCCTACTCCTGTTCACGATACTTCGACATCATCTGTCTGAATAATTCGCCGGAAGTCGGAGGTGTATATGTAATCGCGTTTGCACCGGCCCGGATTGTTTGTTCTATGCTGTCTCCGGTCTTCCCGCCGGAAGCAATAACGGGGACTTCAGGAAAATCTTTCCGGATCCGTCTGACAATCTCCGGTGTCTCAATTCCACCCGCCACATTCAAAATAGACGCGCCTGCATCCAAACGCGCAGCTATATCTGTTTCAGGATCCACTACAGTAATAATGACAGGAATATCTACAGCCTGCGCTACAATGGCAAGATTCAAATCCCCTATCGGAGCATTAAGCACCACGCCCATTGCTCCCTGTGATTCCACATCCTTTGCGAGACCGACAGTGCGCAGTCCTTTTGTTGTTCCGCCACCGATACCGCAAAATACAGGAACATATGCTGCCTTGATGATTCCCTCGCTGATTGCCTGCTGCGGTGTAAATGGATATACAGCGAAAATTGCGTCAGCATCACAATTGCGAATAATGGCCAGATCTGTAGTAAAAACAAGTGACTTGATCCTGCGCCCATTAATGACAATGCCACTTGCCTGGTATATCTCCTTGGGTACACGAAGGATATTATGCCTGAGTTGACTTTGAATTTCAGGTATCATGTTCCGTGTTTCCATGAAAGACCTCTTTTCTGCTTTCGTTGTGAATGCGCCTGCGTTTTTTGATCTCATATCAGTATCATGCTTCCGCCGAAAAAGAGAACGGGTAACGAATCAACGAGAGCAAGCGACAAGGTAAAGTTTTCCGGGATTGTATACTTTGTCATTTTCGGCTTATTGCTCATTGGCTTTCGCCTCCGGAAATGTTATGTTAAAAGGATATACACGGATAACAGCAAGCGGGCGGCAGACGGAAACGTTCGGGAAAAGCGCAGGATCAATTTTCATGTCAATAATCTTTGAAAAATGGCCTTCCCCTTTCCCGAAAAAGTCGGTGAAATAATGCTTTCCTTCATATTGCTGCACGAGCGGGAACGGGAGCAGTATCGTGCTGTTTGCTTTTCCTTTCAGATCACATCTTGTTTCCTGCTTTTGTGAAATCCGTTTTCCTGATTTTCAGCCACACCATCATGATGATCACCGCCAGGGAGAGAACGTCCGTAATCGGCTGTGCCCAGATCAGCCCATCCACACCGATCAGCGCTTTCATGATCAGCACGGCAGGCACGAAAATAACGCCCTGACGGATAACGGTGGCTGAAAGCGCGGGCGTTGCCGCGCCCATCGCCTGCAGCGTGTTCTGACAGATGATAAAAGGACCGATCAGCCAGCCCGTGACCATGAGAATGCGGGTGAAGTGGATGCCGGAACTCAAAGCGGTCATATCCGTCAGGAATATTTTGACGATAGGCTCTGCAAAGATATAGCAAAGTGCGGAAATAATGAAGCAGAAAGCGAGACCGAATACAAATGTAAAACGGAGACCTGCGGTGAGCTTTTCCTTGTTCCTTGCGCCGTAGCAGTAACCGAGAAACGGCTGCACACCGCTGCCGATGCCGATACCGATCAGGGTGACGAGCATGATGATCTTGGCGGTCACGCCATAGCCGGCGACCAGCATATCGCCACCTTCATAGGCAGAAAGCTGCGAGTTTACAAAGATGGACGTTACACTGGAAAGAAGATTCGCGATGGAAGCCGAAATGCCCACAGAAAGAACGCCGGAGAGTATCTTATCCTTCATCGAGAAGTATTTCGGGCTGACAGAAAGCACCGATTTCCCTTTGAGGAAATACAGAACATAATATCCCGCCGCGACGGCGTTTCCAATCACAGTTGCGACAGCGGCACCGACTACGCCCCATTTAAAACCGAGAATGAAGATCGGATCGAGAATCAAATTGAGCAGATTTCCGATCAATGTCCCCGTCATGGCTTTCATCGCTTCGCCTTCGGTACGGACGATGGACGAGAAGCAGTTGGATATCATGGAGAAAATACCGCATCCGATGACGATGGCAAGATAGTCCTTTGTCAGCTTCATGCTTTCAGCGCTTGCACCGAGCATCACGGTCACATCATCAAGGAACACCCAAAGAAGCGCCATTATCACTCCGCCGACGGCGACGCACGACCACATACAGAATGAACAGGCTTTTTTGGCATATTCGATCCTGCCCTCGCCGAGTGCGCGGGAGATGACAGAAGTGCCGCCAACACCGAACAGCGTACCGAGCGACATGAAAATCATAAACAACGGCGTGGCAAAGGATACCGCAGTGACCTGCAGATCGTTGTGAGTAAGTCCTAAAAAGAAGGTATCTGCAAGGTTATAAACCATGACCATCATCATGGCGATCAGCGCCGGGATGCTGTTTTTGATAACGATTTTCGGAACGGGATCGGTCTTGAAAGATTCAATAGCAGATGTTTTGTTTTCGCGATTCATTGGCTGTTTCCTCCGTTATTTGTCAGTTTTTCTGCGGCGGCAAGCAGCCGCTTACAGGTATACTCAAATTGCTTTTGTTCATCTTCTGACAGGCAGGCCATGATATCCCGAAGCCAGTTGTTGTGTATGTCGACCAGCTCCGCTACCTTTTCCCGTCCGGCAGGGGTAAGCGACAGCCGCTTGATCCGTCTGTCGGCTTCATCCTGTATTCGCATAACGCAGGCTTTGCTTTCAAGCGACGCGAGCGCTTTCCCGACGGTCGTCTTGTCGGTTTTCAGTGCAACGGACACATCATCCTGCGAGCAGTTTTCGTGCGAATAAATGTAAGAACAGATCATACACTCCGTATCGCTTAGTTCCTGCTTACGGATTTTCTCATGGCTGAACTCTTTATTGCAGCGGAATAAGAGATTGAGTATCTGGTAATCCATTGCGACCCTCCTGAAACAAATAGTTGAAAGTTCTACTATTGTAGCATAGAAGTACAAAAGCCACAACCGCTTCACGCAAAGTTCAAATTTTATGTTCTTTAGAAATTGTATATTGATTTAAATGTTTATATCCTTATGTTTATATTGATTCATCCGAATTGATCCTTCATGGGATCGATTCCCTGCCACGGAAGGTAATCCGGAGGAATAAATCATGAAGCGAATGATTTTCCAAAGGAATTGCGAGGAAAAGCGGGATTGACCTGACACTGCGGAGGAAGAAAGGCAACTGCTGAATATCAGTTTGCGAAGCGCAATGTACGAATTCGCGAATAAAGGGTTTACAGCAACATATTTCAGTTTGCCTGTTTCTTACGTATCAAGGCTTCCATTTTTTGTGACCGGCTTTGCACAACTATTTTTTTAGGACTGCATTATTGCAGCCTTTTTTTATGCGGTTGTCCGCACAGAGATGAAAATGCAACTTGGTCGTCCCGGAATGCATCTCAGGACGAATTTTCTCTTTTGGGGCGCCGAATCTGATATGATGTCCCTGCCCGCAAAAACAGGAACGCGGACAGGAGGATGGAAGAAAGAAATGAAGACGATCATTCACGACCTCGGAGAGGCATACAACGCCCGTCTGACTTCGAAAGCGGAACGGGTGATCTTCGCGGACGGAAAATACGCGCCCTGTCAGGGATGTTTCAGGTGCTGGACCGGAACACCAGCCACCTGTGTGCTGAAGGACGCGCTGCAGGAAGCCTGCCGTGTACTGGGTACGAGCGATGACCTGACTGTGATAACCGCGAACACCTACGGCGGATGGAGCGCTCCGGTAAAAAATCTGCTGGACCGGAGCATCGGCGTATCCACGCCCCTGTCAACCTATCGCGGAAGACAGATGCATCATACGCTACGCTACGGAAAAAAAGGAACTCTGCGGGTAATCGTTTATGGCAGCATCACTGCCGCTGAACGTGAAACGCTGACCCTGATGGCCGGGAGAAACGCCATCAATATGGGCTATACGCAATATGCCGTTGATTTTTACGGAACGGCGGAAGAGGCGGGTGCACGGGGATGAGCGGGAAGACAGTACTGATCAATTGCAGTCCGAAGAAAAAGATGAGCGTCTCGGGCTTTCTGATGAAGTGCCTGGGAGGGATGATCGGCGGTGAAAAGATATATGCCGGACTGCGTGTGCCGTCAGACCGGGCGAAGATTCTGGAGGCACTCCGTGACGCCGGGAAAGTGGTGTTTGTGATGCCGTTGTATGTGGACAGCGTGCCCTCACATGTGCTTCCTCTGCTGACGGAAATGGAAAAAATGTGCCGGGAAAACGGACTGGATCTGAAGGTTTATGTACTGGCCAACAATGGCTTTATCGAAGGCAGACAGAATGAGCCGCTGATGCGCCTGATGGAAAACTTCTGCAACCGTGCCGGGATCACCTGGTGCGGCGGCGTGGGCATTGGCGGCGGCGTAATGCTGAACGTGATGCGAATTCTGGTGTGCGTACAGTTCGGGCTGACCCTGCTGAGCGCGGTATCGGGCATCGTGCAGGGTACAGGTCTGCTCGAACCGGTCCGGTCTTTTGCCTTCAGTCTGCTGGAGATCCTTGTGCTTTGCTGCGGGATCCTCACATATACCGTGCGCCTCGCGCATCATGTGAAACGCGGTACGGATGCCGGGAAACGCTATACCAGAATCATGCTGCCGTCATTTATCTTCATTCTGCTGGCAGATATCTTCTTTGCGATCATTTCCCTGTTTCAGGGCGGCTTGTTTCGCGGTTGGATGTCCAAAGCCGAACCGGATGAAAAATGTGGTATACTAGGCGCGGAAGATCATTAAGGAACCTAAAAGGAGACAGACGGCATGCGGGTCCGGTTTGAACAGGTGGACAACAAAGAGCAGGAACAGGCGCTGATCCGCGCCACGGAAAAGAACGCGGATATCCTGAACGCCATCGACCTGCTGGAGAACGGCTCCGGCGGGCTTACGGTGACGCGGGACGGAAATACCTATCTGTGCAAGCTGACGCAGATCTACTATATCGAATCCGTGGACAAACGGACCTGGATTTACACCCGGGACGGATGTTTTGAGAGCCGGGAACGTTTGTATGAACTGGAGGAAAAACTGGGGATGTACTATGTCCGCGTCTCCAAATCCATGATCATCAATCTGCGAAAGATACGCCATGTCAGTGCCCAGACCGGCGCCCGGATGATCGCCGAACTGCTGAACGGCGAAAAGGTGGTCATTTCCCGCAGTTACGCCGGAGAAATCAAAAGGAGGCTGGGCATCCAATGAATATCACGAAAAAGATATTTATCCAGAGTATGATCATCTCTATGTCCCTGTTCCTGTTCAACGGCATCACCATGGTGATCCGGCACATTGCCGGGCAGGACACCGTGATGCTGTGGTATCATCCGATGACGATCATCCTGACGGGGGTTTTGTGCGCGTTGCCGACCCTTCTGCTGCGGAATATGGATCAGTGGCCGCCGAAGGTATTTGTGCGACGGGTGGCCCTGCACGGATTGACGCTGTACGCAACGCTGGCCTGCATGGGTCGCCTGCTTGGCTGGTATGAGGATCTGACCGGTTTTCTGTGTATCAGCGCGATCTTCTGGGTTGTCTATGGGTCTGTATGGCTTTGCAGCCATTGGTTGGACAAGCAGGATGAAAAGAAGATCAATCAGGCGCTGAATGAGATCCGGGACAGCGAGTAAAAACAACACGCAGATTAAAGGAGTGAAATGAAAACGCGGTTCATGATTATCTGAATAATCAACGGGATCATGTTGAGGTACACAGGTTTTAAGCAATACAGACAAGGGGGCCTGTCCGTTGGTCAGCCTGATCCTTTCCATTGTCTGCAGCGCGCTGATTTCCGTTCTGATGAGATACGGCGAAAACAGAATTCAGAACAGGATGGGTATGTTCATCGCGAATTATACCGTATGCGCTGCTCTGTCCCGTCTGTTTATGGGGCACCGGCCGTTCTTTACAGGTGCTGAGGGATGGGGCACCGTGGCTTTGCTCGGAGCCGTTTCCGGGATCCTGTATCTCGGCACATTTGTTCTGCTGCAGAAAAATATCGGCAGGAACGGCCTTTCCATTTCCGCTGTCTTTATGAAGCTGGGAGTGCTTGTACCTACTGTGATGGCGCTGGTTGTTTTTCATGAGCAACCGCGCCCGCTGCAACTGGCAGGTATCGTAATCGCGATATCTGCCGTGGTTCTGATGAACTATCAAAAAGAGACCGGAGCATGGAAACAGGCCCTTTGGCTCATTATGCTGCTGTTGAGCAGCGGCTTTACCGACGCGATGGCCAACATATTTGATAAACTGGGGAACGCTGACCTGAAGGATCACTATCTGCTGATCACATTCCTGTTTGCCCTGCTGTGTGCGGTGATCCTGTTTCTGAAGGAGCACAAACGGATTGCCGTAAGTGATATTTTTCTCGGGCTGTGCATCGGAATACCGAACTATTTCTCCAGCCGGTTTTTGCTGGGCGCCCTGAGGGATGTACCGGCCATGATTGTTTATCCCGTTTTCAGTGTGCTGACCGTTGTGCTGATTACCGTGGCGGGGATTGTCTTTTTCAGGGAAAAGCCTGACAGGAGAAAAGCCGCGGCGTTGGGACTGATTCTGGTGGCCCTTGTATTGCTGAATATCTGATCGGAACACTTTGACGAAAGCTATGCCACACATGCGGCGCCGAGAATCAGCACAGCGCCCAGCCCCATGAGGAGCGTCATCGGCTCACCGAAGAAGATCAACGATACCAGCACGGAAACCACCGGATCAACATAGCTCAGAATGGCCGCTGTCTGACTGCTTACACAGGGAAGTGACCCGTAGAACAGCATATAGGTGACGCCTGTGTACAGAACACCGAGAACGATAATCCCGAAAACAGATAACGCGGTAAACTCAAGATTATTGAATTGACCGTTGATCAGAACATACAGCAGCACGGCAGGTATCGACAAAAGAAGCTGGGAGGCGACTCTGTCAAAAGACAGCATGGGTCCCATGCGTTTATTGCAGATAATAATCGCGGCATAAAGAACCGCGGCACCGAGGGAAAGGATAATACCCTGCCGGCTGCTTCCGCTGAATCCGCCCTCGAGCACACCGGAAACCAGCACCATACCGAACAACGCCAGCAGCGTGCATAATAATTTTTTCAGCGTCAGTTTTTCTTTCAGCAGCACAGGAGAAAGCAGAATGAGAATAACCGGCTGCATGTAGTAACACAGGGTTGCCGTTGCCACGGTTGTGTAGTTAAAGGCTTCAAAGAGCAGGATCCAGTTAAACGCGAGCATGATACCGGACAGGAGCAGCAACGGGAGATTTTTGCGGATAGCGAAAAAATCAATACGGTTTCCTTTCAGCGCGGAGAAAGCGATGATGGATACGCCGCCGATTGCGGCCCTGAACAGGGCCAGCACGGCGGAAGGCATCTCGACAGCGCGTACCGCTATGCTGATTGTGCCGAAGAGAAACATTGATATCAGAATCTTTATGCGCGCGTAGTTGCTTTCTTTCATATGAGAACACTCAACCTCCGATCTGACAGACCGTATCCGGCGGACGCCGGCAACCTATTATATACCGATAAAAGGAAAATGGATAAAAAAATACCTCCGGGCCGGCTGCCGCGGATCATTTTCACGCCGTACTGAAACTGTCATTATTTGCAACGATCGCCTTGCTTCCAAGAAAAGTATGATTCTTTTTCATTTCACCTTTCCTTTCGTGATTCAGTAAAATGTTCGCTTTTGAGCAGCAGTTTTGATATACTGTAAGGGATCAATAGTCTGATTCAGGTGAACTGATCGTCAAGCAGGAATTTAATGCGGATGTGAAGCAATGAAAACGGTTCGTAATTTTTGCAAATTGTTTATGTGGGCTGCCATCTGCGGCTTTATTGGAAGAACCATACAAACATATGTTTGTGAGTTGAAAAAGGGGGAGTAATAGTGACTATTAGAAATGCGAAGCAAAGCGATGTAATGCAGATATCAGAAATCATTTTGGATGACTGGCAAAGCGCTTACCGAGGGATTATTGATTCTGATTATCTAGACTCATTGAAAATTGAAGATAGATACAGCTTAGAGATAAACAGATATCAGAAATACATAGTCGCAGAATGTGACGGACAGGTTGTCGGATGTGCATGGTTGGAAAACACCAACGATAAAAATGCAGATTGTGAAGTGATTGCGTTATATGTAAGATGCGAAAGCAGAGGAAACGGAATCGGAAAAGCATTGCTTCAGCATGCGATGGAATACTTCAAAAACAATAACAAAAAAAGCATGATTATTTGGTGTTTGAAGGATAATGTTGAAGCACGGAAATTTTACGAGAAAATGGGCGGAAAAGAATTAACTTATGGTACTCATAGATGGGGCAGCAAAGATTACGATATGGTCGCCTATCAATATGACTTACAGGTTTTCTAAATGTTAAATTCCAGTTTGTCGAGTCGCTGCGATAGGCAGTTAAATCCCAGTTTGTCAGTCGCCCTTCAATTCATCGCATCGTTCTTTCTGAACCGCCGATTACACGGTCAAGCGGTGAATTGGTTCAATCAGTAAATGAAACGGAGCAGGATCGGCGATGAAAAAGATCCTTTTGGTTCTGGTAACGCTAATATTTACCGTCGGAACGGTATGCGGAAGTCTCGCGGACGGCAGCATAACGGATGGTCTCTGTTTTGACGAGAATTATAATTTTTGGACAGACGGTGAAGAGTGTTCCGCGGAACTTGTCCGTATCATGCGGGATGAATGCTCTAAATCCCCCGATATAAAGGGAACTTATATCCTTGCGACCGATGAGAGGGTGCTTTTCATCGGCGGGATCAACAGCGTCGATACTTCCGGAAACAAAGTGGACGCGTATACCACTTATGAGATCGGGTCCCTGACCAAGATGTTTACCGCCACAGCTATATTGCAGCTTTGTGAACGGGATCTGCTTTCGCTTGAAGATACTCTTGACCGATATTTTCCCCAGTACGAATACGGTAAGGAGATCACGATCCGTCAGCTTTTGCATATGCGGTCAGGCTTAAGAACGGATTTTATCCGTGATAATGCATTCCTTGATGAAAACGGTAACCGCGACATAGATGAATTCAGGAGATATTATTACGATGGATTTGATGACGCGGAACTGCTTTCCCTGTTATTTTCCGATGCACCTCGTTACAAACCCGGAACAAAGTTTCAGTACAGCAACGCCGGATATACACTGCTGGCAATGATCATTGAGCAAATCACAGGAGAAACGTATGCCCAGTACATTCAAAAGAATATTTTTGATGTCTGCGGAATGGAACATTCAAGCAGTATGACCACGGGCGATGTGACGAGTATTCCTGAATTTGTTCCGGGTACAGATGCTTCAGACGAAGATCCCTATGAAATCGTTGATACATTGTATATGCAGTTGATCAAAGCCATGAGAGGCGCGGGAGATATCCATTCGTGCGCCGCGGATCTGCTGCTTTTCGACAGGGCGCTGATGGGCGGAAAGCTGATCAACGAAAATTCCCTGGCTGAAATGCTGGATACGGCTACAGGCTATGGTTGCGGCTGGATGCGGTACGGCCGTTATTCCAACGCCTGGTACCATGGGGGACAGACGTATTTTTACATGGGATATGATCTGATGTGCAAGACCGAAAAGTACGGTCATCTTTATCTGATCCAACTTCATCCGACTGTGGCCGGAGATCAATACTCAAACGATTGTATGACTCAGATCGTTCTGAATGTCATGCAATAAACCGCAAAACAAGTATCTTTTTCAAAACCGGGCTTGATAAAGAGGCTTTTACAAACAGGAATTTGATGAATAGAGGCGGAGCGAAAAATGGCAGAACAGTTTCTGACTTTGATGGCGGATCTGGATGGGAAATCGCAGGAAATCATGGGCAGCTGGTACGCCAAGCTGAAGGAAGCAGGCTTTACGGGCGTACAGACACCGGGGTTGCCGTTTCACATCAGTCTGGCTACTTTTGCCCTCGATCAGGAAGAAGATGCCGCGCGGGAAACCCGCAGGCTTGCGGAAGTGTTTGCGCCTGTGGCGGTGCATATCAGTCACATCGGGTTGTTCGCGGGCGGAAAGGTTCTCTTCGGCGCACCGGATATGAATCCGCCGGAGCTGCTTGATCTGCGGAACGCGATTCAAATAAAAACTGAGGATCCTTTCGGATGGACGCCGCACGCGACCGTGCTGATCGACGAAGCGGAAACGGTGCAGAAGGCATTGCCTGTGCTGGTGAAGGAATTCCGCCCGTTTGTCGGAAAAATCGACCGGCTGCACCTGTGTGCTTTCTGGCCGACGCGAGAAATTGCATCGTTTAAACTTGTAAATTCAAAAAAGGAGTAACGGATGACCAAAAGAAAAGTGTCGTCTTCATATTCATTTGTTCTGAATGATAAATCCCTGTTTGTCGACGAGTTCAGTCAACAATATTGCTCAAAATTACCCATCAGATCATAACGGGGGGCAAAAATGGATTATTCAAAGCTGGTCACAGAAGGCAGAAACGCCGACAGCATGAATCTGGACAGTATGACTGCCCTTGAAGCTGCGACGCTTATGAACAGGATGGACGCCGAAATCCCGGCAGCCGTTGAAAAAGCGCTCCCGGACATTGCGGCTGTGATTGAGAAAATCGTTGAAGCGTACAGACTGGGCGGCAGACTGGTATACTGCGGAGCAGGAACCAGTGGAAGGCTTGGCATGCTTGATGCGTCCGAATGTCTTCCGACCTTTGGCGCGGGCGAGGATATGGTAACCGCGAAAATCGCGGGCGGGCCGGCAGCCCTTCATACGGCAGTCGAGGGTGCCGAAGATGACGCAGAACAGGGCGTCCGTGACCTTCAGGAAATCGGATTCAGTCCGAAGGATGTCCTCGTTGCCCTCAGTGCAAGCGGTTCCGCGGCATATTGTGCCGGAGCCCTCCGATATGCACGCGATCTGGGTGCATTCACCGCGGGCGTCAGTTGTGTTCCCTCCCCTGCTTTCGCGGACCTTTGCGGGCATCTCATCACGGTGGTGACCGGACCTGAGATTCTGACCGGCTCGACCAGGCTCAAGGCCGGAACAGCGACAAAGATGGTGCTCAATATGCTGACGACAGTCTCCATGGTGCAGTACGGGAAGGTCTATCAGAATTTGATGGTCGATATGATTCCGACCAACAAAAAGCTGGAAGACAGAGCCGTCAGGATCATCATGATGGCAGCAGACACGGACAGAAATAACGCCGCGGCAATGCTGAAAAGATGCGGCAATCATGTGAAAACCGCCATCGTATGTCTCCGGTCCGGCGGCGATCCCGAAGACGCGAAAAAAGCTCTGAAGGATTCTGCCGGGTTTGTCGGGAAAGCAATAGAACAGATCAGAACAGGAAGAGATGAATCATGAACGCAAATGAAACTGTCCGGCAGATTGTCAACTGCCTCGGCGGAGAACAGAACATTCTCACAGTCACCAACTGCATGACCCGGCTCCGTGTTGTCACGAAAGAAGAAACTCCGGTCAACGAAGCAGAGCTTCGGAGCATGGCGGATGTCCTCGGTCTGGTCCATGACAGGGCCTGTTCATACGAGGTCGTGGTCGGACCCGGCAAAAGCAGGAAATACGCTGACATCTGTCACGACATGGGGCTGGCGTCTGCGGCGGAAAATGCCGGAGAAAGCGCCGGCGATGACTGGAAGCAGAACAAAGCAAGAATAAAGGCCGGCCAGAAAGAAAACAGAATCAGAACGATTTTCAAGATCATCGGGGATATTTTCGTTCCGCTGATTCCGGGCGTGATAGCCGCCGGGCTGTGTGCCGGCCTTGCCTCCCTCATTGCACAGCTCGTTCCGGATTACACCGCCGTTCCCGCATGGAATCTGATCCATACCCTGCTTTCCCTGATCAATACCGCCTTCATGACCTATATCACGGCATGGGTCGGTTACCGTGCGGCGGAACGTTTCGGCGCGACGCCGATTCTCGGCGGAATGCTGGGACTGATCACCTCTCTGGACGGCATCAATACCATCGCGCAGATATTAGGACTGTATAACAACGCACAACCGCTGCAGTCGATCCTCAGAACCGGCCGGGGAGGCGTTCTGGCAGTCATCGTCGGGGTGTTCTTCCTTTCCTTTGTGGAAAAGAAAATCCGCAGTCATATGCCGGACAGCGTGGATATCGTCTTCACACCCCTCTGCTCCCTGATCGTGGTCGTGATCCCGTATATCCTGCTGATCATGCCGCTGTTCGGCTATGTATCCTCTGGCATCGTATGGGTGTTTTCAAAAGCCTGCATGGCGGAAAGTCCGGTCATACGGATCATCACCGGATATCTGGCGTCCGCTTTGTTTCTGCCCCTGGTTGCAGCCGGAATGCATCACGGACTGGTGGCGTTGTATTCGGTCCAGCTTCAGGAGATCGGATACATCACGCTCTATCCGGCGCTCGCCATGGCCGGAGCGGGACAGGTCGGAGCCGCCCTTGCCATTCTGAAAAAAGCAAAGCAGAGCAAGGATACCCGTCTCATTTCGGTCATCCAGGGCGCGCTTCCCGCCGGAATTCTGGGGGTCGGCGAACCGTTGATCTACGGTGTCACGCTTCCTATGGGGAAGCCGTTTATCACAGCGGGAATAGGCGCAGGCTTCGGAGGGGCCTTCGTGATGCTCATGCAGGTCGCGTCAACCACCTGGGGGCCGTCCGGACTTCTGGGCATATTTGTCATGACTCAGGGGCCGTACGGCCCCGTCCTCAGTGTCGCCTGTTATCTGATGGGTCTTCTGATCAGCTATGTCGTGAGCTTTATCATCACAAACACCTTTGTGAAGCTGGATACGGTCACACCGTCCGCGCCGGCTTCACAGCCGTCCGTTGATCCTTTGCATCCGCTAAGGACTGTAAAGCACGGTGAGCCGGTCAGCTTCGGAAATACCGCGGCAGCGGAAAACCACGAATTCAACTATACCGTAAAGGATCCTCTCGGTATTCACGCAAGGCCTGCCGGAGAGCTTGCAAAACTGATCAGAAAGTATGACTGCCATTTTGTGATAGAGGCAAACGGGCATACCGCGGAAAACGGAAGCATTGTGCAGCTGATGGCGTTGGGAGTCTCTCAGGGATGCATACTCCGTTGCCGTGCGGAAGGACCTGACGCCGCGGCAGCGATCCGGGAAGTTCGTCAGTTCCTGGAGCAGAAACTGTAAGGATGTGGAGGAAAACATGAAAGAATATACCTGTCATGCCGCACAAAAAGGTTTCTACGCAGGTCCTGTTTATGTCCCCGGCACTGCCGGCGATGAGATTCAAAAGTTCTCCGCGGATCCTGCGGGAGAAACAGCCAGGCTGGTACGGGCCATTGATACGGTCAAAAGGTCTCTGGAGAATGCTTCCGCGCCGGCTGAAAACGCTCAGATTCTGGAAACGGTCAGCATGATGCTGGACGACGGTACATTTATCGGTGAGATCCGGCAGTGTATCCAAAGTGGGAAATACAGTGCGGAATATGCCGTGAAAACAATATGCCGGGAGTATACAGAGAAAATGGAGAATGCCCCCACCGAATACCTTCGCGCCAGAGCGTCGGACATTTCGGGATTGGGAGATCAGCTGATCAGCGTAATGCGGCAGGCTGAAGCCCGGCCTCTCACCGGACGGATTGCTCTGGCAGCCCCGGAGATCAGTCCCGCGCAGATGAGCGTCCTGGACAGCAGATGGATCGGGGGGATCATCACAGACAAGGGGTCACCCAACTCTCATCTCTCCATTCTGGCAGGCAATCTTGAGATTCCGTATCTCTATGGCAATGCGGAAGCGGTAGCCGCGGCGGCAGGCAGCAGCTATATCATCATCGACGGCGGCAAGCTGATCATTGATCCTGACGAACCGCAGAAAGCCGAAGCCGAAGCGCGCATGATATGTTTGGAATCGGAACGGAAGCAGCACCGGAAAGCAGCGGAAAAGACTGTCAGCAAAACACGGATCTGTGCCAATATTGCCGGTCCGGAGGATATCCCCCGGTTGCTTGCGTCCGGTGCCGACGGAGTGGGACTGTTCCGGTCGGAATTTCTCTTTCTTGGAAAAGAGACGGCACCGACAGAAGAAGAGCAGTTCCGGGCATACCGTTCTGTCCTGGAAGCCATGAGCGGTCAGGAAGTCATCATACGGACGATGGACCTCGGTTCCGATAAGCGGGTAAACTGGCTTGCACTGCCCGAAGAAGCGAATCCGGCTCTCGGTCTTCGCGGTGTGAGAGTCTCCCTTGAGAAGAAGGAAGTATTCAATTCACAGCTTCGTGCCCTTCTCCGCGCGGGCGTTTACGGACATCTGAAAATCATGTTCCCGATGATCACCTCGGAACATGAGATCGATGAAATCAGATCCTGTGTGGAAGCCGCCGCTGCCGGGCTTGAGAAAGAAAACATCCCGTACGCGTTTCCGGAGCTTGGGATCATGATCGAAACTCCGGCAGCGGCCGTGATCGCTGATATTCTGTCAAAGAAGGTCAGCTTCTTCAGCATCGGCACAAACGATCTGACGCAGTATACGCTGGCTCTGGACAGAGAGGCGCAGGGGCTTGACAGATTTTTTGATCCGCACAGCGAAGCGGTCTTCCGTCTGATTGAAACAGTGATCCGTGAAGGACATAAAAATCATATCCCGACCGGGATCTGCGGTCAGCTTGCCGCCGATCCGGAAGCGATAGAAAGGCTGATCGCGGCAGGAGTCGATGAACTGTCCGTTCCTGTTTCCAAAGTAGCGGAAACCAGGATCATTGCAGCCAAAGCAGAAGAATCCCCGGCAGCCGGCGGAGCCGGGAACACGGGTGGAGCCGCCGCCTCCTGCACCGTACTCGCCCCGGCCGACGGTGAGCTGATCGCGATGAATGAAATCCCCGACCCGGTATTTTCCTCCGGTCAGTTGGGCGAATGCATAGGCATTCTTCCCAATAACGGCAGGATCTTTTCTCCCTGCAGCGGAACGGTCCTTCATATTGCCGAAACCGGGCACGCGATCACGATCCGTTCCGATCAAGGCGAAGAGTATCTCCTTCATGTCGGAATCGACACGGTCAGACTCGGCGGCAAAGGCTTTGACGTCCTGGTGCGCGAGGGTGAACACGTGAACAGCGCTCAGAAAATCATGGAAGCCGATCTGGATCTCATCAAAGAGAACGGATATTCCACCGTAGTGATCATGGTCAGGCTCTGATTTTCTTTTCCGGAAAGGGACCGCTGTGAATTCTGTCAATTTCGAAAAGGCCCCGGCATATTGCCGGGGTCAGATTTCATATGATTCACCGTCTCAATTATGATTCCGGGCGGCGGAGGCGTTTCTCATATAGGAGAATTGGCCCTTTTTCAACGACGATACAAAAAAAGTGCTGAAAAAGCTTGATGTGGAAGGTAAAGTCGTCGGGCAGTTCTGCTGCAACAACGGCAGGGAACTGCTCTTCCGGGTCAAAAACGGGAAAGCCCGGAAGGGCGTCGGCTTTGACATTGCCGAAAACCAGGTGGCCTTTGCCAATCAAAAAGCAGAGGAATCAGGCATCCCCTGCCGATTTGTGGCCACCGATATCTACGATATCGGCGATGAATACCACGGTTTGTCCGACGCGGTCATCATTACCATCGGCACGCTTTGCTGGTTCAAAGATCTGAACCGGTTTTTTGAGATCATCGCGGAATGCATGAAAAAAGACGCCGGGATTGTAATCAACGAACAGCATCCGTGCACAAACATGATCGCCACCGAAGGCGAGAACCTGTATGACCCGGAGCACAAGCTGGAGTGCCGCTACTCCTACTTTTCCCATGAATGGATCGGAAACGAGGGCATGTACTACATAACACAAAAGACCTACGCGTCAAAAACCTTTACCGACTATACCCATCCGCTCCCGGAGATCATCGCCGCCATGTGTGAAAACGGAATCGTAATCACCGGTCTGCAGGAATTCGATTATGACATCAGCGGTAGATTCGGATAGATCGATTGCAGGCAATATCCGCTGTCCATGATCCTGACAGGGAAAAAAACCGGACGGTAGCCGGTTACAGCGGGGAAACAGGGATCAGGCCTTCTTTACCGGCACATACAGATACCGGTAATCATGTTCAAAGGTTGTCATGTTGAAAAAACCGTAATATTCCACAATGGGAAGCCCACTGTCCGGTGCGAAGGAAGAAAAACCGCACCAGAGCGTCGCGTCCCAGCAGACCATCTGAACAGGAATCCTGTTGTATTCAAGGGATTCAACCAACTGTTCCATCGGATGATCTGTCCTCAAACATGAACCCTTCCTTATACATTTTGAATTATTGTCATCGCATCCGCGTTAACGGTCAATACTCTCCGGCATCCAAAATCAACTTCACGGTGCCGGTTTATTCATGAATCGATGATCCTGAATCTGAACGCACAAGGCTCTTTTCCCTCGGTATCATGAGGGGAAGAAACGATTTCCGTCAGTTCCAGCTTCATGCCCAGCATGATCTCATAGTGGAATTTGAAATGTCCGCCGCAGCAATAGCAATATTCCCGCGGAATGGCATAGTCCCGCTTCACTTTACTGACCGTGGGGCAGACGCATTCAAACCGTTCCCCGTTATGAAAAGATACCGCGTGAACGAGGATTTCGCCGTTTTCATCCAGTTCGGCGCGGCCCATGTTCATATACGGCCTTTCGCTGATGAGTTTCAGGCGTTCCTCAAGGGACTTGTCCGCATGGACGCGCGCGAATTCCTTTGACGCCTTCAACCGCGCGCCGCTTTTGCAGCAGGCATTGGCTTCGATGATTTCCTGCACCTGTTCCTTCGGATACTTCTCGTTCATCACGTCCAGCGCCTGCTTGAAGAACGCGGACTTGATTTTCTTATTGGTCTTGGACTCCAATTTGTCAAAGCCCTGATACATTTCGTCGATCACGTCCTGACCAACCTTGAAGTCGTCCAACGTTTCCCTGAATTTTTCCGGCGACGGCATATTCTGTTTCCCCTTTCCACTTTCGTGTTTTCCATCGTAATCCCCAACGAACAATTTCGGCTTTTCGCCTTATTTTTCCTCAATCGGAACAAACAGATCCTCAATGGAAATGCCCGAATGATACATCCTTCCGGGCGAAACGATCCGGAACATGGGATAGCGTTCGGGTCTTCCTTCCCGGTTTTCCCACAGCTTGAACAAGCTGCTTTCGTTTACCCATTTTCGCAGCTCTTCCCGGGTGGCCTCCCAGTCCGCGCCGCCGTCAAAATCCCCGTCCAGGCAGGGCGCGACCGCGTAGAGGCCGCCGGAAAAGGGAACGGTTTCAAAGCCGCAATCCGGCGCTTCCGCGTTCTCCGGCAGCACATAGAACCATTCCATATAGCCCTTCCGCTCGTTAAAGCGCATGAAATCCCGGGGACAGAGCTCGCATTTCAGGGAAGCGTGATAGGCTGAAAACCAGCCGACAAAATTGCTAAAAACCGCCGGGTTCTCCAATGACCCGGAGTACACAGACCGACCCTCGGGCAGTTCGATAACGCGCACCTTCTGCATACCAGATTTTCCTCCCGACAAAACTGAATCAGATATGGCTTTCCAGAATCTCCAGAACCCTGCGGATCGCTTCCGCCTGCGCCGCCCCGTCCCGCGGGTCGGCCTTGATGTCGTTCAGGAACTGCTGTTCCTCCGCGTTGACCGAATTCAGCGCACGGAGATAGGCTTCCTTGCCGTGATCTCCTCTGAACAGGGAGGAGGCTTTGGCAAAACACCCGTAGGGACTACTGAAGAAGCCCTTCGCGCAGATTTGCAGCTCCGGGCATTCGGAGCAGGCATACAGTCCCTTTTCTTTTGTGCAGCGGACATTTTCACAGATGTTGTCCTCCGAAAGGGTCGCATAGGAGCACATGTTGCAGGCGCTCAGACAGTTGCCGCACCAATCGCTGAACATACACCCGGTGCAATGGAAACCGCAGGGCGCGAAGGGATCGGTCCTGTCTTTCACGCTTTTGATCAGTTCCCGCTTGCTGTCATCCAGCACGGTTGGGAAGATCATGTAGTTTTCCCTGGTAGCCGGATCGATGAAATCATGCACCGCACCGGCAAGCCTGATCCCGTTTTCATTCATGAAACGCAATGTATTCCGGAAAGTATTTTCATTTTCGACCTTCACCTTCAACGCCTCAAAGCCGGGAATGATCCATTTTTTCCAACCCCTCGGCGGAATTGCGTCGGTTTCACACTCCACGCCGGCCAGATAGCGCCCACGGGTAAAATCTTCCGTCCAGGGAGCAAAGTTGAAATCCATATCCGTCATCACACCCCAGATACCCCTGAGACTGCCGTCCTCATTGCGGACCGCCAGCGGCTCGACTTCCGAAAACCGGCTGTTTGCCTCCTTCCACAGTTTCTGCACGAAGCCTTCTCCGTCGTCTGTACTGCCAGGTATTCCAATCACACAAAAGGCGCTTTTCTGAGTCGTTTCCATCTCTATTCCTTCTTTCCGGATAAAACCGTTTATGATCTGCTTATCAGGCTTTTTTCACGTCGGGTCCATCCTCCGAGGCATCCGGCTGAGGATTGTCTTTCAACTCAACAGTCAAGGAAAAATCTCTGATCCTTTTATCTGCCGCGCTTTTCTCTGTACTCAGTCGCCATCAGTCATCCCGTTTCGGACGGTTCTGAATATATAATTATTAACATAAACCGGAATCCATGTCAAACAATAATTTTTTTGCCTCCATCCCCGGGGAAAAACTTTTTAGCTACATTTCCTGCTTCTTTACAGACAATATAATATTTACCACGGAATGTTCAGTTCATCTTTGGCATTTTCCAGCCAGGCAGGGCCGGAGCCGTCTGCTTCCTGGTTGCACCTGGCGGAGTATCCGCCCAGCCAGTCCTTCCCGTCGGAAATAAATTCCGCAAAACCGTAATTGCCGGGCTCTTCGGTGTTGAGGCCGATGACAATGGTGTGCAGGATGCCTTCTTCATCCTGATACACGTAAGTGTAGGCTTTTTCGGTGGTTACGTCGGCGGTAATGTCAAGTTCTTCTCCGTTCGCGGTGAAGTACATCTTTCCGTCACGGTATGACACAGGTTCGGTCAGGTCCTCGGTGTGGAGGGTCGTTATTACTTGCAGGCCTTCGTCTTCGCATATTTCATAATCTGCATTTTTTCCCCAACCCTTGATGATCCTGCCGGATGCCACGCAATACCCGGCTGCACCGATGGCAAACACCAGGCATGCGGCAAGCGCCGCAGACAGAATTTTTTTCGGAAAGCGGCGAATCGTGCCGGGCTTCCCGGATGTGATTTTCATTACATTTGCAATGACTTCCGGCGGCGCGGTCACGCCGGAAAATGCCTGTTTAAATTTTTCGTGATTGGTCATTTTTCCTCCTCCAGCAGATCTCTCAGGCGCATTTTTGCCCGTGAGAGCCTCGTTTTTACCGTGTTTTCGTTCAGCTTCAGCAAAGCGGCGATTTCTTTTACCGTGTATTCCTCATAGTAGAACAGATAGAGCGGCACACGGTACTTTTGGTCGAGCTTCATGACGGAAGCCAGCAGTTCATTGTGCACCTGCGGGGCATCGCTCAGTGTTTCGGCGTAGTCATCGATATTTACTGCTCTGTGCCACGGCGAACGGAAGAGCATTCTGCATTGGTTGACCGTTACCCGGATCAGCCAGTTTTTCATATGCGCATCGCTTTCAAAATCCGGCGCGGCGCTGTAGAGCTTCAGCAGTACATCCTGCGTTACATCCTTGGCGTCATCGGTATTGCCAAGCCGGGTGACTGCCACGCGGTAGACGGTATCGGTATACATTTCAAGTGCACGTGTGAATTCGTTTTGTGTTAACATGCTTCATCTCCTCAAAGGCCTTCAGACATAATATGCATCAGCCGGATGAAAAGTTTCATGGGGAGGAAATTTTTTTGAATAGAATAAGGCAATGCCGCATAATGTGGCAAGAGCAGATGCCGCAGCTCGCTTGTGCGGTGTCGTCTTAAATAAACTCCCGGCGGAACCTGTCAAAAGCTGTCACAGGATCTGCCGGGAGTTGTTTTCAGGAGCTATCTGCCGTATTTCTTTCGCATCTGCTCCAGAGTGTCATTTACTTCATTGATGAATTCCTTTGATGACGTGCGCAGCACGCCGGAACGCAGTGCCGTCAGGCGGATCAGAGAGTCCGACGTAACAACACGTACGTTTTCATTTTTGCCGATCTCATCCGCCAGCCGCTCAATGTAAAGGTCAGCGCTTTCATTTTCTCTGGTAAAGGCGACATGCAGCCCGGCGGAATCATATTTTTCCCCTTGTCCGCCCGGCACCTTGTACGCATCGAAGACGAGTACGGTTTCATTTTGCACATAGGCGGAGTAATTTACCATGATGTTTGTCAGCTTTTCGCGGGCGGCATCAAGATTTTCACTCGCCAGTGCTTTCAGCTCCTCCCAGGCAAACATCAGG
>CALCUD010000067.1 GCA_937906775.1 uncultured Clostridia bacterium
ATAAGTAAACGACACCGGCGGGATCTCCCGCCGGTTTTCCTTTCCATGATTCCTGGAACTTATCCACTTTTCAGGGATGAAATACGAATCATGCGGACTGTTTCCCAATCCGCAAGCCGGGGCGTCATTGGGGACTGTCCCCCACTAACATACGGCTTCCATAAACATAGGTTTGATATCGGTTCGTGATACGATTGAACCACCGGCCTGACTCCGGGTCACTCCGCGTGATGGCCTGCAGCGATGTTCGCGAAGCGAAATCACCGCAAAGGATTGCAAAAGTAAACTGCCATGCCGATTGAGCGAACGGAATAACCGGCGCTGCGTAAAGGCAGAGCAGTTTGACTGTGAATTTTTTCATAAGATCCGTTTTCTTGTTTTTATATTCCGGTTACAGGAAACGTCAGCGGGGGAGTGTGACAGGTTCTATCGGAGGGTAAACGCCGAACCCTTCGTCGCATTCGTAGGTATCTTTGGATAAAGGAATCAGGGACGGACAGGTTTTGCAGAGGTTCAGATGGATCCTGTCCAGCTTGCGGCTGCAATACTGCCTTGATGACTCTCCCTTCAGGGGCTGATTATCGGCGCCGCCTGTCACGCCGTCCAGCTTCCCGTCATCGAGCAGGCTTTGTTCCTGCGCCGTCTGTTTCTTTTCTTCCATTCCAATCTGCTCCTTTCATGCATTGATCTCTGTTTGAACTTTTTTCAGTCGCCCGTATATCTCCATTCTTTTTATTCGAGGTGATCCTATGTTAATCCTTTCCCGCGTCTGCGCGGAATTTCATAATCCCCGCGGCGAAGTCATCTTCCGCGTGACTCCCGCCACCCGCCTGACCTTCCTGGAAGCCCCGGAGGAGATCCGCTCCGATCTGCTTTATCAGATGCTGGTCGCCGACGGCTCCCTGGAGGCCGTTGAATCGGTGGACCGCAAAAAGCGGCTGGAGCAGGATCCCGTCGCGGGAACCGATGCCAGCGGCAGGCGTGCGGACCCGGATCCCGCGGAAAACCCGCCCGCCGGTGACGGAAAAGCCGCCGCGGTTCCCGTGAAGCCGGAGAAACCGCCTCGCGCGAAGAAGGCCGCCGAATGACGGCGCAGGACTTCATCGCCTTCTATCCGCAGTTCGCTTCCTATGCCTCCTCCCCGGTCCTCGCGGAATACGTCCGCCAGGCGAATGCCCGCTTCGCTTTGTTCGGCGCGGACGCGGAGGAGGCGCGCCGGCTGTATACGGCGCACAGCCTGACGCGGTATCTTTCCGCGCTGCCGCCCGAAGCCGCCCCCGGGGAGGCGGTTCCCGCCGCGGCTCTCGCCGAGGCGGGCGTCCGGCGCGAGATCACGGGCAAGCGGGCGGGGGAGGTCTCCGTCACCTATGCCGCCGGGGAATCCGCTGCCGCCGGGGGGCTGCCGGACCTCGGCGGCACGGTGTTCGGCAGCCGGCTGTTGCTGCTGCTCCGCCTGCACAGCCGGACGGAGTACGTCCCGTGAACCTTCGGAAGGGAGGCGGCCCGCGACGGAACTGATGATCCGGGAGGACCGGGCGGCCTTCGACCGCGCGTTCCGGGCCCTGACCTGGCTCGCCTCCGCGGATCTGCAGGTCGGCCTTCCGGCCTCCGGCTCCAACCGCAACCGCTTCATCCTCGGGATTCAGGAGCGCGGCTGCCCCGTCATGAATATTCCCCCGCGCCCGGTCATCGCTCCCGCGCTCTCCCGGCCGGATGTGCAGGAGTCCATGGCGGACGCGGGGGCAAAGGCGATCCTCGCCGCGGCGGACGGCGATCTCCCCGGAGCGAAGGCGGCGCTGGAGTCCGCCGGTCAGGCCGGCGCCGACGGCATCCGCGCCTATATCGATTCCGGCGTCGACCCGCCCAACAGTCCGAAGACCGTCTCCGGCGGCTGGATCTGGAACCGCGTCGCCGGCAAACCCGCCCTTGTCTCCGGCAAAGGTTTTGACAAACCTCTCTACGCGACCGGCGAACTGTACAGCGCGTTTAATTTTGAACTCAAATAATCCCGCAGGAGGCGATCCCGTGTCTTTTCCCACCTTTCTGTTTTCCGACCCCGCGCTCGGCGGAACCGCCTTCACCGTCACCCGCAAACTCTTCCGCCCCGTGAACGGCGTCAACACTTTTCAATCCTCTTCCACCACTTCCGCGGCCGGCTGCGTCCACCCGGCGTCCCCGGAGGATCTGACCCTGATCCCTGAAGAAGTCCGCCGCCGGGAGACCATCGTCCTTTATTCCACGGTCCCGCTCTCCCTCGGCTCGGACGGATCCCCGGACGCCTCCGCTCCGGATGAGATCACCTGGAACGGCAAAACCTACCGCCTGATCCGCGTGAAGGACTGGTCCCCGATGGGCTTTTGCCAGGGCTGGGCGGTCCGCTGCGATCCGGAGATCACGTGAGGTGTCCCAATGCTGACCGACTCCGCCCTTTATACCATCCTCGCCGCCGCGCTGAACCTTTCCCCGTCCGCCGCCGCGGCGCAGAAAATGATCCGCGCGGCGTATCAGCCGGCGGACCCGTCCCCCGAACCTTCCCGCGCGGACGATCTGCTCTATTACCATCTCGCCCCGGATCCGGCGGCCAGGCCCCTCCCGGAGGAATCCGTCCAGTCGGGCAATACCCGGACCGCGATCCGTTATCTTCCGTACCGCCTGACCCTGACCTTCTACGGTCCGGACGCGGAGCGGAACGCGCTCCTTGTCCGCACCCGCCTGTATCAGGACGGGAAGGGGAATCCGCTCTCCCTTCTCCGGGCGCAGAACGCCTATCCGGTCCCGTGCCCGCCGGCTCCGGCCGTGCTCTTCGAACCCGCCGCCGCCCGCTGGCGGAAACGCGCCGATCTGACGGTATCCCTCCGGATCGCGGAGGAAGCGTCCCTCCCGTCCGGCCCGTCCGTCGCGGTCGCGCCCCGCGTAACGGTCTGGAGGAACGGTTCATAAACAAAGGAGGTCTCCCCCATGCTCACCAATGACGCCATCGTCCGGGTCGCGGTCAATACGTCCGCCCCCGCGCCGTCTCCGACGGCTTTCGACACCGGCCTGATCCTCTGCCAGCCCGCGACCTTCACGGAAGCGAAACGCCTCAAGACCTACGTTTCCGCCGCGGCGCTTCTCGCGGACGGCTATCAGACGACCGACGAACCCTACAAGGCCGCGCTGAAATACTTCTCCGCCAGCCCCGCGCCCTCCGCGCTTCTGCTTTCCTGCTACCCCTCGACCGAGACCCCCGCGCAGGCGCTCGCCGCCGTCCTGGAGCTGACCGTCGCCTTCTACGGCGTCTACATCTGCGACGCGACCCGGTCCACGCTTGCCGCGCTCGCCGCGGCGATCTCCGCCTCGGATCATCCGATGACGCTCTTTTACGCCGTCGGGGAGGATGACGCGGATCTCTTCGCCGCGCTGAAGGCGACGGGCACGTGCCGCGCCCTGGGTCTGTATTCGGAGCTGCCGGAGGACGGAGCCGCCGTGATGGGCCTCGCGATGGGCCTCGCCGCCGCCATGACCGCCGGAGCCTTCGCCCTGTGCTACAAAACGCTGCGGGGCGTTTCCCCCGCCGACCTGACGGAGGCGGAGGTCTCCGCGATCAAGGCGGAAAACGGCAATGTCTATGTCACCCGCGGCTTCACCCGTACGGTGCTGGAAAACGGCGCGACCGCCTCCGGCCTCCGATATGACGAGGTGCTGTATCCGGATATGATCTGTTCGGACCTGCAGGAGGCCGCCGTCTCGATCCTCGCCGACGCCCCCGGCAAGCTGCCCCAGACCGACGCCGCCAGCGCGGTGTTCATCAACGCGTTTGTGAATATTCTTTCCGGTTATGCGGCCCGCGGTGTTCTCGCCACCGCCCCCTGGCGCGGCGGCGCCCTCGGCCCGCTGCAGCCCGGCGACGTGCTGGAGAACGGCTTCGCCCTCTGGGCGGAGTCCTACGATACCCAGTCCGACGCCGACCGCGCCGCGCATAAAGCGATGCCGGTCCACGCCGCGCTCGCGCTCTCCGGCTCGGCCGAAACGCTGGTGATTACCGTTAATATCACCACATGATAAAACGGGGAGGGAAATCATCATGTCATTTACCGTCTATTCCTGGACCGACACGACCGCGGTCCTTTATCACCCGTCCTTCGGCCGGGCCGATCTGACCGCCTCGGGGCTGGGAAAGCTGGCGATCTCCCGCTCGGGCGATCTCTCCTCCCATACGCAGACGGCGGACGGCTCCGTGGTCGTGAACCGTCTCCGCTCGGAAAACGGCACCGTCACCCTGACGGTGACCCAGAACTCCGCGGCGGATGAGTTCCTGCGCCGCTGGGCGGCATATCTCCGGTCGCTTTCGGATTCCTCCCGCTTCGCCCAGTCCGCGCTGACCGTCACGGACAACGCCGGCCGGTTCACGGTCTCCCTCACCGGCGTCACGCCGCAGAAGATCCCGGACCGGACGTATGACAAAACGTCGACGGAGGTCGTGTGGGTATTGCTCGCCGCGAGTATTACGGAGCAGTAAGGCGCGGTGATTTCGCTGCTGTATATCAGAATAATAAACATGAGAGGAGGAAAGGGGTGATCCCATCCCCTGTATGTTGTGAACCGAATCATTCACCGTTCTCTTCAGATCCCCGTCGCGGGAACCCCCGCCGAATTCCGCCTCACGAAGCTGGACGCCTTTTCCGGCGCGTCGCTGCTGCGTCTGCTGCTGAAGCACCTGCCGGAGGACGCGTCCGCGATGTCCTCCGGCGATCTGCTGACGCGGATCTTCGTCTCCCTGCCGGATCCCGATCTCCGCGCCCTGATGGCGCTCTGCCTCGCGCACGCCGAGATGAAGCTCCCCGCCGGCTACACCCGCGTTTACTCGGACGGCTTCTGGTCGATCCCGGAACTGGAACACGACGCGGCGGCCTGCCTTCGCCTGACGCTGGAGGCCGCGCTCTTTACCCTCGAAGGTTTTTTCGGCGAAAGCGGCTCTCCTTCGGAAGCCGCGCCCCGCAATACCTGACCGCCGAAGCCCCGAACATCGACGAGTTCCTGTTTATTCCGGTCGCCGCCGGCTTCTGGCGCCAGCATGAGCTGTGGGACGGCACCTACACCCTGGACGATCTGCTCGATATCGTGGAGATGATCCGGGTGCGGGCGGAGAACGGGGCGCGCGCGGCCGAACAGACATAAACAAACGGAAGGAGGGATCTCCATCCCCGCCATTCAGGAATTTCTCGCGTCCTATGCCGTGCGGGTCGACGAGGCCGGCCTGTACCGCCTGCAGCAGGCGCTGGACGGGAACCGCGATCAGGCGGAGCGGGTCCGGGAGGCCTTCGCCGCGGCCCTGACCGCCGTTGAGTCGCTTTCCGCCTCGCTGAATGATCTGCCCCTCGCCCTCAGCGCGGAGTGGCGTTTTCCGGAGTCCGTCACCGTCCGGGTCGGCGCGGATCTTTCGGAAGCGGAGGCCGCCGCCGCGGATTTCGTCGCCCGCCTTTCTGCGCTCCGTCCGGCGATCCGGGCGGACGCCTCCGGGATCACGTCCGCCGTGTCGGGCGCCGTCTCCCGCGCCCGCTCGCTCGTCTCCGGCCTGAATCTGCCGATCCGGTTCACCGCGACGGTGTCCGCTCCGGATCCGTCCCCGGACGCGTCCGCCGTTGTCCCCGGCGCGGACGGCGCTGCCGCCGCCCCCGCGCTCGCGCGGCTTTTCGCCGCCCCCTCCGTCCCGGACGCCGCCGCGCTCCGCGCCGGCCTCGCCGCCTCGGTGTCGGCCGTGACGAACAATCAGGTCACGGCGCTCCGGGAGGTCTCCGCGCCGGTGAACATCACGGTCACCTCGACCGGCCCCTCGGCCGAGGCGGTGGGCCGGACCGTCTATAACGCCGCGGAGCGCGCGCTCGTCCGCGCGCTGGAAGGAGTCTTCGCGTGAGCCGGAAAGCGTATCTTCTTGTCCAGTCGAGCGGCGCCCGCTACGATTTCGACGGCGTCACCGCGGTGACGCATACCCTGACGCTGAAGCTTTCCTCCTCTTCGGACGGGGAGGACGGCGCCGACCTCGTCAACGGCGCGAGGAACGAGCCGGATTCCGTCACGCTGGAGGTCCTCGCCTCGGACGTCCACGGCGCGCCCGGGGACTGGTCGCGCCGGATGTTCCGCGCCCTCGCCGCGATGAAGAAGGAGCGGCTGCTCCTCACCGTCGCCACGGATCTCCGGACCTACCGGGACATGCTCCTGTCCGACTTCACCGTTGTTGAGGACAGCTCCGCGCCCTTCGGCTGGACCGGGTCGCTGACCTTTACGAAGACGTCGCCGTCCGCGCGGGCGGGGCGGAACGACAATTCCTCCGCGCCGACCTGCTCCGGCGCCGCCGGCACCGTGCCGGTCCTCTCCCCGTTTCAGCAGCTGCTGGCAAAAATTCCGCCGTGAAGGAGGCCCCCTGATGACGCCCGTATCGATCCCCTTCGACCCCGCCGCTCCGCGCCAGCAGCTCCTGCTGGATCTGGCGCCGGACGGCGTCCCGGTCCGGCTCCTGATGGAGCTGCAGTATCTCCCCGGCCCGGACCGGTGGTTCCTCTCCCTGTCCGACTTCGTCTCCGGCGAGGCGCTCGTCCGCCGGGTCCCGCTCGTCGCGTCCTACCGCGCCGTGAACGATCTGCTGTTTCCCTTCCGCGCCCGCGTCCCCGGCACCCTGTTCCTGATGCCTGTCCCGAACACCCCGTCCACGGCGGATCCGGGGCGGGATAATCTGGGCGAATTCATGCTGATATGGAGTGACCGCCATGCCTGATTTCACCCGCGATCTGTCCGTCACCGCCGACGGGGTTCCCCTCGCCGCGGGCTGCCCCGTTTCGCTGTCCGCCCGGGCGGAGGCGTCGCTCCGCCCGCGGCTGTCCTCCGTCCGGATCCGCTCCCTGTCCGCCTCCTCCCGGGAGCTGCTCCTCCGGGCGCGGCGGATCCGGGTCAGCCTCGGCGGCGCGATCCTCGCGGAGGGCGATCTGACGGAGACGGTCACTTTGCCGGATGAAGCCCCGGACGCGTCCCCGGTCACCGTCGCCGTCTTTTCGGAGCCCCGCGCCCTGCCGTCCCTGCCGGTCTCCCTCACCGTTCCGCCCGGCACGCCCTGCTCCGCGGCGCTGCGGCTCCTGCTGGAGTCCTCCGGCTCCGGCGTGCCGCTGGCCGGCTTCACCGGCGCGGACGTCGCCCTTTCCCGTCCGCGGACCTTTTACGGTTCGCTGCCGGAGGCGCTGTCCGCGGTCGCGGAGCTGGCGGAGGCCCGCGCCTTCCTGACCCCCGCCGGGCTCGTCTGCGCCGGGAAAGCCGCGCCCGGCGCGGCGCTGGAGATCCCGGAGAGCGATCTGCTCGCGCCGCCCGTGCCGGCGGGCGGCCGGATCCTCCTTTCCACCGTCCCGAAGGGCTGGCCTCTCGGCGTCCCCGTCCGCGCCCGCTGGCGGGGGAGCGAGATCGCCGGCGCGGCGCTGGAGCGCGCGACCGAGGCCGATAACCGTTCCGGCCCCTGGTTCACCCAGCTGATCCTGGAGGTGATCCGCCCTGAATGAAACCCTTCTGACCCGCGTCCCGGACCTGCTGGCGTCCTTCCGCGCCGACCTGATGACCTCGATCCGCTGCGCCGCGCCGGGCGTTGTGGAGTCCTACGACGCGGAGACCGGCACGGCCTCCGTCCGCCCGGCGGTCCCCCGCCGGCTCAGGGGCGGCGGATCCGTCGCCCCGCCGCTGCTGGAGTCCGTCCCGGTGCTTCTGCCCGCGGCGGACGCGGAGATCGTCCCCGGCATGACGTGCCTGCTGATCTTCTGTGACGACTGTATCGACGGCTTTCTCCGCCCGGATCTGCCGTCCGTCCCCGTCGAAAACCGTCATCACGACTGGTCCGACGCTTTCGCGATCCCGAATATGAGGAGTGTGACCCGATGACCGCCCGCCCTGTCGACGCTTCCGGCGATATCCTGCCGGTCCTTTCCCCCGGCGCCCTGCTTTCCGGCTCCGCGGCCGTGGCGGAGGCCGTCCGGAACAGCCTGCGCCTGAATACCGGCGACTGGTGGGAGGATCCCTCCCGCGGCCTGCCGCTGCTGGAGCTGCTGCGCTCCGTCCGCCTGACGGAGGCGGATCTCCCGGCCGTCACGAATCTCGTCGCCGCCTGTATCGCGGAGGTCCCGGAGGTCCTCTCCGTTTCGGAGGTCACCGCGGAGCTGACCGGTCATCAGATATCCGTTTCCGCCCGGATCCGTACCGCCGGGGGGACCACGGTGAGGTTTGCCTCTGGCAAAATCACCGTGTAGCAATCCCTGCGACGAGGTTGCGAAGCAAATCGTCGCTAAAGGATTGCCAAACATATGGAGGACCCTTATGCCGGACATCGCCGCCTACCTCTCCCTGCTCCCTCCCGCGACGCGCGCCCGCCCGAAGGCGGAGGCGCTCTTCCGCGCCTGCCTGAAGCAGGTCATGGATCTCTTTTCCCTGCTGGAAAATATCCCCGTTTCCTGCAGCCTTTCCGCCGCCGCGGGTCCCCAGCTCGACGCGTGGGGCGCCCTCGTCGGCGAGAAGCGTCCCCCCGGGGAGCCGGATGAGACCTTCCGCCTTCGCGTTCGCTGCCGCGCGGCGAAAAACCGCTGGCCCGGCACGAACGATACGCTCCCCGCCGCGCTCGCCGCGGCCTTCCCGGGGCGCGAGGCCTTCCTCGCGGATAACGGCGACGGCACTGTCACCGCGTCCCTTTCCGGCCCCGCTCCCTCCGTCCCGCTGAGCGAGCTTTTTCCGATCCCCGCCGGGATCCGGCTGACGGAGGAGGAGGGGAACCCGGAATGACCTGTGCAAAAAACTGCGGTAGATGAGAATTTGCAATGAAACAGCCGATTTTTTGCTGGACATTGCTTTCTATTATATGTTATAATCTCCGAAGGCGTTTTTATTGGCTTTTTCCGCGTGGAAAACAGCCATTCATCGGACCTCATTCGCCCGGAAACGGAGATGACCGCCATGCCGCGAAGGAAGACTCCGCTCGGGATGAGGCTGCTCCTCATCCTGCTATGCGTCGCGCTGCTTGTCGCCGCGTTTTTCCTTCTCCGCCGGCAGGAGCTTCAGCCCGATCAGCGCGGTCAGCTGACCGCGAATTATTACGGCCGGAAGACGGTCACCGTCGATGGGAAAACGTATGCCGAGCGCCGGGGCCTCACCCCCGTCCTCCTCATCGGGTATGACAAAACGGCGTCTTCTTCCGGCGCCGGCTTCCGCAGCGGCGGCCAGAGCGATTTCATGCTCCTGCTCGTGATCGATGAGGAAAGCCGCGCGGTCCGCCGCCTCCAGCTCGAGCGCGACACGATGACCGAGATCCAGGTCCTCAGCATCCTGGGCAAGGACGCGGGGACGAACACCCTCCAGCTCTGCCTGGCGCACGGATACGGCAATGTCCCCTCCGAGTGCAACGAGCGTACGGTCTCCGCCGTGTCCCACCTGCTTCAGGGGGTCGATCTGGAATACTATGCCGCCTTCAATATCGACGCGATCCCCGTGCTGAACGACGCCGTCGGCGGCGTGGATGTCCTGATCGAGGACGACTTCTCCGCGGTCGATCCGGTCCTGAAGATGGGCGAAACGGTCCATCTGGAGGGCGATCACGCGACGGCCTTCGTCCGCGCCCGCAAAAGCCTCGGCGCCGGGACGAACGAGGAGCGCATGCGCCGGCACCGGACGTATCTGCAGGCGGTGGAGTCGAAGTTCATCTCTCTCCTGAAGGCCGACGCCTCCTTCGTCAACACCTTCTTCACCGCGGTCGATCCCGTGCTGGAGAGCAACCTCAGCCGCGGCCGCATGATCAATGAGGTCAACCGCGCCAAAGACTATGATATTCTTCCCGTGGAAACGTTCCCGGGTGAATATAAAACCGGACTCGACGGATATGTGGAATTCCATCCCGACGCGGATTCCATTCTCTCCTGGGTCCTCCGGACCTTCTATACCCCGGTCGAAGAAACGTAACTCTGAAATGGTATCCCATTCACCGAATGAAAGGAGATCCCCGCTATGAAAAAGATCATTTCCCTGCTTCTCGTTCTCTGCCTGATGAGCCTCTGCGCCTTCGCTCTGGCGGCCAACAGCAAGGGCACCGGCGGCGGCACCGTCATCCCCGATACCGAAGATGAAGCCGAAGAAGCCGTCGTCACCCTGGCTCCCGCGCCCGCGGCGGCCCTGGCCATGTTCGAAGCCCTCGGCGAAGGCGAATCCGTCCTGACCCCCTTCGCGCCCGCGACGCAGGACGCCGCCCGCGCCCTGTGCGCCACCGCCGATAACATGAATCTGATCGAGATGAGCGGCGTCGCCGTCGACGCCGACCTGTATCAGGGCGGCCCCCTGGATGTCACCTTCGATTATGACGAAGACTTCAGTCAGTTCGCCAACGTCCTCGTGGTCCTGTCCGCCAACGGCGCCGAGCAGGCTGCCGCGCCGGAGATCACCGAAGAGGGCGACCTGAAGGTCCAGATCGCCGAAGATTTTGTAAAGAACATCCTGGCCGACGCCGAAGCGTTCGTCGCCGTTCTGGCCGAATAATCATTCACGTATCCGGGAGGGCCGGTCCGCCGGCCCTCCCGTCGTTGTTCCTTTCCGCGGCTGACTGTCGGGAGCCGGCCCCAATTTCCGTTCGGGAGTGAATCTTGATGGCATACGAAAGCAAAAGACGCCGCGCGCAAACCAGCCCCACGACTTCCATGCCCCTGCCGGCCGCCGGCGGCGCGAAGCCGAAAACGGGCGGGGATTCCGAGATCGACCTGGTCGATCTGTTTTATGCCCTTCTGGATCATGTGAAGTGGATCCTGCTCGCGGCGGTCCTCGGCGCGGTCATCATGTTCGCCGCGGATACCTTCGTCAGGAAGCCGTCCTATCAGGCGACTTCGAAGCTGTATGTCCTGAATTCGAAGGAGTCCGCCATCTCCCTGTCCGATCTGCAGATCGGGTCCCAGCTGACCAGCGATTATATCGAGGTCTTCAAAAACTGGCCCGTCCATGAGGCGGTCCTGCAGACGCTGGACTGGGATATGTCCTATGCCGAGATCCAGAAGAAGATCAGCGTCAGCAACCCGACCGGCACCCGCATTCTGTATATTACCGCCACCGCGGGCACGCCCGCCGAGGCGAAGCTCCTCGCGGACACGTATGCCAACGTGGCCCGGTCTTTTATTTCGGAGAAGATGGATACCCAGCAGCCTAGCGTCTTCAGCGAGGCGCTGGAACCCGCCTCCCCGAGTTCCCCGCAGAAGTCCCGGGATATCGTCCTGGGCTTCCTGGTCGGCGCGCTCCTCGCCTCCGCGGTCATTGTTGTGCTGCATCTGATGAACGATAACATCCGCTCCGCCGAGGATGTCACCGGCAAGCTGGGCATGCCCCTGCTGGGCATGGTCCCGATGCAGGGCCAGGAGAAGAAGGACCGGGGCGCCGAGCCGCCCGCCGGGCATTCCGGCATGACCTCCGCCCCCCGGCGCGATCCCGCGGCGAACGCCGCCTCCGGCGCGCGCCGCGCGGAGCTGCAGCATATCACGGCGCTGGATTATCACGGCGAGGAAGCCTTCAACACGATCTGCACCAATCTGTCCTTCGCCGGCCCGAATGTCCGCTGCCTCGTCGTTACGAGCAACAACATGTCTGAGGGCAAATCCTTCGTCTCGCTCCAGCTGGCCAATAACATGGCCCGCCGCGGCCGGAAGGTCCTCCTCATCGACGCGGACATCCGCCGCTCCTTTATGATGAAGACCACGGGCTTCACGACCTCCGGCAGGGCCTGGGGCCTGGCCCACTATCTGGCCGGCCACTGCTCCCTGCAGGATGTCATCTACGAGACGAATCCGAACGGCGTCATGATGATCCCCTCCGGCACGACCGTCGCGGACCCGATCAACCTGCTGGATTCGGAGGTTTTCTCCCGGCTCATGGATCAGCTGAGCGAAGCCTTTGACTGCGTCATCGTCGACGCGCCGCCCGTCGGCATGGTCATCGACGCGGCGGTCATCGCCAAGTCCTGCGACGGCACGATCTTCGTCACGGAGTATAACAAAACCAGCCGGAAGGAGATCCTCGTCAGCAAGTCCCAGATGGAGCAGAGCCAGACCCGCATCATCGGCTGCATCCTGAACAAGGTCACCTTCGACGGCATGGCCTCGAAGCGGTATTACTATAAGGGCTATTACAAGCATTACGCGAAGGAATACTACACGAAGGATGTTCAGGAGTAAGGGGACGCTGCGATGGTCGAGATGCACGCTCATGTGATTTGGGGGGTCGACGACGGGCCGAAAACGCCCGACGCGATGTTTCAGCTGCTCCGGCAGGCCGCCGGCGCGGGCGCGGATCACCTGATCTGTACGTCCCATATCACGCCCGGCTACGCCCGCTTCCCGCGGGAGGCCTACCTCGGTCATTTTCAGCAGGCGCGGGACTGGTGCGCGGCAAACGCGCCGGACCTGACCCTGCATACGGGTTCCGAGATCCTGTATACCGAGTCCGCCGGCCGCCTTCTGGAGGAGGGCGCCGTCCCGACGCTGGACGGGACCCGCGCCGTCCTGGTCGAGTTCCTGCCGGAATCCTCCCTGTCCGCGATCCGCGGCGCGCTGGAGGACCTCGGCTCCCGGGGGTATCAGGTGATCCTCGCCCATGTCGAGCGGTATGTTCATCTTCAGTCCCTGAAGACGCTCCGGGATCTGAAGGAGACCTGCGGCTGCCTGTGCCAGATGAACTCCCGCACCGTGTGGGACGCCCGGGAGAACCTTCTTCGCCGTCATCATATCCGCCGTCTTCTGGACGGCGATCTCGTCGATTTCGTCTCCTCGGACGCGCACAGCCCCGATCGCCGTCCCGTCTCCCTCGACAGGGCTTATGAAGCCCTGCGGCAGAAATCCGGCCCCGAAAAGGCCGCCGCCCTTTGCGGCGGAAACATCGCCCGGCTGCTCCGCTGGGGTGAAACGTGACCCGCGGCCGGACTCCGGCACCAACCGTCAGATCGGGATTCCAGACCGCACCTTGCCGGATTGGCGGGCGGCAGCGTTCCCGAAACACAGCCCCGCGTCTGCAGAGAGTGAAAATTCCGGTTTTTGCGCCCTGACGGCGGAGCCTGCGATATTTTGATACAGATACTTCAGATTGCGAAAAACGGCTGAACAGCCGATCATATAGGGAATACAAGCCAGTGAACCGTGACCGGAAAGGAGAAAAGCGGCAATATGAGAAAAAGCAGAGAGCGTACTTTGCTGATTGTCGGCGCCGGCGGATTGGGTCAGGATGTCGCCGAGATCGCGAATCTGACCGGCAGATATACGAAAATCGCTTTTCTGGATGACGCGCCGACTTCCGAAAAAGAAAGGCAGTACAAGGTGATCGGTACGGTGGATGAACTGGAAAAGTTTTCGCAGGATTTCGAGTATTGCATTGCCGCGGTGGGCAATAACGATTATCGGATGACGGTCCATCATAAGATTAAAGAAGCAGGATACGATATCCCGATTCTGATCCATCCGACGGCTATTGTTCATCCACTGGCCTATCTGGAATGCGGCGTTATTATCCGGGCTATGTGCTTTGTCAGCTCCGGCGTGGATATCGGTGAAAGCGTTCTTTTGAATATCGGATGCAAGATCGATCACAATTGTGTCATCGGTGAAGGAAGTCACATCCCGATGGGCTGCGTTGTTCGGAATGAAGTAAAGATCCCGCCACGCAGCCATTTTGTCAGCAACGCGGTTGTGGAATAAAGGAAGCCTGGAGGAATTCGATTTGTACAGGAAAGTCATCAAGCGTTTGGTGGATATCGTACTTTCTTTATGCGGATTGATTCTGCTTTCTCCCGTTTTTCTGGTCCTGATGATTGCTGTGATCGCGGATGATCCGGGACCGGTGTTTTTTACGCAACGGCGAATCGCAAGGAATGATGACGGCAGGATCAGTTACTTCAAACTGTTCAAATTCCGCACGATGAAAACGAGTACCCCCCATGATATGCCGACGCACCTTCTGGAAAATCCTGAGCAGTATATCACAAGGGTCGGTCATTTCTTAAGAAAATTCTCTCTGGATGAATTGCCGCAAATCTGGAATATCCTGAAAGGGGATATGTCCATCATCGGTCCCCGTCCGGCGCTGTGGAATCAGGAGGATCTCTACGCGGAGCGGGAGAAATATCACGCGAACGATGTTACTCCCGGTCTGACGGGCTGGGCACAGATCAACGGACGGGACGAATTGGAGATCCCGGTCAAAGCAAAACTTGACGGGGATTATGCTTCCAATGTAACACTTAAGATGGATATCACCTGTTTCTTCCTGACCGTTGCCAATGTATTGAAACATAATGGTGTGATCGAAGGCGGAACAGGGGTACTAACCAAACATCGGGAAAACAGAACCGAAGAAATCGAAGACATTGCCCGTGCCCAATATAACGGAAAGAAAGTATTGCATGTTGCCTGGTCTGCAGAATCGATCAATAAAATGGGGATCGATTATATTCGCGCCCTGCAGGAGGCCGGATATAAAAACAGCGTCATGGCGAACGGGCATGAAGAGATCCGATGCCCGATCTACAAGCAGTATCATTGCAGATGGATGCATGATTTCTTCGGATTAATGAAGGCAAGAAGAGAAATCAGGAAGAAAATCGAGAAACACAAATATGATTATATTATCTGTTACGGCAGATTTGGAAGAATGGCAGTGAATGAGGATAATCATGTGATCACTTTTACCACAGGAAAGTATCATGGAAAACCTGGTGATATTATTGTCGGGAAGAAAACACCCAAAGAACTGATAGAGAGTTTATACTAATCAATAGATTTGCACTGTTTTGACGATGTGCGGAAATGCATGTCGTCTTTATGGTTTTGGAAGGGAATATTTGGTATGAGTAAGATTCTGTTTTTGGCAAACCATTTTATTACGCTACATTCCTTTCGTCCCGAGCTAATTGACCGGCTTCTTGCAGATGGTCACGAGCTTTATCTTTCTTTGCCGGAATCTTCTGACAATAAGTATTTTTCTGATCGCGGTTGTAAAATCGTTCCCACTGAGATGGACCGGCACGGTGTCAATCCCAAAGAAGACTGGGTGCTCAGAGCTAAATATATAAAGATGATGCGGGAAATTGACCCGGACATCATTTTTTCTTATACGGTAAAACCGAATATCTACGGTTCGATGGCTGCGCGGAAGACCGGAAAGAAAATTGTGTGTAACATTACCGGCACAGGGAAAGCCTTTGTGAATGAAACGATTGTAAGCAAAGTGATTCGTATGCTTTATCGTTTCTCTGTTACGAAGGCTTATAAAGTGTTTTTCCAGAATGATGGTGATCTGGCATACTTCAAGAAGCATCATTTGATTGGTGATAATTATGAAATGTTGAAGTGCGGTTCCGGTGTGAATCTGGAAAAACACGTTTTTTCTGATATGCCTGCCGATGATACGGTTCACTTCCTTTACATCGGCCGTGTTCTTGGAATTAAGGGCGTAGATACATATTTTGAGTGTGCAAAACGATTGAAAGAAGCTGGAAAAAAAGTTATCTGTCATGTTGCCGGATTTGTGGATGAGGGCGAATACAAGGAAAAAGTTGATCAATTGCATAAGGATGGCATCATTGACTATATGGGTTTCCGCAGTGATATTGATGATGTAATCCACAGCTGTCATTGTACAGTGCTTCCTTCTCTCGGTGGAGAAGGTGTGCCTAATGTTATGCTTGAGTCCGCTGCTGATGGTCGCGCATGCATTGCTTCGAATATCGACGGTTCCAGGCTTACCGTTGATCCGGGTAAGAGCGGATATCTTTTTGAAAAGGGTAGCGCAGATGATCTTTTTGAGAAAATGAGTGCGTTTGTTGATCTGACTTATGAACAAAAGCTGGAAATGGGTAGGGCTGGTCGTAAGTGGGTAGAAGAACGATTCAACCGTCAGATGGTTATTGATGTATACTGCAAAGAAGTGGAGAAAGTGAAATGAACAAATATGTACATGCGACAGTTTGTGAAGTAATCGGGTTGATTAAGTTTGGCTGGTTAAAAATATCCAGAGGAGTAAAGTGCTCACCAATCAATCTTGTTTCACCCGGTACGGAGATCACAGTTGATCGAGGAGGAAAGTTGAGTATCGGTAAAGCTTTCAAGATGCGTAGCGGAGCCAAGTTGCGTGTACGTAAGGACGCTGTAGTTAAGTGTGGTAACAATTTCAGCATGAGCAATCGCTGCATCATCACAGCATATGAAAGTGTTGAAATTGGTGATGATGTCCAATTTGGACCGGACGTGAAAATCTATGATCATGATCATGATTTCAAGGCTCCTGGTGGAATTAAGGCAAAAAAATTTAAAACTGCACCTGTTAAAATCGGCAATAATGTATGGATTGGTGCGGATGTGGTGATTCTTAGGGGTACAGAGATTGGCAATAATTGTGTTGTTGGTGCCGGGTGCATTCTAAATGGAACATATACAGAAGGAACACTAGTTATACAGAAACGTGATACTATACTTCAAACGATCGAGAAGTGATAGAAAAATGAGTATAAATGAACCAATCAGAATTCTGCATATGATAGGCAGCCTAAATGTTGGTGGTGCACAAAC
>CALCUD010000068.1 GCA_937906775.1 uncultured Clostridia bacterium
GACAAGTTCATCCTCGATGACTTCTTCTTCACCGCCTGCCGCTGCGAAATGTGCATCCGGGAAAAGGGAAGACGCTCCTGGAAGGATTTCCGGCTGGCCCGGATGGAAGAATTTTCCCGGGAACTGGTCGCCGCCGCGAAAGAGGTCAATCCGGAATGCACCTGTATCATCAAATATCCGAACTGGTATGAATCATATCAGGAATGCGGCTATAATCCTCGGGCTGAGAAGGATATCTTTGATATGGTCTATACCGGTACGGAATCCCGCAACAGCAATTACAGCGGACAGCATCTGCAGCGCTATCTGAGCTATTCCCTGATCCGCCTGATGGAGAACATAGCTCCCGGACGGAACGGAGGGGGCTGGATCGACCTGTACGGATCGGAACCCAATATCAATTTCTATCTGCAGCAGGCGGAGTTGACGTATTTTGCCAAAGCGCGGGAGCTGATGCTTTTTAATTTTGAACACGTGCTTCATACGCCGGCGGCTGCGGCGCTCGGTGTGGCGCTGGAACGTCTGGACCGGATTTTCCCGCAGCTGGGAAATCCGGCCGGTGTTTCCGTTTATGAACCCTATGACGCCGACGGGGAAGATCAGCTGATGAACTATCTGGGACAGTGCGGAATTCCGCTGGAACCTGTTCCGTATTTCGACGGAGAGGCGGATGAGATCCTGCTGACAGAGAGCGCCGCCGCGGATCCGGAGATCGTGGAGAAGCTTGAGAAGTATGTCCGGGAGGGCGGCATCGCCGTGGTCACCGGCGGCTTTCTCCGGGCGACCGCAGACCGCGGGCTTTCGGACATGACTTCTGTCCGTCCGACTGACCGGAAAATGAGCGGCACCCGGTTCCAGATGACGGCATATGCCGTTTCCTCCGGAGAAACGGTGCAGTCGGACGAACCGGTTACGCTGACTGTCATGAACCATAAAAACAACGCGACCTGGTACGATGTGCTTCTGCACACGAATGACAACAGTACCGCCCTGATGACGGAGGATTATTACGGAAAGGGATATCTGTATATCCTGAATATTCCGGATAATCCCGGAGATCTGTACCGCCTGCCGGCTGAGGTTCTCGGCGCAATCGGAAAGGATTTTGCCCGCCGCGCGCCGCTGTATCTGACCGTAAAGGCGCCCTTCAATCTGTATCTGTATGACAATGATGTTTTCGGCGTCTACAATCTGAACGGATTCAAACAGACAGCGGAGGTCACGCTGCTCGGAGAGGAACTGGCCGGGTTCGAGGACCTTGAAACCGGGATCCGGTATACCGAGCCGCATCATCTGAATCCGATGCCGAAGCGCGAGGGCGACAGCGCGACCGCAAGGAAGGAGCCGGAGGAGAAGGTGTTCAAATTGCCGGTATATCCGGGTACCTACCGGTTTTTCCGCCTGATCAGGAACAAATGACGGTTTTGCTTTTTATCGGGATGATGGATGCGCGGATCCGCGCATCCTTTTTGGCTGACATTGTTTCCCGGTGAAGAATATGTTAAGATAAGCCGATTTTTGAGGGGGTTTGTTCTGAAGATGAAACAGCGGTTGCGTTTCGGGGCATATGCGGGGATGATCCCTGTCATTCTCCGTCTGGCCTGGCCTACCATGCTGGAGCAGCTGATGCAGACCCTTGTGCAGTATATCGATACCGCCATGGTCGGATCGCTGGGGACAGAGGCCACTGCGGCTGTAGGCGCGACCGCTACGGTGAACTGGCTGATCGGGAGCACGGTTTCCGCTTTCGGAATCGGGTTTCTGACCTTTATTGCCCGGGCGCTGGGATGCGGGGACAGGGAACGCGCCGCCCGTGTGGCTTCGCAATCCACGTTGGCGGTCCTCTTTGCGGGAACGCTGTTTACGGTACTGCCGTTGACGCTGTACCGGCAGGTTCCGGTCTGGATGCGGATCGATACGTCCATACGGGATACCGCAGCCCGATATTTCTTCATTCTTTATACGCCGATGCTCTTCAGGGCTGCGACTGTGATCTACGGAACAGCGCTCCGGGCGGCCGGAGATACCCGGACACCCATGCGGGTCGGAGTGCTGGTCAATCTGGTCAATGTGGTTTTGAATTTCCTGTTGATTTATCCGACCCGGGAGCTTGCTCTTTTCGGGACCGGGTTTACGATGCCCGGCGCGGGGATGGGCGTGATCGGCGCGGCGGTGGCCAGCGCCGCCGCATATGTATTCGGAGGGATCTGCATTACCCGCGTGCTGTGGCGCCATCCGCTGATTTCTCCGCGCGGCAGGCAGCTGAAGCCGGATCCGGAGATCCTGAAACCGTGCCTGAAGGTGGCGATCCCCAACATGCTGCAGCGGTTTGCCACCTCCTTCGGATATGTGGCTTTCGCGTCCATGATCAATTCACTGGGAGAAGTCTCCACGGCGGCGCATACGATCGCCAATACGGTGGAATCCGCTTTCTATGTGCCCGGCTACGGGATGCAGACAGCTGCCGCGACGCTGTCCGGGAACGCGCTCGGCGCGAAGGATGAAAAGAAAATGCGTCTTCTTTCCCGGACGGCTGTCGGCATAGAAGTCGCGCTGATGCTTCTTTCCGGCGGACTTTTGTTTGCGTTTGCTCCGGCGATGGCCGGCCTGTTTACCCGGGATGAGCGGGTTCTGACGCTGTGTGTGACCGTCCTGCGGATGGTGGCGGTTTCCGAACCTTTCTACGGCGTTTCCATCATCATCGAAGGAATGATGCAGGGGGTCGGGGAAACGGTCAAGCCGCTGATATGCGGGATCAGTACGATGTGGATCGTCAGGATCGGCGGAACATTCCTGTGCATCTCTGTGCTGGGCCGGGGCCTGACATCAGCCTGGGGATGCATGATCGCTCATAATATGACGATGTTTCTTCTGATGCTGATCCTTTATCTCCGGGGGTCATGGAACCCTTTGAGAGCAGACCGGCTGAACCGGCCGGAACCGTAGGTTCTTTTCAGGGGAAAAGGCGAACGCTTTCCGTTCCGGAACAAAACTGGATTTCCCGCCGGGCTCCGCGGCACAGCGGGGCTTTTTTCTGTTCCGGGGAAACAGAAGGACAAAAAAGTCGATTTTCATAATGATTTGGTAGAGTTTGTATATTTTCGCCTGAAACGGAAAAAGGCATAATAAATGTGGCAAGGTGTGTTCCGCATGTAACGATTGCGGGAAACCCGGATGAACGTTGTATATCCCGGATCAAGCCCGGATATTTTGAAAGGAGCTGTCTGGATCTTGAACATTTTCGTATGCATCAAACAGGTTCCGGCCACCAGCAAGGTGCAGGTGGACGAGGAAACAGGCGTGCTGAAGCGCAACGGCGTCGCGAGCAAAATGAATCCCTATGACCTGTACGCGCTTGAAACCGCTCTCCGCCTGAAGGCGGAAAACGGCGGAACCGTTACGGTCGGGACCATGGGTCCGCCTCAGGCACAGGCCATTGTGAAGGAAGCCTACATGATGGGAGCCGATGACGGTTATGTGTTTTCAGACCGGCGGCTCGGCGGCGCGGATGTGCTGGCGACCAGCTATACGTTAAGCCAGGCGATCCGCAGCGTGGGAGATTTTGATCTGATCCTCTGCGGCAAGCAGACCACCGACGGCGATACCGCGCAGGTCGGTCCGGCCATTGCGGAACATATGGGGATCCCGCATGCGGCCTGGGTCAGCCGGCTGACAGTCACCGGCGACGGCGTGGACGCCGAACAGCAGCTGCAGGATGTGATCGAGACGGTACATATGCCGTTCCCGTGTCTGGTGACCGTGGAGCAGGACATTCATGTTCCCCGCCTTCCCAGCCTGAAGATCGCAAAGGAGATCGGGGATAAGCCGATCCATATTCAGGGTCTGGATACCTTCCTGGACACGGATGAGAGCCACTACGGCCTTTCCGGAAGTCCCACCCAGGTGGAACGGATCTTCCCCCCGGCCAATGATACGGAGCATGAGGTCTGGAACGCGGACGGGGATAACGCCGGACGTCTTCAGGATATTCTGAAGAAGTGGAAATTTGTGTAAGGAGGGACACGACCGTGGCTAAAATTGCTGTACTTGAACGGAAATGCACCGGCTGTGGCCTGTGCAAGGATAACTGTCCTTTCGGCGCCATCGACATGGTGAACGGCAAGCCGGAGTTGAACGCAGCCTGCAAGGTGTGCGGCATTTGTGTGAAGAACTGTCCGCAGAAGGCGATCCTGAAGCTGGAGACCAAAGTGGACGATGTTGACAAGTCTAAATGGAACGATATTCTCGTTTTTACCGAAGTCAGCGGCGGACGGCTGCATCCCGTCGGACTGGAGCTGATCGGGAAAGCCCTGGAGCTGGCGGCCAACGTGCCGGGCTTCAAGGTCAAGGCGGCGCTCGTCGGCGACGGTGTATCCGGCTATGCCGAAGAATTGCGCCATTACGGAGTCAGCGAAGTTGCGGTATATGACGATCCGGAACTGGGTTATTTCCGGGCGGACGCTTATGCCTGCTGCGTGGAGGATTATATCCGGTACGCGCACCCCAGCGTTGTTCTGGTGGGCGCTACTTCTCTGGGCCGTTCCCTGGCGCCCCGCCTGTCAACCCGGTTCCACACAGGACTGACGGCGGACTGCACCCGTCTGGAGCTGCGGGAGAATACGGATCTGGTCCAGATCCGTCCCGCCTTCGGCGGCAATATCATGGCGCAGATCGTAACGACCCATACCCGGCCGCAGTTTGCAACGGTCCGCTATAAAGTGATGAATCCTCCTGTCCGTCAGGAGACGGCGGAGGGAACCGTGATCGTCCGTAAACTGCCGAAGACGGTGGCGGACTGCCGGGGAAAGAAAGTTTCCGTGATACCCGTACCGCCGAAGAAGAGCATTTCCGACGCGGAAATTCTTGTTGTCGGCGGACGCGGACTGCAGAAGGAATCTGATCTGGAAATGATCAGGGAACTGGCGTCTTTGCTCGGCGGCGACTGGGCGACCACGCGTCCGCTGGTCGAAAAGGGCTGGACGACCAATGAGCGTCAGATCGGCCTTTCCGGCCGTACGGTCCGGCCGCGGCTGATCATTACCTGCGGCGTTAGCGGTGCGATCCAGTTCACCAGCTGTATGAACGCCAGCGATCATATTGTTTCCATCAACTCGGATCCCGCGGCACCGATTTTCGACGTGGCGCATATTGCCATCGTGGACGATCTGTATAAAGTGGTACCCGCGCTGATCGCGAAGCTGAAGGAGGGCAAGGAAGCATGAGCAATTTCAAGCAGGTGACGGAAGCGGATCTGGAATATTTCCGTTCTGTTCTGTCCGATCGCGTTTTCTCCGGTGAAGATATTTCCACGGACTATGACCATGACGAAATGACCGAATACGGTCACTTCAAGCCGGAAGCCGTGCTTCAGGCGCTGACGGCGGATGAAGTGAGCAGGATTCTCGCTTACTGCAATGAACATCACATCGCGGTAACGCCCCGCGGCGCGGGTACGGGCCTGTGCGGCGGATGCGTCGCTGTTCACGGCGGCGTGGTTCTGAGCACTGAAAAGATGAAAAAGGTGCTTGAGGTCGATACAAAAAATATGACGGCTACCGTTGAACCCGGCGTGCTGCTGATGGAGTTCCCCAAATCGCTGGAGGGGACCGGTCTGTTCTATCCTCCGGATCCCGGCGAGAAAACCGCGACCATGGGCGGAAACGCCATGACCAACGCGGGCGGGATGCGCGCCGTACGCTACGGCGTGACGCGGGATTATATTCTCGGTATGCAGGTCGTGCTGGCGGACGGCAGCATCATCGAGCTGGGCGGGAAGAATGTCAAAACCTCTTCCGGATACAGCCTGATCGATCTGATGATCGGTTCTGAAGGAACGCTGGGTTTCCTGACCCGGCTGACGGTCAAGCTCGTTCCGGAACCGAAGACGAATATTTCCCTGCTGATGCCCTTTGACGATCTGGACGCCTGTATCGGCGCGGTCCCTCAGGTGCTGGCTGCCGGATGCGATCCGACCGCTGTGGAATTTATGGAACGCGAGGTGATCTCCTGCGCGGAGACCTATCTGGGGAAACAGTTCCCGGACACCAGCGCAAATGCTTATCTTCTCATCCGGCTGGACGGGGCGAGCTATGACGCGCTGAAGCCTTCCATTGATACGCTGACTGATCTGGCGCTGTCTATCGGTGCGAAGGATGTGCTGCTGGCGGATACCGATGAGCGCAAGGAGAGCATCTGGAATGCCCGGGGCGCTTTCCTGGAAGCTATCAAGGGATCGACCAGCACCATGGACGAGTGCGACGTTGTGGTCCCGCGGGAACTGATCCCGGCTTTCGTTCACCGCAGTGTGGAGATCGGTGAGGAAACCGGTGTCCGGATCCGTTCCTTCGGTCATGCCGGAGACGGCAATCTGCATATTTACGCCTGCCGCGACGGTATGGATGAGGAAACATGGAAAGCCAGTGTGAAGAAAGTGATGGACGGCCTTTACGCCGCGGCACGGGAAATGAACGGAGCTGTCAGCGGCGAGCACGGTATCGGACACGCCAAGAAAGGATTCCTTGCGGAGGATCTGGGAGAGACCCAGATGAATCTGATGCGCGGGATCAAAGCGGCATTTGACCCGAACGGGATCCTGAATCCCGGGAAGGTGGTATGATGGGTATGACAGAGATCAGAATTCCTTACGGAAAGGGGTTCCAGACCCTGCATGTTCCGGAGGAACGGCTGGCGGCGGTGATCGACGCGAAGCATCCCGAGGGGACCGGGGAGGATCAGACGGAGATTGTCCGGTCCGCGCTGGAAAACCCTGTCGGATCGCCCAGACTCCGGGAGATGGTACAGGATAAGAAAAAGATCCTGATCATTTCCTCCGATCATACGCGGCCGGTTCCCAGCCGGATCACCATGCCGCTGCTGCTGGAGGAGATCCGTGAAGGAAATCCGGACGCTGAGATTACCATCCTGATCGCGACCGGTATGCACCGTCCGACGACAGAGGAGGAGATCCGGGCCCGTTACGGTGAGGAGATCGCCTCCCGGGAACGGATCGTTGTTCACCGCGCGAAGGAAATGGAACAGATGGCTTTCTTCGGTACGCTGCCTTCCGGCGGGGAGCTGTGGCTGAACCGGCTGGTGAAGGAAGCGGATCTGGTGTTATCGGAAGGCTTCATTGAACCGCACTTCTTCGCGGGCTTCTCCGGCGGAAGAAAGAGTATTCTGCCAGGCGTGGCTTCCGCGAAAACGGTTCTTTACAATCATAACGCCAGGTTTATCCGGGATCCGCTCGCGCGGCAGGGAAGTCTGGACGGGAACCCGATCCATCGGGATATGCTGTTTGCCGCGCAGGCGGCGGGCCTTGCGTTTATCCTGAATGTGATCATTGACGCTGAAAAAAAGGTCATCGCGGCGTTTGCCGGGGATCCGGAGCAGGCGCACCGGACGGGCTGCAGGCGCTGTGAGGAAATGAGCCGGGTAAAGCCGGAGATCGCGGACATCGCAGTGTCCTCCAACGGCGGATATCCTCTGGACCAGAATGTCTATCAGAGCGTGAAGGGAATGACGGCCGCGGAAGCCTGCGTGCGTCAGGACGGTGTGATCATCATGAACGCCGCTCTGGGCGACGGACACGGGGGAGAGGATTTTTACCGCTGGTTTGCCGAACGGGAGAATGCCGCGGAAGTTACGCGGGATATTGAAAATATTCCGCCGGACAGTACGCGGATGGATCAATGGGAGGCTCAGATCCTGGCCCGGATCATGGGAAAAGCAACCTGTATTTTTGTGACCGGAGAGGAAAACCGGGAACTTGTCACGAAAATGCATCTGAAATGGGCACCGGACGCGGACACCGCGCTGAACATGGCTACTGAAATTCTGGGGAGCTTCAGCAGGGTCACCGTGATTCCGGACGGCGTCAGCGTGATCCTTTGAAAGGAAGAATCGGCACATGAAATACCTGTTGGGGGTTGATTTCGGAGGAAGTTCCTCCAAGGCGACGCTGCTGGGTGAAGACGGAAAAGTCTATGCTACCGCAGGAAAGGAATACCCTACTTTCTATCCTGAAAACGGCTGGGCGGAGCAGGACCCGGATGACAGCTACCGTGCTCTGACGGACAATATCCGCGAGATCCTGAAGATCTCGGGTGTGAAGCCGTGTGAGATCGCGGCGCTCGCGCTGGACGCGGCGACGCATACAACTGTTCTGCTGGATGAAAACGACCGTCCTGTCCGCCGTGCGATCTACTGGACGGATACCCGCGCCTCTGCACAGGCGGACCGCCTGAAGCGGGAAATGGGGAGCGAGATCATCGCGGAATGCTATAACAGTGTTTCCAGCCTCTGGACGCTTCCCCAGCTGATCTGGCTGAAGGAGAATGAGCCTGAAACCATCCGGAAGACGCGGAAGGTCCTCGCAATGAAGGACTATATCCGCTATAAGCTGACCGGGGATTATGTCACGGATTCCATCGAGGCGATGGGGAATCTGCTGCTGGACGCCCGGAACAACCGCTGGAGTGAACGGTTCTGCGCGCTGTGCGGGATCGATCCCGGGATTATGCCGGAAATTGTGGATCCTATGATGAAACTCAGCCCTCTGACGGAACAGGCGAGGGAAGATACGGGCCTTGAAAAGGGAACGGTCGTCATCACGGGCGCGACGGATACCGTGATGGAGGTTTACGCGGCCGGAGCGATCCGGCCTGGTCAGGCGACAGTGAAACTGGCGACCGCCGGACGGATCTGCCCTGTGACGGATCATGCCGTGGTGGATCCGCGGCTGGTGACCTACCGCCATGTGGTCGACGGACTGTGGTATCCCGGAACGGCGACCAAGAGCTGCGCGGCGGCAAACCGCTGGTACCGGGATACTTTCGGCGGATCCTTCGGAGAAATGAGCGCCGCGGCCGCAACGGTCTCCCGCGGCTGCGAAGGGCTTTACTTTCATCCGTATCTTCAGGGGGAAATCACCCCGTATCTGAACGACAGGCTGCGCGCCAGCTTTACCGGCGCGGCAGGCTTTCATACGAAAGCGCATTTCAACCGGGCCGTGCTGGAAGGCGTCGCATATTCCATGAAGGACTGTTTTGCAACGCTGACGGAGCTTGGTATCGCTCCGACGGAGGCAACTGCGATCGGCGGTGGCGCGAAGAGCGATCTGTGGCGTCAGATTCTGGCGGATATGCTGAATATCCCGCTGACAACAGTGGAGAATGTGGACAGCTCGCTGGGAAGCGCCATGCTGGCCGGAGTGGCTACCGGCGTTTTCGCGGATCACGGGGAAGCGGTAAACCGCTGCGTACGGATTTCCGGCGTGACAGAGCCGGATCCGGAGGGCGTCGCTTTCTACCGGGAGCATTTTGAAACATACAAACGGATCCAGCAGGCACTGGAACCGATCTATAACGCGCTATGATCAAAGAACAGAAGATCCTTGTCTGCCTGAAGCAGGTCCCGGATACCACGGAGGTCAAGTTATCCGATTCCTTTACGCTGGAGCGGGACTTTGTGGCTCAGGTGATGAATCCGGCGGATGAGAGTGCGCTGGAGCTGGGGATGAAGCTCAGGGATCAGACCGGCGGAACGGTAACCGTACTGACCATGGGACCGGAACGGGCTGAAAGCATGCTGCGGGAAGCTCTGTCCCGGGGGGCTGACAATGCCGTCCTGATGACAGACAGGACCTTTGCCGGCGCGGATACGCTGGTGACGGCGAAATGTCTCCGGACCTGCGTGGAGAAACTGGGCGGATTTGATCTGATCCTCTGCGGCCGCCGGGCAACCGACGGCGAGACCGGCCAGGTGGGGCCGATGCTGGCTTCCATGCTCGACTTCGCCTGCGTTGCCAATGCTACGGATGTGAACAGGACTGAAAACGGATGGACGGTCCGCCAGCTGACAGAACGCGGAACCGTACTGTGGGAAACGGATGCGCCGCTTCTGGCGACCCTTTGCGAATGGAGTCACCGTCTGCGGCTTCCGACGGTCATGGGGCTCCGGAAAGCCGGAAAAGCGGAGATCTGCAGAATGACGGCGGAGGATCTGGGCCTGTCGGCTGAAGCATGCGGACTGAAGGCTTCTCCGACCCGCGTCGTGAAGGTCAGCGCCCGGCCTGTGGGCGTCCGGCCATGCCGGACGGTCACAACGGACGAAGCGATCGGGACACTTCCGGAAATGGGGGTGATTCCATGACGCGGATCTATGTTTACTGCGAGAAGGAAAGCTCCGCCGGGCTGGAACTGATCAGCGCGGCAAGGAGAATGGCGCCGGAAGCGTATGTGACGGCACTGACGGAGCGCGGAAGCGCCTGTACGGGCAGTTGCGGCGATTACGGTGCGGACGAGGCGCTGGTGATCCCTGCGGCGGAGGATGATAATGCGCTGGGGACTGTTGCGGCCGGGATCCTGAAGGAAGAAACGCCTGATATTGTTCTTTTCCCGGCAACTGTCCGGGGGCGTTTTCTGTCCGCATGGATCGCGGCGAAGCTGGAAACCGGACTGACCGCGGACTGCACGGATCTGCGGATCGCGGAGGACGGCCTGCTGGAACAGATCCGTCCCGCGTTCGGCGGGAATCTGACGGCGCGGATCCTGTGCAGGGATCGCAGACCGCAGATGGCCAGCGTCCGTCCGGGTGTGTTCCGGGCGGAGATCATTACCCCCGGAAAACGGACGCCGGTCCGGGAGTCTGACGGTTCCGTATCCCGGGGAAGACTGATCCGGACAGGATTTATTCCGGTGGAAAACGGTATCAGCCTGCAGAACGCCCGGGTCATTGTAGCCGGAGGTAAAGGCCTCGGGAGCGCGTCGGGATTCCGGAAGCTGGAGAGGCTCGCGGAGCTGCTGGGCGGCACGGTGGGAGCAACTCGCAGCGCGGTGGACGCGGGGTGGATCGGATATGAGCATCAGATCGGGCAGACCGGTGTTACGGTGCACCCGGATCTGTACATTGCCTTCGGGATCAGCGGTATGATCCAGCATACCGTCGGAATGAACGCCTCCGGGAAGGTCATCGCGGTCAATACAGACCGGAACGCCCCGATATTCCGGTGCGCGGATTACGGCATTGTCGCCGGCTGGGAAGAAACGGCCGACGAAATGATAAATCAGATTCAGAAAAGGAGCGAAAGAAAATGAATTACAAAAAGGCTTATAAACCCGCGGAAGGCTATACTCCCCTTTGCACCATCGGCGAATGCAGCCTGAAGGATCTGGAGTTCGGCATCATCGAACTGGGATACAACGGCCATCTGACCTTTGAAACGAAGGATCGGGAGATCGCGTTTGTGATCCTGTGGGGAAGCGCCTCTTTCAAAGCTAACGGAACAGATTACGGGAAACTGGGCGTCCGTGCGACGGTATTCGCCAGCCCGAAAGCGGAATGCTTCTATGCCGGCCGGAATACCACCGTGGAGATCAGCAGTGAATTCAAGGTCAAGATCGCGGTCTGCGGAACGCCGATCACTGTGGATACCGAACCCCAGGCGATCCGGCAGGCGGACGTCCGCGTGACGCGTCTGGGCGTCAAGCCGTGGGAACGCGATACCTCCTTCATCGTGGACGGATCGACTCACGCGAAGAAGCTGACAGTCGGTGAAGCGTACGTGACTCCCGGCAACTGGGCCGGCTTCCCCCCGCATAAGCATGATGTAGATAATATGCCCATTGAAGGCGTCGCGGAAGAAATTTATTATTTCCTGTTTGATCCGGAACAGGGATTTGGCGTGCAGTGCCTGTACACCTCCGACGGAGAGATCGACGAAGCGTACCGCGTCAAGCAGGACGAGCTGGTGGAATTCCCCCGCGGCTATCACACCACGGTCGGCGCCCCCGGTTACAATACCTATTTCCTTTGGCTGATGGCCGGCGAGCATCAGGGCTTCTGCCGTACCAACGATCCGGATCACGCCTGGGTCGGCGCGGTGGAAAACATGGTCAAGAAACTGTAAGCTGAGGTCTGGAGGGAAACGCTTTGAAAATTCAGGCGCCGTGTCTGGAATGCATGCTCCGCCAGGTGACCCGGCTGCTGAACCGCTTCCAGGTGGAGGACCGGCCGCGCGTTTACCGGGACGTATTCCTGGAAATGGCCCGGATCGATTACAATGAATCCGCGCCTGTCATGTGGGGAAACGTCTGGCGGATCGTCCGGGAGACGATCGGCACGGAGGATCCTTATCAGGAAACGAGACGGATGTATGACGGCCTCCTGACGCTGGAAGCGGAGCGCTTCCGGGACAGGATCCGGGCGGATGGCAATCCGTTCCTGTATGCTGTGAAGCTGGCGATCGCGGGTAATCTGATCGATTTTACCGCTGCCGAACCGGATCGGGAGGCTGTTCTCCGGACGATGCGGGAAGCGGAAAGCATGACGCTGGTCCGGGATGAGACGGCTCTTCTGCTGGAAAGGATCCGACAGGCAAAGATCCTGACGGTGATCGGTGATAACTGCGGTGAAATCGTTCCTGACAGACTGCTGATCGAGGAATGCCGGCGCGTCAATCCTCTGCTGCAGGTTTTTTACGCGGTGAAGGGGTCGGCCGTGGTCAACGATGTGACGGAACGGGAAGCGTATGAAGTACATATGGACGATGTCGCCGAGATTGTTTCCAACGGCGACGGCGCGGCGGGAACGGTTCTGGACCGGGTCTCACAGGAGTTTCTGAAGATCTACCGGGAATCGGATGTTGTGATCGCCAAGGGACAGGGCAACTACGAATCCCTGAGCGAGGAGAACGGGCGGGAGACCTTTTGCCTGCTGATGGCCAAGTGTCCGCATCTGGCGGAATCCTTCGGGGTTCCTCCGGGATCTTCGCTGTGCGTCCGGCTGTGTCCCCGGGAGGAAGCCGATGAACGGCACGGGATTTTCAATGATTGATAAGGAGTGACGGAATAATGAAATCGGTAACGATTTCCAATGAGTTTTTGACGGTTGTGATCGCGAGCAAAGGCGCCGAGATTCAATCTGTGACCGACAGAAACGGAAATGAACGGATGTGGCAGGGAGACCCGGCATTCTGGACCGGGCGCGCGCCGATCATGTTCCCTGTCTGCGGCGGATACAAGGATGATTGCTACACCATGCGCGGTGAACGGTATCCCATGAACAAACACGGGTTTGCCCGGCTGAAGGAATGGCAGCCCGGAGAAACCGCAGCGGACCGGGCGACGTTTATCCTGACGGAAAAGGAAGCGGGTTTCCCCTTTGAGTATGAATTTCGCGCCGTCTACGCGCTGGAAGGCGAATCCCTGCGGGTGACTTATGAAGTGGAAAACCGGGATTCCCGGATTTTCCATTTCGGCGTCGGATCTCACGAAGCCTATGCGCTGGAAGGACCGCTGGAGGATTACCGGATAGAATTCCCGGAGGAAGAGGATCTGCGTGTCAGCAAACTGATCGGAAATCTGATCGACCCGGAACCCTATGTTCTGAAGGAAAAAACCCGGACGCTGGAACTGAAGACCGAATTTTTCGCGGTGGACGCTCTGGTTTTCCGGAGCCTTCGGAGCCGGAGCGCTACGCTGATGAATACGAAAACGGGCCGGAATGTCCGGGTGGATTTCGAGGGGATGGATGTATTCATGCTGTGGCAGAAACCCGGCGCGGGATATTTGTGCCTGGAACCCTGGACCAATGCTCCGGACACGCTGGATACGGATGGGGAGATCGAGCATAAACCCGGTATGATCTGCCTCCAACCCGGCGAGACGGCACGGCGCAGTCATTTGATCACCTTCGGTTAAGTCAGTATTTCAATCCCGGCCCTGCGCCGGGATTGTTTCATATCCATTGATTCCCGCGAAAAAGGGAGTATACTGTTCCCAATCGTGAAAGTGAGGCGGATAGGGTGCTGAAGACGGAACTTGAAAAAATTGTCCGTGAGGCGGGCACGATGCTGTCGGATGAACGGCGGCTGGAGGTTGAAATAAAGGAAGGCCATGCGAATTATGTTACCGCGGTGGACCGGCAGGTGCAGGCTTTTCTGCGGGAGAAACTGCCGGCACTGGTGCCGGGTAGCCGTTTTATTGGGGAGGAAGGCGCGGGAGCCGTGCTGACAGACGATCCGACATGGATTGTGGACCCGGTGGACGGAACCACGAACCTGATCCATGATTACCGGCAGAGCGCGATCTCCATCGCGCTGGCTGTGGGCGGGGAACCGACTGTCGGACTGGTTTACCAGCCGTATGCGGATGAACTCTTTTATGCGGAAAAAGGGAAAGGCGCCTTTCTCAATGACAAACCGATCCGTGTTTCTGAAACAGAGATGAACCGCGCGCTGGTTTCCTTCGGAACATCTCCCTACAATCCGCAGAAGGCGGAGACCAGCCTGCGGCTGGCGCTGCGGTATCTGCTGACATGCGCGGATATCCGCCGATCCGGTTCCGCCGCGCTGGATCTCTGTTATGTGGCTTGCGGCCGGACGGAAATTTTCTTTGAACTGGAACTGAAACCCTGGGATGTAGCTGCCGGAGCGCTGCTGGTGACGGAAGCCGGCGGGGTTTTCCGGATGCCGCTGTCCCCGGAGGGCGTTCACTTTGAAGGAACCAATACGATTTTTGCTGCGAACAGGGTTTGCGCGGAACCGGCGATGGCGCTTTTCCGGACAGAAGTCTGACCGGAAGCGGATGACAGGAAAGGAGAATCTGACAATGGTACGGATGGGCATTCTCGGACCCGGCCGGATCGTGGACCGGGTGATGACAGATATGGGAAACGCAAAGGAGATCCGGGTTACCGCAGTAGCGTCCCGGAACATCGACCGTGCCCGGACCTGCGCGGAGAGATACCGGATTCCTTTTGCTTACGGCAGCTATGAGGAACTGGCCGAAAGCCCCGAGGTTGATCTGGTGTATATTGCCACGCCGCATCCGTTCCATAAAGAACAGGCGATCCGGATGATGTGCAGCGGGAAGCATGTGCTGTGTGAAAAGCCCATGACCGTGAATGACGCGGAAGCCGCGGAGATGATCGCCTGCGCCCGGAGAAACGGCGTTTTTCTGATGGAAGCCATGTGGACCCGGTTCATGCCCGCGTTCATCAAGGCGACGGAACTGGCAAAATCCGGCACGCTCGGTGAAATCCGGCATCTGGACGGGAATTTCTCCTATCCCGGCGTGTATAATGAAAAGGACCGCGTTTACGCGATGGATCTGGCCGGCGGCGCGCTGCTGGATCTGGGCGTTTATCCGCTGATGGCGATCACGGCTTTCCTCGGATGGGAACCGGAGAAGGTGACGGGATTCGCGGTCAAAGCCCCTACAGGCGCCGATATGCGGATGTGCGGGCAGATGATCTGGGCCTCCGGAACAACCGCGCAGTTTTTCTGCGGGATGGATGCCGCGGCGGATCAACGGCTGGCAGTATATGGATCAAAAGCCTGGCTGGAGATCCCGGATTTCTGGCATCCCACCCGGTTGATCCTGCATCCCTGGGGAGAAAAAGAACAGGTGTTCGGATTTACACCTGAAAATGAAGGTCATCATTATGAGTTTGATCATGCGGCGGAATGTATCCGGAAGGGTCTGACCGAATCACCGGTCATGACGCTGGAGGAATCCCTGGCGGTGAGCCGGATCAGCACAGAACTCCGGAAAGAGATGGGGATCCTGTATCCGATGGAATGAACTTTTTTCAGGAAGCAATTCAAAAAAGATATTGACAGAAGTATCCGTGAGTGTTATGATTCAGACAACTGAAACGTTTAAGTGATTCATACAGGTCGGAGGTTGGGGACTGTGAAGCGTGTAAGCATCAAAGATGTGGCGAGAGAAGCCGGTGTTTCCGCCACAACAGTCAGTTACGTGCTGAACAATACACCCACCGAAACAATCAGAGAAGAAACCCGCAGGCGCGTGACGAAGGCGGTACAGAAACTGGGTTATGTTCCGAATCTGAATGCGCGCAGTCTTTCCAGCCGCCGGAGTAATCTGATTGGCGTATTGATTCCCCAGACGGAACCCGGAAAAGAATTCATGTTTTCCAATCCTTTCTATGGTGAATTGCTTTCTTCCATTGAATATACAGCGCGCCGAAACGGATATCATCTTCTTCTTTCCGGAACGGAGGAGGACCATAATTATCTGAACATTGCCCAAAATCGCGGGGTGGATGGGATTATTATCGTCGGAACTTATCCCGGCGAGTCCCTGAACGAACTGAAGCGCTGCGGGATCCCGATTGTACTGGTGGACAGCTATGTAAAGGACGAAGCTTTTCACACGATCGGAATCGAGGATAAGGAAGGCGCACGTATGGCCACTCGCTATCTGATCGACAAGGGCCATCGGAAGATCGCGTTTATCAGCGGTTCCCTCCGGGAGAACGGTGTCAACATCAAAAGATATCAGGGATATTGCGATGCGCTGACGGAAGCCGGGCTTCACATGGATCCGAACGCGATCTATTCCGGAACGGTGGACTTTGAATTTGGAATGGCAGCGGCTGATGAATATATCAAACGGGGATGTCAACAGACTGCGGCTTTTGTGACGGCCGATATTATCGCTATGGGTGTTTTGAAGGGAATGAGCCGTCAGGGACTCAAAGTGCCGGATGACCTTTCTGTGGTCAGCTTTGACGATGTCTATCTGGCAAATATGTCGGATCCTTCCCTGACTACGGTACATCAGGATATCGGAGAAAAAGGAAGCATGGCGGTTCAACTGGTGCTGGAAGCCGCGCGTGCCGGAGAACATAAACATACCGAATGTATCCTTCCGCTCCGGCTTGCGGAACGGGATTCTGTACGGGAACGGAGGTGTGACTGATTATTATGCCTGTATATCGCTCGCTGCGGCGGATGAAGGATGGCGCATTGTGCCAGAGCTATGACGGATTTCATGTGATTTTCCGGATTACGGATCACCTGGAGGTGACCGTGATACGCGGCCAGGTTCCTGCGGGAGAGCCGGTTGAGGAAATACACAGCAAATTGCCGGAGGGTTTTGAGCTTACCCTGACCGGCATTAAAAAAGGCTTTTTGCTGAAACGTTTAAGTAACGGTGAACGGGTCGCTTCTGTTGAGACTTATCAGGTGGAAACAGCAGAAGACGGCGAAATCAAAACCTTCTCACAGCAAGGTGAGCTGAATGCCAAACACATTTGGGGCACCGGTGAGAGATTTCATGCGGTGGACCTTCGTGAAAGCGGATCCGACGGTTGTGTGACTGAGCAGTTTACAAATCAGGGAGAGAAGACCTATCTTCCGATCCCGTTTTTTATGACAGAAAATGGGGTGGGATGTTTTCGGGAATCCATGCTGCCTGTCCGGATGGACTTCAGAGCCGGTCTGATGCTGGAGCAGGAAACCTGCGGAGAGGTTCTGAGCCGGGATCATTGGTTCTTTGGAACGCCTGCGGGAATTCTCTGTCAGTTCCTGCGGATGACCGGTATGCCGGAACTTCCGCCGGACTGGGCTTTCGGTGTCTGGATCAGCGCTAATGGCTGGAACAGCGATGCGGAAGTGGATGCACAGCTGAAGGCACTCCGGATTCATGATTATCCGGCGGATGTCATGGTACTGGAAGCCTGGAGTGATGAGCGAACCTTTTATCGGTGGAACGGACATGAATTCTGGCGGGATCCTGAAGATACGGTGCGCAGAATTCGGGACGCAGGACTCCATCCGATCCTTTGGCAGATCCCGGTGATCAAACGGGAAAATGACGGAGAACCTGGAGAATGGCTGCTGGAGGATGAACGGGAAGCCCTGGAAAAGCGGTATTGTGTTTTCTGTCAGGACGGAACGCCGTACCGTATACCGAATGGCGTCTGGTTCAGCGGAAGCCTGCTGCCGGATTTTACGAATCCGGATGCAGTGGATTGGTGGTTCAGGAAACGGAAATATCTGCTGGACATGGGTATTGAGGGGTTCAAGACGGACGGCGGGGAATTTTTGCTGGACGACAACGTGCGCCTGTATAACGGGTTGAACGGAAAAGAGGCGCACAATCTTTACCCGTCGCAGTATATCGGTGCTTATCAGCATTTTTTGAAAGAGAACGGGGTTCACGGGGTTACCTTCAGCCGTGCGGATTGGACCGGAGCCCAGACCCGGCCGATCCATTGGGCGGGAGATCAGGTCAGTACCTGGAGTGAACTTCGTGCACAACTGCGGGCTGGGATATCTGCCGGCCTGAGCGGGTTGATGCTTTGGAGCTTTGATATCGGAGGATTCGCCGGAGAACTGCCTTCGGCCGAGCTGTATCTCCGGGCGACGGCAATGGGATGTTTCTGCCCGATTATGCAGTGGCACTCAGAACCTCGCAGCGGTCAGTTTTACGCGACACATGAGGCGGGATTTGTCAATGACCGGAGTCCCTGGAACTTGGCGGAAAAACTTCAGAACCCGGAGATTATGACGATCAGCCGCAAATTTGCCCGGATCCGGAAGGAACTGCAACCATACCTTATTCGGGAATCGGCTTACTGCGCGAACGCGGGGCGCCCGTTAATGGCGCATCTCTGCCTCTGCTATCCGGAGGATCCGCGATCCTGTGCCTGCGAGGATCAATATATGCTCGGGCGGGATCTGCTGGTTTGCCCCATTACAGAAGAAGGTCGGGAGAGCCGCCGGGTCTGGCTGCCGGCGGGTCATTGGAAACACCGTTTTACCGGTGCGGAATACGTTGGCGGACAGGAAACGGAAATTCGCTGTCCGCTGGATGAGATGATTGCTTTGGAAAGGATCTGACCCTATGGAAATGCCGGTGATCCGCGCTTGGCGAGTAGAACTGGACGGACCTGTGAACGATTTTGCCGAAAGCATTTTCTTTATCGGAAACGGTTTTCTGGGTGTACGGGGTTTCTCACTTCAGGAACCTAAGCAAAACCCGCAGGATCACGCCATTTTCCGGGCCGGATTTTTTGAGTCGGTAAAGCCTGGAATAACAGACATGGTGCAGCTTCCCGATGTGATGGGAATGAGGGTGGAACGTTATCAACCGAAACAGATTCATCAGGAACTGGATCTCCGTTACGGGCTGCTGACCAGGACCTGGCGGGAAAATGGGTTGACTGTTTCCGCGGAAAGTATGGTCAGCATGGCTGATCCACAGTTGATCTGTATCCGGATGACGCTTACGGCGGATTCGGAACGGACGGTTCATATCAATGCGGAACTGGACGACCGCGTGGAGAACCTTCCGGTCTGTGATGATCAAACAGTTGAAGAGAAGGAGACAGTATGCCTTCTCCGGACGGAAGAAAAAACAGACCATACTCTTCTGCTCCGTGCGATCCGCAGCGGTCGCAGGCTTTATTTCCGCCGAACGCTGACGGCGGACGGGAATCCTGTTTCCGGAGCACAGATTTTACTGAAGTTGAAACCCGGTATTCCGACGGTGGTCGAAAACAGAATCCGGATTCTGACGGAGGGGGAAAAAGAAAACGCGGAAGCTGCGGATATTCGCGGTATGCATATGAACGCGTGGGACAGGCTCTGGCGGGATTGTGATATTGAACTGGATGCCGAGGAGGAAATCCAGGGTGCGCTCCGGTGGAATATCTTTCAGATGCTTTGTAATAACGCGGCGGATGATGCCGGGGTTTCCATCGGTGCACGCGGATTGACGCACGGACGGTATAAAGGTAATGCGTTCTGGGATACAGATGTTTTTCTGCAGCCGTTCTTCTGCTGGTGTCGCCCGGGGGCGGCTGCGAATTTGTCGCGTTACCGGCTCAATCGTCTTCCGCAGGCGAAGGAACTTGCTGCGAAACAGAATCTGAACGGCGCACGTTATCCCTGGATGTGTGCAGCGGATGGAACAGAACAGTGTGAGAGCTGGGATATCGGACTTTGCGAGGTCCATATTACAGCGGACATTGCTTATGCGCTGTGCCGGACTGTGGAAATAACAGGCATGCCACTGACAGAGAAAATGCGGGAGCTGCTTGCGGAAACTGCCCGATACTGGAAAAGCCGATTTACCTGGGAGGAGAACAGGCAGCAGTATTCCTGTTTCTTTGTCAAGGGTCCTGACGAATATTGCGGTGCTGCGGTCAATAATACCTATACGAACTATATGGCCAGACATAATGTCGAGATGGCGCTTCTTTACGCAGGAGACAGACTGACGGATGAGGAGCGGGAGGAGCTGCGTTTTTTTGCGGACCATATCGCGATTCTGTACGATCAGGATCGGGAACTGTATCTGCAGGACGAACTGTTCGATCGGATGGAACCGCTGCCGGCGATCAGGCAGGACGGGGAGCCTCTGTACAAATCAATCTGTTTTGACAGAATGCAGCGTTACAGAGCGTTGAAACAAGCGGATCTGGTTGAACTGATGGTTCTTTTTCCGGAAGCGTTTACTGAAGGGGAAAAGCGCGCTGTATGGGAGATTTATGAACCACTGACGGTTCACGACAGCAGTCTGAGCTTTGGGGTGCACGCACATTTGGGGTTTCAACTCGGAATCGGAGAAAAGGCATGGGATTATTTCGTCCGCAGCGTGACTTTTGATCTGCGGGACCGGCTGCATAATACCGGTCGGGAGGGCGTTCACATGGCTTCTCTCGGAGCGTCCTGGCAGGCTGTGGTATACGGTATGCTGGGACTGTGGGCACATGATGGCCGGCTGATGACCCGTGCCAGACTGCCAGAGCAGATTCGCGGTATTTCACTGTCTGTATATTATCGGGGTGAGCGTTACCAAATAACATCCAACCGATCGGGGACGATTGTCCGAAAGGAGGCGTGATTCCATGTATATTCCCAATAACGCAAAAAAGCGAACTGCGACAGTTGTGTTTCTCCTCCCTTCATTGATCGGCATTTTGGGGTTTTGCTTGCTGCCGATGATAGCTTCTGCGATTTTCAGTCTGATGGATTATGATTTGCTGATGCCCATGGAATCCATGACTTTCGTCGGACTCAACAACTTTGTCAGGATTCTGGGCGGAAGTGAATTTCCGAAGGTGTTGGCGCATACCTGTACTTATCTGGTGCTGTATCTTCCGTTAATCATGCTGACCAGCGTAGGAGAAGCGTTGATATTAAACCGGTCATTCAGAGGACACGGCCTGTTCCGGACGGTTTGCTATACCCCGGTTATCACTTCCTGGGTGGCTGCTGCGGTTGTCTGGCAATGGGTGCTGAGCGGGAAGTACGGATTGATCAACCAGATACTGGAAAGTATTGGAATCACGGGGCCTGCGTGGCTGAACAGTAAGGATTGGGCGATGCCCGGCGTAGTGCTGGCGGCGGTATGGAAGGACACGGGTTATTATGCGCTGATGGTACTCGCGGCACTGAAATCCATTGATGTAAGCTGTTATGAAGCAGCGGATATAGACGGGGCCGGCGGATTCAGAAAATTGGTATCCATTACACTGCCGCTGATCTCTCCGACATTGTTCCTGCTGATTGTGATCAATGTGATTTATGGGCTGCAGGTTTTTGATTCCGTGCTGATTATGACGAACGGCGGTCCCGGCGGTGCTACGACCGTATTTCTGGAACGCATCTATAAGTATGCCTTTAAGCAATACAAGATGGGACTGGCCAGCGCCTATTCCTGGATTCTGTTTGCATTGATTCTGATTTTTACGCTGGTTCAGTTCCGGCTGCAGAGAAAGTGGGTGAATTACGATGCGTAACGCACCCGCTTTCCGGAAGGTCATTCGGGGGACCCTGTTCTATCTGATGCTGTTGCTCATCGTGCTTTTGACGCTGTTGCCTTTTTTGTGGATGATTTCTTCATCATTCAAGGGATCGGAGGCCATCCGTACGATTCCAATCCGGTGGATTCCCGAACGGCCGACGCTGGAAGGGTATGAACGGGTTTTCAACATGCAGGGGTTTTCTTTTGCACGAGCCAGTCTGAACAGCCTGTTTCTTGCAGTTGCCTGTACGGTGGTGGCAGTAGGCTCTGCGACGATGGCGGCATTTGTCTTTGCCAAGCTTCCTTTCCGGGGCAGCAACGCGCTCTTTGGAGTGTATCTCGCGACGATGATGATTCCCGGTACGGTGACGATGGTGCCGAACTATATCATTTTGAAGGTTCTCGGGTTGCTGGATACCTATACCGGGCTGATCCTTCCCTCCCTTGCGAATGCGTTTGGTGTTTTCCTGATGCGTCAGAGCATGATGAGCGTCAACGATGCCTATATGGAATCTGCGCATCTGGATGGCGCGTCACTGTTCAGGATCTTTTTCTCAATCATGCTTCCCATGGTAATGCCGACACTGGCCACGATGGTGCTGCTTTCCTTCATGGGAAGCTGGAACAGCTATCTATGGCCGCTGATCGTGCTGACTTCCAATGATAAGCAGACGCTTCAGGTTGTACTTGGAAATATGAACGGCATGTACAAAAACAATGAGCATGTCCTGATGGCCGGTGCCGTGCTGACAATTCTGCCGATTCTGGCGGTGTATCTGATTTCACAGCGGTATGTGGATCAGGGGATCAGTCTCGGCGGACTCAAATGAACGAATGTAAAGGCCGAAGATGCCTTTGCAAATATTGTAAGGAGGTTCTTCCCATGAAAAAGATCGTTGCCCTGTTCCTCGCCCTCGCGATGGTGCTGGCTGTGACTGTTTCCGCGGTTGCGGAACCTGTTACCATCACCTACGCACACTTCTCCGGCGCCGGTGCGCAGGAAGAAACGCTTAAAAAGATGATCGAAGTTTTTGAACAGAAAAACCCCGACATCAAGGTTGATCTTCAAATCACCGGTTTTGATGACTACTTCACCAAACTCGCCACCACCGTCGGCGGCGGAAATGCACCTGACGTGTTTGAAATGAACATGGAAAACTATCTGGCTTATATGCTTCGCGGCGCCTGTGCTGATCTGACCGGTCTGGTTGATACCGCAAACTATTCTGCCGGATGCCTGGAAGCCGTCAGCTCTGACGGGAAACTCTATGCTGTTCCCATGAGCTTCTCCACCTGCGTTATGTTCTACAACAAGGCGTTGTTCGATCAGGCCGGAATTGCCTATCCCACCAATGATTGGACATGGGAAGATGCGCAGAAGGCTGCCGAAGCCATCAAAGCGCTGGGTGATGACATCTGGGGTTATTATCAGCCCATCACCTATAACGAATTCTACAAGTCTGTCAAAGGAAACGGCGGCAGTTTGCTGAATGCTGATTATTCCGCCTTTACCGCTAACAGCGCGGAGAATGCTGCGGTTCTGGACGCGATGGTCAAACGTGTCCGGGGTGAAGGTCACGTGATGCCCACTGCTGAAGAGATGGCAGGACGCGGAGACTGGGATCTGTTCTGTGAAGGCAAACTGGGAATGATCATTACCGGTATATGGGGATTCTCCACCTTTGCGGAGAAGTGCGCCTTCGATTGGGATATCGTTGTTGAACCCGGCTATACCAAGCCCAGCACTTTCTTCTTTGCCAATGTGAACTGCGTGTCCCCCACCAGTGAAAAGAAAGAAGCTGCTGCAAAGTTCATCGATGCTATGGGTTCCGATCCCGACATCGTACAGTTGCGGCTGGATGCAAGTTGGGAGCTGCCTACCATCGCGGATCAGTCCAAACTGTCCCAGTATCTGGAAGTCACGCCTCCCGCCAACCGCGCGGCAGTGTTTGACAGCATGGATTTCGCTGCTGCCCCGCCTGCACTGAAGGAATCCGGAGCTGCCAGCGAGATTATCGGTAACGTGCTGAGTACTCTGGAAATGAACGATATCAGCGCGCAGGAAGCACTGGATGATATTCAGGCCCAGTTGGAGGACGCCGGTTTGCTGTGATGCGCCTGGTCCTGTCGGGGGAAGGTCTTCGGCCTTCCCCCTTTTTTTCGGAAGGAGGACAGTTCATGGAACATTATCAGGTAACAGGTAATGAATATCTGTCGCTGCCGACGGTTCGCGAGTCAGACGGTGCGATAGAAGGTCTTACCTGTCTGTATATGAGGCTGAAGGGAATGCTGGAGCTGAAGGGAAAGGACGGGTTTGTCTGTCCGTTTCTGGAACTGAACGGTGTCCGTCAGGCATTAAAGCCGGTCTGGTCCCGGGAGTGTTACTGGATTCCGACGATGAGTACGGAAGCGGACGGTTTTTCGTTCAGTTGTACCTATTTGACTCCGACAGGTGAACGCGGTTTCGCACTTCGACTGACTGCCGTCAACCGGAGTCAGGAAACGCTTGTATTCCGGATCGGTGCCGACGGCGCCTGGACGGAGACCTGGCATACAGTCAACGAGAGCATCCTTCTGGAATCCGGAAAATCAGTGAAAGATTCCGGGTGGAATCAGATGTTTGTTTTTCAACAGATACCCGGGATACCGTTGATTGCATTTGCGCCTGTTACCGGGGACAGCCAGCCTTTCAGCAGGATTGATCAGGGTGTGGAATGGAAGCGGAACGGCTTTGAATACAGTCTGTACAAAACAACGGAACTGAGGTGCGGGGAATGCGTCACGCTGGATCTGTTCTTCGGGATCGGGTACGAGGAGGTATCGGCCTGTACCGCGGCTAAGGAAATGCTGCGTCAGGGTTTTGACACATTGCTCATCCGGACGGAATCATGGCTTCGTCAGCGGGCTAAGCCGTCGAATGATCCTGTGATCCGGACGTTACTCAATACAAATCTGTTCTTTGCTTTTTTCTTTGCTTCCGGACGGACCGTTGATACAGAGGAACTTGTGATGATGACTTCCCGCAGCCCCCGATATTATGTATCTGCGGCTTACTGGGACCGGGACAGTTTGCTCTGGGCTTTCCCGGCCATTGTGGAAGCGGACCCGGAATATGCCCGGGAATTGATCCTCTCGGTATTTCATCGTCAGGGCAGGAACTTTGGCATTCATAGCCGGTATATTGACGGAACGGTTCTGGAACCGGGATTTGAGTTGGATGAACTCTGTGCGCCGGTAATCGCATTGGAACGATACGTCAACCGGACCGGGGACGCCGGTCTTCTTTTCCGCCCGGAAATCCGGGACAGGCTGGAGGAGATTGAAAGAAAACTGGAATCCCGCCGCCATTCGATGGAAACATTGTACAGCACATTTTTGCAGCCTACGGACGATATGCATCGGTATCCTTATCTGACATATGACAACGCGCTGGTATGGAAAACGCTGCACTCCCTGTCTGAATGGCTCGGAAAACCGGAACTGGCAGTCAGGGCGGAGGATGTCCGGAAATCAATTCTGAAGTGCTGTATTCAGGAGGAGGCGGGCCGGCAGGTTTATGTTTGGTCCACGGATCTGAACGGGCATTGGGATATCTATGATGAGCCTCCCGGAAGTCTGCAGATTTTACCGTTTTACGGATTTTGTGATCCGAAAGATCCGATATGGCGCAATACTGTAGACCTGATCCGGAACGAACGGTATCCGCTTTCTTTCGCTGGACACCGGATTGCAGAGATCGGTTGCAAGCATGCTCCGCATCCGTGGATCCTTTCCGCCTGCAACAGCTTGCTGGCCGGATTTACGGACAGCGCGTTGAAACACATCCTGGCAACTTCCATGGATAACGGGATTGCTTGTGAAAGCGTTCATGAGGACAGCGGAGAGTGTGTGACCGGTGCGGCATTCGCGACATGTGCCGGATTTCTGGCGTTTTCCCTGCTGAAGGCTTGCCCGGGAACTCGTAAAGCGGAGGCGGTGGAATGAGATATCGCGGATTGATTTTTGATCTGGACGGAGTTCTGTGCTCAACGGATGAATACCATTATCAGGCATGGAAAGCGCTGGCGGACCGTCTCGGCATTCCGTTTGACCGGGCGCGGAACGATATGCTCCGCGGGGTCAGCCGAATGGACAGTCTGAACATTGTACTGGCAACCGGTGGAAAAAACTGGACACCGGAGGAGAAGGAGCGGCTGGCGGAGGAAAAGAACCGTCTGTATCGGGAAAGACTGTCCCGTATGACACCGAAGGATTTGTCCCCCGAAGTCCGGGAAACATTGTTGACGGTCCGTAAACTTGGGTTAAAGATGGCGGTGGGTTCTTCCAGTAAAAATGCCGGATATATTCTTGAACGGTTGGGTATGCCGGAATTTTTTGATGTTGTGGTTGACGGTAATCAGCTTTCAAAATCAAAGCCTGATCCGGAGGTTTTTTTGAAGGCTGCTATGAAGATGGGCCTTTCACCCGGAGAATGTCTGGTGACGGAGGACGCACATGCCGGGGTGGAGGCTGCCCGAAGGGGCGGCTTCGATTGCGCAGCGATGGGTGCAGCGCGGAACGATTCCCGGGCGACTTTCTGGTTGGATCATTTCAGTGAAATCCGGGAATTGCTGATGGAAGTTTGATAGAATGATCCGGGATCCGACCTGGTAGGAGACCGGATCCCGGAGGAGAAACACAAACCGGCCCGTGATACGCTGTCCACGGAAAATACAAGAAAAAACATTGACATACGGATATCTATATGGGAAAATACTCCCGGTACCGGGAGGTACCGGATCTTTAAGACGATACAGAGATATCGGCAAGATCGGAATAGGACGCGCGCGGAATCCTCCAGCGCTCTGTTTACCATGAATTCCGGCCCTGCCTGTCTCCGGCGGGGTTTTTACTTTTGAATCGACAGAAAAGGAGGAACGCGCCATGGAAAAAAGCTGGATGAATCCGACCCGGCTTGAGGATGGCGTGTTCGCTGTTCCCGGCTTCTGTGATGTACATGTGCATTTCAGAGAGCCGGGTTTTTCTTATAAGGAGACAATGAAGACCGGCGCGATGGCCGCGGCACGGGGCGGATATACAGCCGTATGCACCATGCCGAACCTGAAGCCGGTGCCGGACAGCCCGGAGCGTCTGGCGGAGCAGGAAAAGCTGATCGCGGAGGTCGCGGAGATTACCGACATTTATCCTTACGGCGCGCTGACGGTGGATGAAAAAGGCGAAACGGCCGCGGAACTGGAACGTCTTGCGCCGCGGGTCATCGCTTTTTCGGACGACGGAAAAGGCGTCCAGAATGAAAGCATGATGCGTTCGCTGATGGAGCGCGCCGCGAGGCTTGACCGGATCATTGCCGCCCACTGCGAGGACAACAGTCTTCTGCGCGGCGGATACATTCACGACGGGGAATACGCCAGAGCGCACGGGCATAAGGGGATCTGCTCCGAGAGCGAATGGGGACCCATCGCCCGGGATCTGAAACTCGCGAAGGAGACCGGCTGCGCCTATCATGTCTGTCACATCAGCTGCAGGGAAAGCGTGGAGCTGATCCGTCAGGCGAAAAAGGACGGCGTCAATGTGACCTGCGAAACCGGGCCGCACTATCTGCTGCTGAACGACGGGAATCTGCTGGAAGACGGAAGATTCCGCATGAATCCGCCGATCCGGAGCGAAAAGGACCGGGAGGCGCTGCTGGAAGGATTGCTGGACGGTACGGTGGATATGATCGCCACGGACCACGCGCCTCACAGCGCGGAGGAAAAAAGCCGGGGACTTGCCGGAAGCGCTTTCGGCGTGGTGGGGCTTGAAACGGCGTTTCCGGTTTTGTATACCGGCCTGGTCCGAACGGGGATCCTGAGCCTGGAACGGCTTACAGATCTGATGGCGGTCGCGCCGCGGAAACGGTTCGGGATAACGGCCGATCCGGAGGACTACGCGGTATGGGACCTGAACAGAGAATATGAAATCGATCCGGGGGAGTTCCTTTCCAAAGGAAAGGCCAGCCCCTTTACCGGGCGGAGGGTCTTCGGGCGATGTCTGAAGACGGTACACCGGGGACATACGGTTTTCGAGGATAAAGGAGGAAGATAAACATGGCGAAGCGCACGGATATCAAAAAGGTTCTGATCATCGGCTCCGGTCCCATCGTGATCGGACAGGCGGCGGAATTTGACTACGCCGGCACGCAGGCGTGCCTCGCGCTGAAGGAAGAGGGATATGAAGTCATCCTCTGCAACTCCAATCCTGCCACGATCATGACGGATACCTCCATCGCGGACAAGGTTTACATGGAACCTCTGACGCTGGAATACATTGCCCGGATCCTGCGGCACGAACGCCCTGACGCGATTGTTCCCGGAATCGGCGGACAGACCGGCCTGAATCTTGCGATCCAGCTGGAAAAGAAGGGCATCCTGAAAGAAACCGGCACGCTGCTGCTGGGAACATCCTCCGAAAGCATCGAACGGGCAGAGGACCGTGAACTGTTCAAGGAAATGTGCGAGAGCATCGGCGAGCCTGTGATCCCCTCTGAGATTACCTACAGTTTGGAGGAAGCGAAGCAGGCCGCGCAGCACATCGGATACCCGGTGGTCCTGCGCCCCGCGTTTACGCTGGGCGGTACCGGCGGCGGTTTCGCTTACAACGAAGAAGAACTGATCGAAATCGGGACGAACGCCTTCCGCCTGTCTCCGGTTCATCAGGTACTGATTGAAAAGAGTGTCCGCGGCTACAAGGAGATTGAGTTTGAGGTCATGCGTGACAGCAATGACCATGCGATTACCATCTGCGGCATGGAAAACATTGATCCCGTCGGCGTCCATACCGGCGACAGCGCCGTGGTCGCGCCCATCCTGAGCCTGAACGATCATGATCTGAAGATGCTGAATGACAGCGCGATCCGGATCATCCGGGAGCTGAAGATCGAGGGCGGATGTAATGTGCAGTTCGCGCTGGACCCCTGTTCCAGCCAGTACTATCTGATCGAAGTCAACCCCAGAGTCAGCCGTTCCTCTGCGCTGGCGAGCAAGGCCAGCGGCTATCCGATCGCCCGGGTCACAGCGAAAATCGCCATGGGCATGGCCCTGGAGGAGATCCCGGTCGCCGGCGGAAACGCGGCTATGGAACCCTCGCTGGACTATATCGTCGCCAAGTTCCCCCGCTTCCCCTTTGATAAATTTACCGCCGCGGTCAACACCCTGGGGACCCAGATGAAGGCTACCGGCGAGGTCATGGGCATCGGCACCACCCTGGAGGAGAGCCTCCTCAAGAGCGTGGGCAGCCTTGAAACCAGCGGCGTGTGCCATCTGCATCTGAAAAAGTTCGACGGCATGACGACTGATGAACTGCTGGAATATGTGACCGAGTTCCGCGCGGACAATCTGTATGCCGTGACGGAGCTGCTGCGCCGCGGCGTGGACATCGCGCTGGTACATGAAAAAACAGCGATCACCGAGCTGTTCCTCGAAAGCTTCAAAAAGATCACCCTGATGGAAAAGAAGCTGGCTGCGAATCCCGGGGACGTCGCGCTGCTGCGCGAAGCCAAGGCTATGGGCTTCGGCGATGAGGAGACCGCGACCCTTTGGGGGATGAAGGAGCTGGACGTTTACGCTATGCGCAAGCGCAACGGGATCACTCCCGCGTTCCGCATGGTGGACACGCTGCATACCGGCGCTTATATCCCTTATCTGTATTCCAGCTATACCGGTAAAAACGATTCCCGTCTGACTGATAAAAAGAAGATCGTGGTACTGGGCGCAGGACCCATCCGGATCGGCCAGGGCGTCGAGTTTGACTACAGCACCGTTCATGCAGTCCAGACCATCCGCCGCGCCGGCTATGAAGCGATCATCATCAACAACAATCCGGAAACCGTTTCCACGGACTATACCACCGCTGACAAGCTGTACTTTGAGCCGCTGACGCCCGAAGACGTGATGGCGATCCTCGACTTTGAAAAGCCCGAAGGCGTGGTCGCCTCTCTCGGCGGCCAGACCGCCATCAACCTCGCCCAGCCGCTGATGGATCGCGGCGTGAAGATCATCGGCACCGACTGCGCCGCCATCGAGCGGGCGGAAAACCGCGACAGTTTTGAAAAAGTGCTGCAGGAGCTGAACATTCCTCAGCCGAAGGGCCGTGCGGTCACCAAGATTGAAGACGGCGTCGCCGCTGCCGAGGAGATCGGATATCCGGTGCTGGTGCGCCCGAGCTTTGTACTGGGCGGCCGCGCCATGCAGATCGTGGCCAATGAGAGCCAGTTGCGGCATTATCTGCGCACCGCGGTGGAGATCGACGCTGACAAGCCTGTGCTGGTCGACAAGTATATCCGCGGTAAAGAGGTTGAGGTGGACGCCATCTGCGACGGCCGGGATGTGTTCGTACCCGGTATCATGGAACTGGTGGAACGGACCGGGATCCATTCCGGCGACTCCATTTCCGTCTATCCCACCTTCTCTATTTCGGACCGGGTCAAGGGCGTGATCCTGCAGTATGCCAGAAAGCTGGGCCTGGGCATCGGCATCATCGGCCTGTACAACATCCAGTTCATCGTGGATGAAAAGGAAGATGTGTATATCATTGAGGTCAATCCGCGTTCCAGCCGGACGGTACCTTTCCTGAGCAAGGCGACCGGTTACTCTCTGGCGGATATCGCGACGGAAGTTATTCTGGGAAAGAGCCTGAAGGAGCAGGGCTTCTTCCAGCTGTATCCTGAGGAAAAGAAACGCTATTATGTCAAGGTACCGGTTTTCTCCTTCAACAAGATCAAGGGCCTGGATGCCTATCTGAGCCCCGAGATGAAATCCACCGGCGAGGCCATCGGATATGACGACAAGCTGAACCGTGCGCTGTTCAAGGCGCTGCAGGCCGGAGGAACCAAGATGAAGAAGTACGGGACCGTACTGGTGACCGTGGCTGACCGCGACAAGCAGGAGGCGCTGCCGCTGATCCGCCGCTTCTACGATCTCGGATTCAACATTGTCGCGACGTACGGGACCGCCCAGTTCCTGAAGAATAACGGCATCCGCACTCATGTGATGAAGAAACTGTCCGAGGGCAGCGACGAGATCACCGAGGCGATCCGCCTGGGCCAGATCACCTACATTGTCAACACCAAGGCGGAGGACGCGACCTACGAGGAAACCGACGGACTGAAGATCCGCCGCTGCGCGACCGAAAACAATGCCACGATCTTCACCAGCCTGGATACGGTCCGCGTGGTGCTGGATGTGCTGGAGGAGATCACGCTGACGATTTCCACCATCGACGCGTGACAGGAACCCGGAAACAGATCAGCGTGACTGACTGAAGGGAATATGAAATGAAAGATGTATGCCTGAAAATCCTGACGAACGTTCCGGTTACAGAGTCGGTGTACCGGATGGATCTTCAGGGGGATCTGTCCGCGGTGACTGCGCCGGGGCAGTTCGTGAACCTGAAGCTGGACGGACTGTTCCTGCGCAGGCCGATCTCCGTGTGCGATGTCAACGGAGATGTGCTTACGCTGCTGTACAAGGTTGTCGGAACGGGTACGGAAAAGATGCGCGCGCTGAAGGCCGGCGCTGAACTGGATGTTCTGACGGGTCTCGGCAACGGATATGACCTGTCCCGGGCCGGGGACGCTCCGCTGCTGCTGGGCGGCGGGGTCGGCGTGCCGCCGCTGTTCTGGCTGGCGAAGCAGCTCCGGACGCAGGGGAAAAAAGTGACCGCTGTGCTTGGATTCAATACGGCGGCGGAGGTTTTCGGCGAAGAAATGTTCCGGGCGCTGGGCTGCGAGGTTATTGTAACGACGGCGGACGGGAGCCGCGGCGTCCGGGGCTTTGTAACAGACGCGATGCCGGCGGATTACAGCTATTTCTACACCTGCGGCCCGGAACCCATGCTGCGGGCGGTGTTCCGGGAAACGGCCACTTCCGGTCAGTTCAGCTTTGAGGAACGGATGGGCTGCGGCTTTGGCGCCTGCATGGGCTGCAGCTGCAAAACGGTGACCGGCGGCAAGCGGATCTGCAAAGAGGGACCGGTGCTGGTAAAGGAGGAGATCCTGTGGGAAGACTGACGGTGAACCTCTGCGGCATTGATATGGACAACCCCGTTATTCCGGCCAGCGGAACCTTTGGATACGGAAAAGAGTTCGCGGAATTTTACGATATCAACTGCCTCGGAACCTTCTCCTTCAAGGGGACGACCCGGACCCCGCGCTTCGGGAACCCGACGCCGAGGATTGCGGAATGCCCCGCGGGGATGATCAACTCGGTCGGGTTGCAGAACCCGGGGGTGGAAAAGGTGATCTCCGAGGAACTGCCGCAGTTGAAAAAGATCTTTCACAAGCCGGTGATGGCCAATATCAGCGGTTTTTCGACAGAGGAATACGCGGAGACATGCGCGCTGCTGGACCGGCAGGAGCAGGTCGGCTGGCTGGAGGTCAACATCTCCTGTCCGAACGTTCACGGCGGCGGGATGAGCTTCGGCACCGATCCGAAAGCGGCTGCCGAGGTGACCCGGGCGGTGAAGGCGGTCACGGAAAAACCCGTGATCATGAAGCTGAGCCCGAATGTGACGGATATCACAGCGCTGGCGAAAGCGTGCGAGGACGCCGGCGCGGACGGGATCAGTCTGATCAATACCCTGCAGGGGATGCGGATCAACCTGCGTACCAGAAAACCTGTGCTGGCTAATGTCATGGGCGGCGTCAGCGGCCCCGCGGTGTTCCCGGTGGCGCTGCGGATGGTGTGGCAGGTATGCCGGGCTGTAAAGATCCCGGTCATCGGCATGGGCGGTGTGACAACGGCGGAGGATGTGCTGGAGATGATGATGGCTGGTGCGACCGCGGTCGAAGTCGGCGCGGCTAACCTGACCGATCCCTTTGCGTGCCGTAATATCATTTCGGAACTGCCTGCGGCCATGGACCGCTACGGGATCAGAACGCTGAGTGAACTGAAGGGAGAATGAAGATGGGAAAGGATGTTATCATTGCCTGCGACTTCGCCTCGGCGGAGGAGACACTGGCGTTTCTGGACAGATTTCAGGGCCGGAAACCTTTTGTGAAGATCGGCATGGAGCTGTTTTATGCCGCCGGGCCGGAGATCGTACGTCAGATCAAGAGCCGGGGACACCGGATCTTTCTGGATCTGAAGCTGCATGACATTCCGAACACGGTGAAGAAGGCGATGAGCGTGCTCCGGGATCTGGATGCGGATATCTGCAATCTTCACGCTTCCGGTACTGTCCGGATGATGGAGGCCGCGTTGGAAGGCCTGACCAGGCCTGACGGTACGCGGCCGCTGCTGATCGCCGTGACCCAGCTGACCAGCACGGATCAGGAGGCGCTGGAGAACGATCTGTGGATCCGGCGGCCGATGGAGGAGGTCGTCCTTCATTACGCGGAGAATGCCCGGAAAGCAGGACTGGACGGCGTCGTATGCTCCCCGCTGGAGGCGGCGGGAGTCCATGCGGCTTGCGGCGAAAACTTTCTGACGGTTACTCCGGGTGTCCGCTTCGCGGACGGGGACAGGGGCGATCAGAAACGCGTCATGACGCCGGCGGAAGCGAAGCGGGCCGGCAGCGACTATATTGTGGTCGGGCGGCCGATCACGGCGGCGGCCGATCCGGTGGCAGCCTATGAACGGTGCATTGCGGAATTCATCGGATGAGCAGGATGACAGACAGTATTGAAAAGGAGCGAACGATCATGGACAAAAAGGCGATCAGTGAACTTATTGCAAAAGACCTGCTGAAGATCCGGGCGGTTTTCTTCCGGCCTGAGGAGCCCTTTACCTGGGCCAGCGGTATCAAGAGCCCGGTTTATTGCGACAACCGGCTGACCCTGACGGCGCCCGAAGTCCGGACGGATGTCGAGACCGCGCTGGCTGAGGTGATCCGGGAGGAATATCCGGATGCCGAGGTGCTGATGGGCACGTCGACAGCGGGCATCGCCCACGCGGCGATCACGGCTCATCTGATGAATCTGCCTATGGGCTATGTACGTTCCGGCGCGAAGGATCACGGACGCCAGAATCAGATCGAGGGCAGGCTGGAACCCGGCCAGAAAGTGGTCGTGGTGGAGGATCTGATCTCCACGGGCGGAAGCGTGCTGGAGGTGGTACAGGTCCTGCGGGACGCCGGCGCCGAAGTGCTGGGCGTCGCGAGCATCTTTACCTACGGCATGAAGAAAGGCCTGGAACGTCTGGCGGGCGCGGATGTGAAGAACGTTTCTCTGACGAACTTTGACTGTATCGCGGAGCAGGCGGCGAAGGAAGGGTATATCAAAGAGGCGGATATCGCGCGGCTGATTGCCTTCCGGAACAATCCCTCCGATGAAAGCTGGATCGGAAAGTAAACGGCAGACCCCGGACCGGGGCGTCTGACGGGAAGGAGAAAAACATGGTCCGAAGCATTATTGACGTACCGGATCTTTCCACCGGGGAACTGGAACAGCTGATGGATACCGCGGAGGATATCATAGCCCGCCCGGGAACCTACAGCGACGCCTGCCGGGGAAAGAAGCTGGCGACACTGTTTTTTGAGCCCAGTACCCGGACCCGACTCAGTTTTGAGGCGGCAATGTATGAGCTGGGCGGGAACGTGCTCAGTGTAACCGGAACGAACACGAGTTCTGCCGCCAAGGGAGAAAGCGTCGCGGATACGGCAAAGACAGTTTCCTGCTACGCGGATATCATCGCGATGCGCCATCCCAAGGAAGGCGCCGCGGCGGTCGCGGCAATGAATGCTTCGGTTCCGGTGATCAACGCCGGCGACGGAGGCCACTGCCATCCGACGCAGACGCTGGCGGACCTGCTGACGGTCCGGCGGGAAAAGGGCGGTTTCAACGGGTTGACCGTCGGTCTCTGCGGCGACCTGAAGTTCGGCCGCACGGTACATTCGCTGATCAACGCGCTGTGCCGGTACGAGGATCTTCGTTTTGTACTCATCAGCCCGGAGGAACTGAAACTTCCGAGTTATGTGAAAAGCGAATCCCTGAAAAAGAAAAACATTCCGTATACCCAGGTAACGGACCTGGAAAGTGTGATCGGGGATCTGGATATTCTGTATATGACCCGCGTCCAGCGGGAACGCTTCTTCAACGAGGAGGACTATCTCCGGCTGAAGGACAGCTATATCCTGACGCCTGAACGGCTGAAACGGGCGAAACCGGATCTGTGCGTGATGCACCCCCTGCCCCGTGTCAATGAGATCTCCGTGGCGGTGGACGATGATCCCCGGGCGTGTTACTTCAAACAGGTGCTGAACGGAAAATACATGCGGATGGCTTTGATGCTGAAACTGCTGAAGGAGGCGGGGAAGCTGTGACAGTTGATTCCATTCGGGACGGGATCGTGATCGATCATATTGCCGCGGGAAGCGGCATGCGGCTGTATCATCTGCTGGGACTGGACCGCGTCGGTGTTCCGGTTGCGCTGATGGTCAATGTGACATCCGGAAAGCTGGGACGGAAAGACATTATCAAGATCGACGGCGATGTACCGCTGAACTTTGATGTTATTGGCTATGTGGATCCGGGCGCAACAGTGAACGTGATCCGGAACGGCGAGCTGACCGAAAAGAAACGGATCGGGATGCCGGAAACGCTGACCAATGTCATCCGGTGCAAAAATCCCCGGTGCATCTCCACCTGTGAGCAGGAACTGCCGCAGGTCTTCCGGCTTACCGAAAGGGCCAGAAAGGAATACCGTTGCGCCTGGTGTGAAGCAAAGGCGGAACCGCAGTAAACAGACCGGCAACCGCTGTCTTTTCATTTCATGATTATTGCTGTATAATCATTTCAGAAAAATGCCATATACTGGCATGCAGCATCAATAACCGATCCATGAAAGGCGGCGGTATTTATGGTATTCCGGCCTGAGTTCCTGTGGCTTTTTCTGGCGGCGGCTCTGGCTTGCTCCATCGGCTTCCGCAAGTATGTCTGGTTCATTTCCGTCGGGTACGGTCTTTCCATCGCAGCGGTGGGAATTGCGCTCCCGATTGTTTATCCTTCAGGGCTGGATGCTTTCCGTATCCTGCTGTGCCTGCTGATGCTGGCTTACGGACTGCGGCTGGGCGGCTTCCTGCTCTTCCGTGAACTGCGAAGCGCCGCATATAACAGCAAGATGAAAGGTGAAATCTCGGACGGCAGCCGCATGAAGTTCCCGGTCAAGATCGCCCTGTGGCTTTCCTGCGTCCTGCTGTATCTGATGATGGTTTCTCCCGCTGTGTACCGCTTTGCCGGCAACGCTCCTTCCGACGGCTGGCTGATCGCCGGCGAAGTTGTTATGCTGGGCGGTATTCTGCTTGAATCCATGTCTGACAGGCAAAAATCTGCGGCTAAGAGAATCAATCCCCGGCGTTTCTGTGATTCCGGACTTTTCCGCATTGTCCGCTGTCCGAACTATCTGGGAGAACTGATCCTTTGGACCGGCATGCTGCTGACCGGCGTATCCGCTCTGCAGTCTGCGGGGCAGTGGGCTGTCGCCGTTATCGGCTGGCTCGGTATTGTCTATGTGATGTTCAGCGGCGCACGCCGCCTTGAACTGCGCCAGGACCGCACCTACGGCAACGATCCGGAGTATCAGGCATATGTGGCCAAAGTGCCGATCCTTCTTCCGTTTGTTCCGCTGTACAGCGTCAAGAAACACAAATGGCTGGTGGGCTGACTGTACTGCACGGCCTGCGGAACGGCATGCGGGCATAATGCATCACGTTCCGGCAGACTGAATTTTCAATTGGGTCAAAGATTGTTTCCAATATCGTCCGATCATCAGATATCCATGGAAATCTGCCCTTCGGAAGACGTGCTTTCGGAAGCGGAACCGGCAGGAGCCGGTTCCGCTTCCCGGAAGGACTCTTCGAAGATATCCGGTTCCGGATCAGCCGGAACGGTGCTCTGCCGGGCTTTTCCGGCCGGGGCGGCTGTGACGCGAAGAGAATCCGGCAGACGGATTTTTTTCTTTTTACCGAGCTTTTCCCGGGTCATCGCGAGAGCATCCTCCCAGGTGAAGGGCGTACAGTACAGGCTGACGCGGGACCACCAGGCCGGCGCGTAATAAAGGATCACGCATTTTTCGGGCCAGAGCTGAACCCGGGCTGTATTGCTCCAGTTCAGGCTTCTTTCCTCAAGCTTCAGGACCGGGTTTTCCCCTGCGGCCTGTTTCATCAGGGAAGGGGATTTCAATCTGGCCAGCAGCTTCAGGGGCGTGGGATCGGGAAGCCAGACGGTTTCATGTATACCGCGGTTATCAACGGTGTAGTCGACCAGATCCTCCCCCTGCAGCAGAAGATCCAGAAAGGTCAGCGCAAGCAGCGCCGCAAGCAGAATTCCGACAACGGGCAGAAAACTCCCCTGCAACAGACGCTCTGCGGCGGCGGGGCCGCCGCCGACCAGCTCGGCGAGCGGAACAGCCAGGATCAGTGCCAGCGCGGCGGGGAGCAGAATCCTCGTCACGCTGTTCCAGGACATCCAGTCCTTCGCCGGGACGCGCCGGACACACCATACGGCGTGAGCGGCGTTCTTGCCGAGCCTGGTTCCGCAGCGGGGGCAGATTTCACCGGGTTCCACTTCCTCGCGGCATTTCTTGCAATACGCTGTCAGCGACATGTTTCCTCCGTGGGCAGCCGGGCTGATCCGGCTGAGTCTGTTTGTAACTATTTTACCTGTGAAGAGGAGTTTTTTCAAGACGGGACGGGATCGCGCCGGATCGGGGCTTCGGATGAACGCGGGAGAAGGTACGGCCCGGCTAAATTTTGCTTTTCAGATGAACGGATTTATTGTAAGATAGAACAAAAGCGGAAATGAATGAATCGGGGTGACGGGATGAAAAGGGTGATCTGTCTGTTGCTGGCGCTTGCGTGCGTGTTCCTGCTCTGCGGCTGCGAAAAGAAGGCGGAAACCAAGGAGCCGACGCTGCTGCTCGGTTTCAGTCAGCTTGGTTCCGAAAGCTCCTGGCGTATCGGGAATACAAAGGATATCGGTGACGCGGCCGGAAAATACGGCGTTTCCCTGATGATGGAAAACGCAAACCAGAAACAAGAAAACCAGATCGACGCCATCCGGAGCTTTATTGCCTATCAGGTTGATGTCATTGCTTTTTCTCCGATCGTGGAGGAAGGATGGGACACGGTCCTGACGGAAGCGCGGCAGGCCGGGATCCCGGTCATTCTGGTGGACCGGACGATTAAAACAGAGGACGAAAATCTGTATGAATGTCTGATCGGAGCCGATTTTTATCAGGAGGGCGTCATGGCGGCGGAATACCTGATCCGGAAGGCGGACAGCCTTGGAATGGACCGGGTGAATATCGTTGAGATCACCGGAACCGAGGATTCCACACCTATGCGCCAACGTCAGAAAGGCTTTGCCGACACTGTTGCGAAGGACAGCCGGATGACGGTGCTGGAGAGCGTCAACGGGGATTTTCTCAAGAGCCGCGGGGCGGAATGCATGCGTTATCTGCTGGAGCGGTACGGCAATCAGATCGACGTGGTTTACAGCCACAACGATGAAATGACGCTGGGCGCGCTTCCGGAGATCGAAGCCGCGGGGCTGATCCCCGGAAAGGACATGGTCATCATCTCCATCGACGGCGGTCAGACGGCTTTCGATATTCTGAAGCAGGGAAAAATCAACTGTATCGTGGAATGTACGCCCATGCTGGGCTCCACGCTGATGGAAACCGCGCTGAAACTGAAAGCAGGCGAAAGCGTGGACCGGGAAACGCATCCTGTTGAGCGTGCTTTCACGGATGAAGAGGATCTGAGCGCAGTGGCGCCCCGGGGGTACTGAGCAAATGGGCGGCAGGAATAATATCGAGAGTCTCGCCGGCCGGTTCACGCATATGAGCCGGATCCTGACGGCGATCCTGGTGGTCCCCGTGGTGATCAGTCTGGCGATGACGGTGCTGATCTCTGACCGGTATTACCGGTCCGTGGAACGGATGAACCGGATCGCTGCGCTGAAACCAGTGATCGCCAACGCCATTCCGGAAGCAGTCTGGGACATCGTCAGCGGACGGGAAGAGGTGACGGGGACCGGGGTGTTTGACCGGATCACGGAAGTCAACGGCGAGATTGACGAGATTTCCGAACAGACCGGCGAGGGGGACCGGCTGGAGCTGATCGTGGCCCGCCGCACCATGAACACGCTGGAGCAGTATACCGAACAGATCCGGCAGAACATCCTTACCGGCGTGCCGGTAGTCAAAAATGAAGAGATCCTCAGCGAGATCCGCGATGTGGCTGCACTGGTGGAATCTATGCTGAATAACTATATCACGGAGGAGATCGGATCCACGGCGGTGATGAGCCGTTCGCTGACCCGGGTGGTCATGATGACCGCTGTCTGTGAAATGCTGCTGGTACTGCTGACGCTGCTCCTGAGCCGGCAGATGACCCGGCGGGCTTCCGCGTATGTCCGGGAGCCGATCGAGAAGCTGGAAAGCGTAACGGCCCGGATCGCGGAGGGACAGCTGACCGCCCGCAGCCCCGGGACCGAGGTGGCGGAACTCAAAAACCTGACGGATCAGGTCAACACCATGGCGGATAATCTGGAGGACATGATGAACCGCAGCATCCGTGACGAGCGGAATCTGAAGAAGGCGGAGCTGCGGACCCTTCAGGCGCAGATCAATCCCCATTTCCTCTATAACACGCTTGACGCGATCGTCTGGAAGGCCGAAGGCGGGGACCTGAATGAGGTCATTCATCTGACCCGTTCCCTGAGCGACTTTTTCCGGATCAGTCTTTCCTCCGGCGCGGACTGGATCCCGATCAGCCAGGAGAAGAAGCATATCAGCGGTTATCTGGGGGTTCAGCATACCCGCTACAGCGATATCCTGAAGTATGAGATCGATATTCCGGAGGAACTGGGCGAGTTCTATATTCTGAAGCTGCTGCTGCAGCCGCTGGTCGAAAACGCGTTGTATCACGGAATCAAATATAAGCGGGGCGGCGGAAAAATCACCGTGACCGGCCGGCGGGAGGGGGAAACCCTGGTCTTCACCGTCGCGGATACCGGCAAGGGAATGGACGAAGAGACATTGAACGCCCTAAGGGAGCGGATTCAGGACCGTCAGCCGGAACACGCCAATACCACGGGAGGTTTCGGACTGGTGAATGTGAACCTGCGGATCCGGCTGTATTACAATCAGCCGGAGGGCCTGCAGATCGAAAGCGGGCCGGAGGGAACCGCCATTACCATGCGGCTGCCTATCCGGCGGGAGGAGGATTTCATCGATGATCAAAGTGTTTCTGGTGGATGACGAGGTGGTGATCCGGGAAGGGATCCGGACATCCTTTCCCTGGGACGAAACCGGATATACGCTTGTCGGAGAGGCGCCGGACGGGGAGATCGCGCTGCCGATGATCCGGGATACGAACCCGGACATTCTGATCACGGATATCCGGATGCCCTTTATGGACGGGATCGAGCTGTGCCGGGCTGTCCGGTCGCGGATGCCCTGGATCGGTATTATCATTCTCAGCGGTTATGACGAGTTTGAATACGCGCGCCAGGCCATTCAGCTGGGCGTGAAGGAATATCTGCTCAAACCGATCAGCGCCGGGGAGCTGCGCGACGTACTGGACCGGGTCTCCGAAACATTGCGGAAAGAGAAACAGGAGCAGGAACGCCATGAGCGGACCCGGCGCCGGCTGGAAAGCGGCGATCAGTTTTTGCGGGATAAACTGCTGGCGTCGCTCTTTTCCGAAGAGAATGACGCCGGGGACGCGTCCCGAACCGTAGCCCAGCTGGGCAGTCTGGGAATGAATGTGGAAGCGCCGTATTACGCGGTGCTTGACGCTTCCTGGGAACCGGTTGCCGCCGGGCAGGACGCATTGTGGGAACTGGCGGAGCTTACCGGCGGCGCGGTCCGGGCGACCGCCTGCCGGACCGGAAGCCGGCTGCTGGTTTTGGGGAAAAGAGAGACGGATGTTGAGGAACAGGCTTACGCCTTTGCCGATTCCGCCGCCAACGAACTGGAGCGTAACGGCTGCTTCAAAATCCATATCAGCATCGGGGAGATCGTAAACAGCCCCGACGGAATCCTGCGCAGTATGCAGTCCGCACGCCATCTCCGTCACGCGCTCGCGGACGGAAAGGAAGAGCGGGCGGTGATCGTGGGCGTCCGGGAGGTCGGTCCGCTGCCCGATGACCGGAAAAGCGTTTCTGTCTCCGCAGAGGCGCGGATCTGGCTCAGTCAGCATTATACCGATCCCAACCTGATGCTGCAGGACGCGGCGCGGGCGGTCAATATGTCCAACAGCCGCTTTTCCACCGTCTTCGCTCAGGAGACAGGCAGAACCTTTACCGAATATCTGACAGCCCTGCGGCTGAACCGGGCGAAGGAACTGCTCCGGGAGACGGATAAAAAGAGCGGTCAGATCGCGCTGGAGGTCGGCTATAACGACAGTCACTATTTCAGCTATCTGTTCAAGAAAAACCTGGGCATGACTCCGGGTGAATACCGGGCAAAAAAAGAAAACGAACATGAATAAAAATAAAATCCACTTTTTTCGGCTTCTCCGCTGAAAGTGGAAAAGAAAATGTACTCCCGCGGAACGGGAGTGCATTTCTATTTTGTAAAAATCGGTGTATTTTTTACCTGAAGAAACCGGGAAAGGTTTCAGAATTAAAAGGAGGAATTACCCATGAAGAAACTGTTTGCTCTGGTTCTGGCTCTGGCTCTGTGTCTGGGCATCGCCTGCGCGAGCGCTGACGGCATCAAGGTTGGCGTCATCAACCTGGATCCCGCTGAATCCGGCTACCGTGCCGCCAACGTTGCGGATCTGCAGGCCACCTTTACCGCCGAGAACGGCTATGACGCCACTTTCGTGACCGCTCCCACCGCTGACAAGCAGCTGGAAGCCTTCCGCAGCCTGATCACCGCGGGTGTTGAATACATCCTGGTTTCCGCTGCCGAAGTTACCGGCTGGGACGAAGCCCTGGCTGAAGCTCAGGAAAACGGCATCAAAGTTTTCCTGTTCGACCGTCTGATCGAGTGTGATCCCTCCCTGTTCACTGCCGCTGTTATCTCCGACATGGACAAGGAAGGCGAAACCGCTGTTGCCTGGCTGGAAAGCCTGGGCCTCGAAGAATACAACATCCTGCACATTCAGGGACAGCTCGGTTCCGCTGCTCAGCTGGGCCGCTCCGGCGCTCTGACCGCGAAGTGCGACGCTACCGATAACTGGACTATCGTTCGCGAAGGCACCGGCGGAGACAACTGGGACGAGAACGAAGCCCGCAAGATCGCTGAAGCTGCGATCAACGCCGGCGAGAAGTTCAACATCGTGTACGCTGAGAACGACGGCATGGCTCGCGGCGTTGTGGCTGCTCTGGATGCTGCCGGCATCACCCACGGCGTGAACGGCGACGTTATCGTGATGGGCTTTGACTGCAACAAGTGGGCGCTGCGCGAACTGCTGGCCGGCAACTGGAACTACGACGGACAGTGCAGCCCCTTCCAGGCGAAGCTGATCGACCAGATGATCAAGGGCGAAATGGAAGTTCCCGCTGACAACATCGTCATCAACGAAGAAGTCGGCTTCGACGCCCGCACCCTGACCGAAGCTGATGTCGAAGCTTTCGGCCTCGGCGAATAATTCACCTCTGATTAGTTGATTCACCACGGCGCGGTGTGGTTTCCACACCGCGCCGCTTTCGGGCTTAAGACATTTTGAAAGGAGCTGCCGGCGATGGAGGAAGAAGTTGTTCTGTCCATGCGCGGGATCTGCAAAGAGTTCCCCGGCGTCCGTGCGCTGCATAATGTGGATTTCACACTCAGGAAGGGTGAAGTTCATGCCCTGATGGGGGAAAACGGCGCGGGCAAGTCGACGCTGATCAAGGTATTGACCGGCGTTCATACCAAGGACGGCGGTGAAATCCGCCTCATGGGACAAAAGGTATCCATCCATTCTCCGCAGAGCGCGCAGAAGGTTGGAATCGGCACGGTGTATCAGGAGATCACCCTGTGCCCGAATCTTTCTGTAGCCGAGAATATGTATATCGGCCGCGGAAAGGGCGCGTTTACGGATCGCCGGACCGACGAACGCAAGGCCGGAGAACTGCTGGAGAGCCTGAATATTCCGGCACGTCCGGCCCAACAGCTGGGAAGCTGCTCCCTGGCAGTACAGCAGATGGTCGCGATCGCCCGTGCGATCGATATGGATTGCAAGGTTCTGATCCTTGACGAACCGACCAGTTCTCTGGACGACAACGAAGTCCGGATGCTGTTTTCGCTGATGCGGGATCTGAAAAGCAAGGGCGTCGGGATCATTTTCGTGACGCACTTCCTGGATCAGGTCTACGAGGTCAGCGACCGGATCACCGTGCTCCGCAACGGCGAGCTTGTCGGAGAGTACCGGGTGGAGGATCTGCCGAAGGAGGAACTGGTGGCCCGGATGATGGGCAAGGATCTGAACGAACTCTCCGATTTTGACGCGATCGCGCGGAAGGATACTTCCGCGGCGGAGGTTGTATATGCGGCAGAAAACCTGTCTTCCTCCGAAAGCAAACCCTTTGATTTCGAAATCCGCAAGGGCGAAGTCAACGGATTTACGGGCCTGCTTGGTTCCGGACGCTCCGAAAGCGTCCGCGCGATCTTCGGCGCGGATCGTGTGACCGGCGGAAAGGTGACGGTAAAAGGCAAACAGGTAAAGATCACGAAGCCCTACAGTGCCATGAAAGCCGGTATCGGCTATCTTCCCGAGGACCGGAAACGCGACGGAATCATCGCGGATCTTTCCGTGAGAGAAAATATCATTCTGGCGGAACAGGTCATGCGGGGATTCTTCAAACCGATCAGCCGGGCAGAGGCGGACAAGTTTGTGGACGAGTATATTGCCGCGCTGCAGATCAAAACGGCCTCCAAGGATACACCGGTGGGCAGCCTCTCCGGCGGCAACCAGCAGAAAGTGATCCTGGCCCGCTGGCTGCTGACGCATCCGGATTATCTGATCCTGGATGAACCGACCCGCGGGATCGATGTCGGAACCAAGCTGGAGATCCAGAAACTTGTCCTGAAGCTGGCGGAGGAGGATATGAGCATTACTTTCATTTCTTCGGAAATTGAGGAGATGCTCCGTACCTGCAGCCGCCTGATCGTCATGCGCGACCGAAACATCGTCGGCGAACTGACCGGAGACGGGCTGACTCAGGCCAATGTCATGAAAACCATTGCGGGAGGTGAACAGTAATATGAGCGCGAACGCGGCGAAGAAAAAAGGAAACAGCGGGATCGTTCAGCTGCTGATCCCGCTGGTGGCTCTCGGCATTCTGGTACTGTTCAATCTGTTCCGGGATCCCTCATTCTTTTCGATCGGGATCAAGATCAATAACAGCGGGAATCCGGTACTTTCCGGAAACCTGATCTCCATCATCGACAGCGCGAGCGAGCTGGCGATCATCGCGATGGGCATGACGCTAGTCACCTCCGCCTGCGGCGGACAGGATATCAGCGTCGGTTCCGTGGGCGCCATTTCCGGCGCGGTTTTCGTACTGATCCTCAAGCTGTTCCCCGAAATCACGATCGGCACGGTTGCTCTGGGTATTCTGGCATCCATTCTGGTGACCATGCTGTTCACCTCCTTCAACGGAATGCTGGTGTCCGTCTTCCGGATTCAGCCCATGATCGCGACCCTGATCCTGTTCTCCTGCGGCAGATCCGTTGCCTATATGTTCAACGGCGGCCAGTCCACACCGCAGGTTTTCAGCGACATTATCAGCGCCATGGGTATGACGATCCCGGGCATTCCGATTCCGACCCCGATTTTCGCGGTGGCCGCGGTTGGCCTGATTCTGGCGCTGATCTTCAAGTTCACCAATCTCGGCCTGTATACCCAGTCCGTCGGTATCAATCAGGGAGCGGCCCGGCTGAACGGGATCAATCCCACCTTTATGAAGATGCTGAGCTTCATCATTCTGGGCGCCTGCGTCGCGGTGGCCGGCATCATCGGTGTGGCCCGGATGGGACTGGTGAACCATAAAACCCTGCTGATCGATATCGAGATGGACGCCATCCTGGCTGTGGCTATCAGCGGCAACAATCTCGGCGGCGGCAAATTCCGTGTGGTCGGAAGCGTTCTGGGCGCCTACATCATCCAGATGCTGACCACCACGCTGTATGCTATGAACGTCGCGCCTGTGAATATCAAAGCATATAAGGCGATCGTCATCATCCTGATCGTTGTGGCCGGTTCTCCCGTGGTCAAACGCGGTGTAACCGCCCTGGTGAAGAAGATCACAGCCAGGAATGTTCCGGCTGTCGGAAAGGAGGCGGCGTAAGATGACGGTCAAAGCTCCTTCGGTCCGGAAATACCGCCGTGAATCTCTCTCTGACGCACAGCTGCTGATGTTCGTGGCGATCGGTATCTTCCTGGCGATGTACCTGCTGGCGATGATCTTCATGGGGGACAAGGGCTTCCTGAAGCCGCAGCAGCTGTTTGATATCCTGAACGATAACGCGGCGCTGATCATCATTGCCGTATCCCTTTCCATCGTCATGATCGGCGGCGGAATCAACATCAGCGTCGGCGGCGTCATCAGCCTTACGGTCATGTCCGGCGCATTGCTGCTGAACCGCATCGACAGCATTCCGCTGGTGCTGCTCCTCTCCCTGGGGATCGGGCTGGTCTTCGGCGCCGGAATGGGTGCGCTGGTCAGCTATCTGGAGATCCAGCCGTTTATTGTCACTCTGTCCGGCATGTTCCTGGCCCGCGGCCTGACGACCATCCTGTCTGTGGAACCTGTCAAGGTGACAGACAAGATCGCGCCCGGATTTATGGCGCTGGCAAAGACCAAGCTTCAGATTTCAGCACTGGGAAACCGTGCGGTCAACGGAAACTGGATTCCCGCGAAGCTGGAGATTGGCGCGGTCATCGCGCTGGCAATCGTGGTGATCGCATATCTGTTCCTTCGCTATGCCCGCCTTGGCCGGAATATCTATGCGCTGGGCGGCAACCGGACAAGCGCCAGGATGCTCGGCGTCAATGTGAAGCGGACCTGCTTCTATACTTACGTGATCAGCGGATTGCTCAGCGGTCTCGCGGGCTTCGTGTTCCTGATGCATAAGCCGGCCGGAAACGCCAGCGTTGCAGCCCGGGGAGAGATGGACGCCATCGCGGCTTCCATCATCGGCGGAACACTGCTGACCGGCGGCGTCGGTAATATTTTCGGTTCTCTGTTCGGTGTTCTCGTTCTGGCGACGATTCAGAAAATCGTGGCTCTCAGCCCGCTGAGCGAGTCCTATTGGCAGGATCTGGCTTCCGGTGTTCTGCTGGGCATTTTCATCATCCTGCAAAGCGTGATTCTCGCGCAGCGCGCGAAAACCAAGAAGAAAACCATGGGTTTCGGAAAAGAATAGATTTTCCGAAACAGACAACGCACCGTTGAACATTTACCGCCTCCGGGGGTACAATCATCCCGGAGGTTTTCCTTTTCCCGGAACAGGGAGAAAGATAAACACAGGACGACAGGACGTGCTGAAACGACGCCCTTTACGGAGATGATACAGATGTTCAGACGAATCGCTGCGCTTCTGCTGGCGTTCCTTTTGCCTGTTGCGGCGATGGCGGATACGCTTTCCGCCGGCGACAGGGGGAAAAGCGTTCTCACGCTGAAGGAGCGGCTCTACGATCTGGGATATTACGAAAAGAAAAACTTCACAAAGGTATTCAATGAGGATACCGCCGATACGGTCAGGGAGTTCCAGCGGCTGAACGGGCTGGAGGAAACGGGCGAGGTATCGGAGGAGACCTGGGAGCTTCTTTTTTCCGATGACGCGGTGAAACGCCCCAGACCCACCCTTGTCCCGCTCGCGTCACCGGCGCCGACTCCGGATCCGGGCTGGCCGGCGCGGGACGCGGAGGGATTCCTTGAGGGGGACGGGGAATTCGTATACGAAAACGATGAGGAAGGCCTCTGGATCTACCTCAATTCCTCCCTGCAGGTGACAGTCACTTTCCGGCGGGATCCGTCCGTTCCGCTCGAGTGGTTTGAAACGGAGATCGTTACCCGGAACAGTGAGCGCTTCCGAACCGTGGCCACGGATCCGGAGCGTCCCGGGAAAAAGTATCGTTACCCTTACGACATCGCGGAGGACGCGGGCTTTGTGCTCGGCTTTTCGGACGATTTCTATGCGGAGAGGATGAATAAAAAACAGACGGTCGGAATCATCATCCGGGAAGGAGAGATCCTGAGCAGGAAAACGAACAGCAAAGCCGGGCATTATCTGCCGAATCTGGATATGATGGCGCAGTACCCGGACGGATCGCTGAAAGTTTTCGGCTGCAATGAAAAAACAGCAGAGGAGTTCCTGGCAGAAGGCGCTGTGAACGTTTTCTCCTTCGGGCCCTGGTTGCTCCGGAACGGGGAGATCAATCCCCTGGTTTATGATTACTATCAGAATATCGAACCCCGTCACGCGTTGGGAATGATTTCGCCGAACCGGTATCTGCTGCTCTCCGTGCAGGGCAGGATGAATACGAGCAAGGGAACCACGCTGCGGCGGGTCGCGGAGATGATGCGGGAAAAAGGCGTGGCCGAAGCGCTGAATCTGGACGGCGGGAATACGATGGCGCTCGTCTTCCGGGGAAGAATGCTGAATAAGCTGGCAACCTACAAAAAGAAAAAGTTTGTCCGTACCGTGACATCGCTGATCGGGATCGGAACGGTTGAATGAACCGGATGTCGCGGACGGTTTTCACAGACCGCCGTTCTGTGATAAGATAGAATGACAGGAACAGGACAGGAGGGACACGATGGAAACCGGAATGAACGGTCTTCTCGGAGAGGAGGAGCGGGACTTCCGCGGCCAGCCGCTGGCGGCCCGGATGCGGCCCGCGTCTTTGGAGGAGTACGCCGGACAGAAGCATCTGCTGGGAGAGGGAAAGATCCTTCGCCGGCTGATCGAGTCTGACTGTGTGTCTTCCATGATTTTCTGGGGTCCTCCCGGTGTCGGAAAAACGACGCTGGCGCGGATCATCGCGAACCGGACGAAAGCGGCGTTCATCGATTTTTCGGCGGTCACCAGCGGCGTCAAGGAGATCCGTCAGGTCATGCTGAAGGCGGATGAGAACCGTGTCTACGGGATGCGGACGATCCTGTTTGTGGATGAGATCCACCGGTTCAACAAGGCGCAGCAGGACGCGTTTCTGCCTTTTGTGGAAAAGGGGAGCATCGTTCTCATCGGCGCGACGACAGAGAACCCGTCTTTCGAGATCAACAGCGCGCTTCTGAGCCGCTGCAAGGTGTTTGTACTGCAGGCGCTGACGCGGGAAGACATTCTGGAACTGCTGCGCCGCGCACTGACGGATGAACGCGGCTTTGGAAACGAACATGTATCGATCTCCGAAAAGGCGCTCGGCGCGATTGCCGATTTTTCCAACGGTGACGCCCGCGGTGCGCTGAGCTCTCTGGAGATGGTCGTCCTTAACGGCGATGTAACGGAAACCGGCATCACGGTCACGGAGGAAACGGTAGCCCAGTGCCTGAGCCGGAAGAGCCTGATGTACGACAAGGACGGGGAGGAGCATTACAATATTATTTCCGCCCTGCATAAATCCATGCGGAATTCCGATCCGGACGCCGCGGTCTACTGGATGATGCGGATGCTGGAAGGCGGGGAGGATCCGCTGTATATTGCCCGGAGGGTACTGCGCTTTGCTGCGGAGGACGTCGGCCTTGCCGATCCGCGGGCGATGGAGGTGGCGGTGGCGGCCTATCAGGCCTGCCATTTCATTGGCGTGCCGGAGTGTAATGTGCATCTGGCGGAGGCCGTGGTCTATATGTCGCTCGCTTCCAAGAGCAACGCGATGGAGATGGCGACGATGGAGGCGGCGGAGGCGATCCGGAAGGAGCCTGACGCGCCGGTCCCGCTGATAATCCGGAACGCGCCGACAAAGTTGATGAAATCGCTGGACTATGGAAAGGGATATCAGTACGCTCACGATTATGCCGAGAAGCTGACGCCTATGCAGTGCCTGCCGGAAAGCCTGCAGGGCCGCCATTTCTATCATCCGACGGAGCAGGGCCAGGAGGCCCGTTACAAAGAACGCCTGGAGCAGATCGAGGCATGGAAGGAAGAACATCGGGGGAAAAAGAAATGAGGATCTTTACGCGTGCAGTATGTCTGCTTTTATGCATGTGCATGCTGCCGGTTTTTGCCGCCGGGGCGGAGGATGCCGCGCCGCAGGTTCGGGTACAGCTGAAGCGGTTGAATATTACCGACCGGATGGATCTCTTTACCGAAGGCGCCTTTACGCTGGAGCTGGCGACGGGTTCCGAGCTGCTCCTGCCGGGGAACGCGGAAGTGACCGCGGTCTGCCGCGGGGAGGAGATCGTGCTTTTTATCGGGGGAATGAGCGTGACTGCCGGTCAAAGCGTCTGCTTTCTTCCGAACGTGTCTGATTCCGGCCGCTCCGGGCATCTGAAGCTTGCGAAGGGCGATCTGTATTATCCCGGGGAGCTGCAGCTGAAAGCCGCGGGCGGGCAGCTGATGCCGGTCCTGACCCTGAGCGTGGAGGAATATCTGAAGGGCGTCGTCCCCTATGAGATGAGCGATGATTTTCCGCTGGAGGCGCTGAAGGTTCAGGCCGTCTGCGCCCGAACCTACGCAATCAGCCATCTGAATCCGGAGAAGGACTGGGATCTGGTGGACACCACGAACGATCAGGTGTTCAAGGGTATCAATCCGGCAGACCGGAACGCGGCCCGCGCCATAGAGGAGACCGCCGGGGTCATTGTTCTGATCGGCGGCCGGCCTGCGACCTGCTATTATGCCGCGTCCAACGGCGGCCAGACGGATCTGCCTTCCCACGTCTGGCCCGGAATGTCGGATGAAGGATACGGGATTACGGATGATCCTTATGATATTGAGAATCCGGAGAGTATCGTCCTGAAAACATTCATTCCCGGGGACGGAAGCCTGCCGGAGGGCGCGCTGCTGTCCGCTTTGCGGGAGGAACTGCTCCCGCAGCTGCAAAAAGACGGATATACCGGCACCGCGGAGGAAATCAGTCTGACCGGCATCACCCATGCGGAACTGACATCCCCCCGGTTTGAAGAACCCTGCCGTCAGATGACAGGCCTGACGCTGACGGTGACCGTGGCGGAAGGGAAAGAGACGCCGACGCCGGAGCCGACGCCCGCGCCCGGAAAGGACGCGCTGGAGGAGGAAGACATCGCCCTCTTTGCCGGTATGGAAACGGTTCCCGAATATACGGTTGAGCTGCCGCTTTTTCCGGAACTGATCCGGGAATTGAAGCTCAGCATCGGCGGGGATAACGAGATTCTCACGCTGACAGAGGAACGGAACGGATGGACTTTGACCTCCGGCCGTTACGGGCACGGCGTCGGAATGAGCCAGCGCGGCGCCGAATGGATGGCCAAAAAATACGGGAAATCCATGGAGGAAATCCTTTCCTTCTATTACCCCGGCGCCGAACTCGCGCAGACTGGCACGGGAGAAATCCCGCCGGCCACGCCGGATCCGGTTCTTGCGGTAACCCCCGGTCCCGCGGCGACGCCGACGCCCCGCCCGACCCTGATGCCGGTCACAGCGGATGACCTGCCCGAAGGAGCCTATCTGGCCACCGTGGAAAACATCGCGGAAGACAGCAGCCTGAATCTGCGGAAGGATCCCTCTCCTGTGGGTGAGATTCTCATGCGGCTGTACAGGCATCAGGAACTGATCGTTCTGGAAACCTGCGAGGATCCGGAATGGGTCCGGGTGAGGACGGATTCGATCGAAGGGTATGTGAAGATTGCTTTCCTGGAAAAGAAATGAATTTGGCTGTTCCGGGCAGTCAAAAATGGCAGGGAACGAAAAAAATCCGCCGGCGGATCGCCGGCGGTGCTTTTTTTGATATCTGAAGGAGATTATTTTTCATTTGCGAGGGCCTGCTCATTTTCCGCCTGAATCTCCGGGAAGGCGGAAAGCATGGGCTTGACATCGGTTTTGCCCTTGATCTTGCGGTCAACATAGTTCTTTGTGATGCTCCGGACGAGGCCGCACAGCGAGATCACGCCGATCAGGTTCGGGATAGCCATGAGGCCGTTGAAGGTGTCGCTCAGGTCGATCGCCAGCGAGGCGTCGATCACGGAACTGAGCATGATCGCACCCAGGAATACGATCTTGTAGATGATCGTGCTCTTCGTGCCGAAAAGGAATTCCCAGGTCTTCTTGCCGTAGAAGCTCCAGCCGAGGCAGGTCGAGAAGGCGAACAGCGTCACGGCGATGGCGATGAAGATGCCGCCGAAGGCACCGAAGTTCTTTGTGAAGGCTTCAGTGGCAAGGCCGAGGCTGGCGGCGCCGGAAAGGGAAGCGCCGGTCTGCAGATCGACAACGCCGCTGGTCAGAATGACGAGCGCGGTCAGCGTGCAGACGATGATCGTATCAACAAACACTTCGAAGATGCCCCACAGTCCCTGAGTGACCGGTTCCTTGACATCGGAGGTGGAGTGAACCATGACGGAGGAGCCGAGGCCGGCTTCATTGGAGAAAACGCCGCGCTTGAAGCCCCAGGTGATGGCCTTGGCGATCACGGCACCGCCGACACCGCCGGCCGCCGCTTTAAAGTTGAAAGCCTGAGAGAAGATCGCGCTGAGGGCGGGCAGAATCTGTCCGGCGTTCATGATCACAATGATCAGCGCGCCCAGAATATAGAAGATTGCCATGAACGGAACGATGCGCTCGTTGGTTTCGGCGATGCGCTTGAGCCCGCCGACGATGACCAGGAAGGCGATGATCAGCAGGATCCCGCCGATGATCAGGCTGCCTGCCCGCGTCTGCGCTTCGGTCAGCGGATTCGCACTGATGTTTCCCGCTACGGTCAGTATGCTTTCGCGGATGGAGGAGATCTGTCCCATATTGCCGATACCGAAGGAGGCGATCACGGCGAAGACGCTGAACAGGATCGCCAGCACCTTGCCGATGGTTTTGCAGTGCTTTTTGCTGCCAAGGCCGTCCTGCAGGTAGTACATGGCACCGCCGGACCATTCCTTGTCCTTGTTGCGGCGACGGTAATAGATGCCCAGCACGTTTTCGGAATAGTTTGTCATCATACCGACAATCGCGGCAATCCACATCCAGAAGATCGCGCCGGGGCCGCCGGTCGTGATTGCGACGGCGACGCCGGTGATGTTGCCGGTACCGATGGTGGCCGACAGGGCGGTACAGAGAGCCTGGAACTGGCTGATGGAATGCTTGTCGCTGGAGCGGGTCGTGGACTTCCGGAACAGCTTTCCGATCGTCTCCTTCATGGTGTGACCGAAATGCGTGAACTGGAAGAAACAGGTGAGAACCGTCATCAGTATGCCGGTACCGATGAGCAGCGTCAGGGCGGGAGCGCCCCAGACCACGTCATTGACCGAGGAGTTGATCCGGGTGACGGTATCGAGGATGGTGTTCATTCGGGGAAAACCTCTTTCCTGTATTATGATGGTTGGATACGGTCTGAACTATAAAAGCGGAGAGGAATCCTCTCCGCAAAATCAGGCAACGTAAACTCCGCGACTCATCACGGGGAAACGTATTCCGTCCTTTGGCCTGAGAGATTCGGCTGGGAAGCCTTTCACCTTCGGCACCGCGGCAGGAACCGCGGATTCTCCGGAATGCCGTCCGCGCGCGGTCTTCTGAACCTGAGAGTGTTACTCCTTCGGCGGCCCGGAGGCCTTTTCCCGCGTGCATCTTCCGACACGTATCCAATTCCCATATACTATAGAAGACTCTTCCTGATCTGTCAAACGGAAAACAGGAGAAATACGAACGGATCTCCGGACACATGAGTAACCGTGTTCCGGATGCGTGATTCCGGAAGGAATGCCAGGAGCGGTCCATACACGGACATCCGCTTGAAGGAACTCGGTGAACGCGGTATAATATATAAAACATCCGAAAAAGGGCTTCCCGATATTCCACCCCGGAATGCGGGCTGTACGGAAGCAGATCGCGGGAGAAATGCCGGATGGAAAAATCGGACTGATTATCACGCTGCTGTTCGCCCTGCTGATTCACGGGTCCCTTTCCGAGGTGGAGCGAAATGTCATGGACAGCCGCCTGAAGGCGGATCTCGTCTGTCTGATGGATGATCTGTCCATAACAGACGGAGAAATGTTTTCGCTGCGGGACGGTGTCGTTTATCCGGGCGATCGGATGCCGGGGGACGGGACACCGGAGAATGCAGCGCCGGAGAGATACGGCATGACCGCTACAACGCGCCAGCTTGTGGACACGATGACGGAGAAACTGCTGCATTTTGAGCCGATGTCGGATTTTATGTATTCCCTGTGTCACGATATACTGGCTGCGGTCGTCGAGGTTGTATCGGGTCAGCGCTTCTCAGAATATCTGAATGAGCATATCTTTACCATGCAGGTGCTGAATTTCGGATACTGCTACGATATCATCCATCCGGCACTGCAAACCCTGACTTATGACGGGCTGAAGAAATAACCGCTCCGTGCGGGCGGAAAGAAATCCCGGAAGGACGGAGGTTTTCTGATGACACAGTATTCCCTGAGTATTTATGATACGTTGTATCCGTTGAACGACGCGGAAGGACATTCTGTTCTCCTGAACGGACTTTACGGCGCGATGGATGTCGTGACCGCAGAGGAGGCTGCCCTGATAGCGGACGGACGGACGGAGGAGCTTTGTGCAGAAACAGCTGTACGGCTGAGAGAGCGGGGTCATCTGATTCCCGAAGGCATGGATGAGACAGAAAACGCCGGATTGCTTTCCCGGATTTTCTGGCTTGTACCGTACCGGCGGTTCCTGGATATTGTTGTTTTGCCGACATATAACTGCAATTTCCGGTGTAGTTACTGCTTTGAGCGTTGCCGCCTGGAAAACGGACAGGAGTGGCTGGCCCACAAAATGTCTGAAGAAACGGCAGATGCTGTAATTGCCCAGCTGGAGACACTGCGGAAGCGCGGTGTTTCCATCCGGTCGCTGACCCTTTTCGGAGGAGAACCGCTGCTGCCGTCCAACGCGGACGCGGTGAAAAAATGGATTGATTACTGCGCCCGGACCGATACGCCGTACCTGGCTGTTTCGAACGGATATGAGCTGGATTTCTTCCTGGATATGATGCGGGAGTATCCGCCGAAGCAGATTCAGATTACGGTGGACGGGCCGGCGGAGGTACACGACCAGCGGCGATTTCTGGCCGGAGGAAAGGGCAGCTTTTCCAGGATTATGGATAACATCGGGAAGGCGCTTGCTCTCGGGATTGCAATCAATGTCCGGACCAACGTCAACCGCTCCAACCTGCAGAGCTGCATGACCCTTCCCGCGGAATTTCGCCGCCGGGGCTTTACCGACAGTTCCTGCTTCAGCTGGTATTTCAAATGTACGACCGCCTGCTTTGAGGATGACCCGAAAAACGCGATTACAGATGAGGAACTCTTCCGGGAGATGCAGCGTGCCGGATTTACCCGGGCTGATGCCGTCAGGCATAACAGGTTTTATGAAGCTGTGGCCGCTTCGCTGACGCAGACTGTCGGCGGGGAGATGTATCCTGTACTTCGGCCTGCCTATTGCGGAGCCAACGCGGACATGATTACCGTGGACCCGGACGGGGTACTGTATGCCTGCTGGGATACGGTCTCCCTGGAGGAATACGCGGTCGGTTATCTGGATACAGAACGGCAGCGGTTCCTTTATAACTTCAGTTTCCCGAAGTGGCGCAACCGGACCTCCGATAAGATCGGGAAGTGCCGTACATGTCCGTATATCATGCTCTGTGGCGGTGGCTGTGCCGTGGAGGCAGAACACATGAACGGAACGATTCTTTCTCCGGCATGCGGGGATACGGAAGCTATCTACCGGGAGATCCTTCCCGAGATCACCCTGAAGGCTTTCGAAAAGAACGAAAATCTTTCGCTGGGTCTGTCCTGGTTTGATCTGTTCGGCAGGCTGACGGAGAAGGAACGGAACTTGCTTCGGACGACTGTTGACTCCTCGGAGGCATGGCAGATGGTCCGGAAATACATGACAAAATCCGACCGAATTTTTCCGTGAACGGAGTAAACGATGTTTTATATTCTGAATGAACCGTGGTGCCTGCGCGGATATGAGGACAGCCTGATGCAGCTGGAACGGTACGGATCGACGGATTTTCCTTTCCGGCTGACCTATCCGCTGTTCAGCCTTCTGACCCGATGTGACGGACAGACTCCGCTGGACGGTCTCAGCGGGAAGGAACGCGAGGTGCTGGATTACTATATCGACCGGAACATTGTCCGCCCGGTGGAATCGGCAGAGCAGCTGAAACCGTGGCAGAAGTACAGGCATATCCAGAACCGCCGGATTCCCCACGCGTTTCTGGGCATTACCGGCCGCTGCAACCTGAACTGCCGGCATTGCTTCATGGCACAGGAACACAGCCGGAAACCGTCGGAATTCTCTCTGCAACAGCTGGTGTCTCTGCTGGATCAGCTTCAGGAATGCGGGATTGTCAACCTTACGGTTTCCGGCGGAGAGCCGCTGATCCATCCGGATTTTGAAGGATTTGTCCGCGCCATGAAGGAGCGTGACATGAAAATGTTCCGTCTGTTTACCAACGGGATCCGCTTTGCCGGAGATACGGTCCGGATTCTGCGGGAAAACGGGATGAATCCTGAAATCGTGGTCAGCTTTGACGGACTTGGAACGCATGACTGGCTGCGCCAGTGTACCGGCGCCGAAGAAGCGGCGATCCGTGCGATATCGCTGGCCCGGGAATGCGGGTTTGCTGTCAAGACAGCCATTAACCTGAATCATGTTACGCTGCCGCGTCTGACTGAGACGTGCCGGTATGTCTATAGCCTGGGTGCCCGGAACCTGTTTTTCATCCGGACAAGTGAAAGCCCCCGGTGGCTTTCCGGAGACAATCACTGTCTGTCTTTCGATGAATACTGGGAGGCTTGCCTGAACACCATCGCGGAACTGCGGGATCTGAACCGGAAGGATCTGACGGTGACTCTGTTCAACGGGCCGACGCTGCGTCCGGAGGAAACGGCGGAATCCTTCCGGAGAAGCTCGCCTTATCAGTATGAATCGAAACAGATCCATCATTCCGCCTGGTGCCATAAATGTCTGTACACACCGTTTATCTCTTCCACGGGGCGGGTGCTTCCCTGCGATGCTTTTGAGGGCGCCGCTCTTCAGACCGGCTTTCTCGCGAACGGATGCAACGTTCTGGAACGGCCGCTGCAGGAAATCCTGAACGATTCGGATTACGCGGAAGTCATGAAACTGACCACGGACGAGGTGCTGGATCACAATCCGGAATGCCGGACCTGCGAATATTCGGCGCTCTGCCACGGGAGCCACTGCCGCGCGAGCGGGAATATGTTCTATGCCGCGGAGCACGGAGATACCTTTGACGGTGTTACGATGAACGTTACCCGGAAGGGCCTGATGACCTGCCGGTTTTATCGGGGCGGATATTACAGCAGGCTGCTGAAGCTGCTGGAGGAAACCTGATCACAGGACCGGAGAAGGGCCTGTCAAACGAGGTGTTTTATGAAATTCATTATGGCCTACAGCGGGGGGAAGGATTGCACGCTGGCGCTTGACCGGATGATTGCGCGGGGGCATGAACCGGTCTGTCTGTTCACAACCGTAACGCAAAAGGAATTCAGTTTCAAGCATGGAATCCGTCGGGAGTTGTTCGCCCGGTACGAGCAATGTCTCGGAATTCCCGTGGTTACCTGTGTCAACACGATGGTACACGATGAGGAAACGATTTATGCCGCGTTGCCAAAAGTGATTGAAGAAACCGGCGCCGAAGCCCTCTGCACGGGAGATATTTACCGCAGCGATGTGTATGAATGGAACCGGCATATGACGGAGCGGCTGGGAATCGGACTGGAAACGCCGCTTTGGGGTGAGACGCCGGAAAAGGTTGTGGATGAGCTGATTGATAACGGATACAGATGTATGATCAAGGTGGTCCGGACAGACCGGCTTCCGGAAAGCCTGTTGGGGAAAATTCTGGACCGGGATGTGCTGGCGTCCATCCGTGGGAAGGCTGACCTTTGCGGCGAGGACGGCGAATACCATACTGTCGCGCTGGACGGACCGATCTTCCGAAAGCCTCTGAAGGTGCGTCCGGGTCGGATTCTCAGTGTGGAAAATATTGCCATGTTGGATCTTTTCCCCGATGATGATTGACGTGTAATGGCCTGATATGATACAATTACCAAAGATTAATGCTACATTTGCGACAAACCGTATCCGGAAACGATAACGGAGCAGGATATGTTTTTTCCAGACACGAGGAAGGAGAGTGCGTTTATGAAGTTTACCGAAGAGCAGATCAAAAAGGCGGCTGCGTGCAAAAGCAAGGAGGAGCTGATCACACTGGCCAGGACGGAGGGAATCGAACTGGCAGAAGAAGAGGCTGAAAAGTTTCTGACCGAACTTCAGGGCAGCGAAATTGATCTCGACCATACCGGCAGCATCGCGGGCGGAGGTTGCTTCTGTGCTGTCTGCGGCGCTGACTGCTGATCCGGGTATTCATATCCGCTGTCGGCGGGTATTGAAATATTTATTAAAAAGGAACAAAGGGGGAGAATATCATGAAATTTACACAGGAACAGATCCAGAAGGCTGCCGGATGCAAGAGCGTGGAAGAACTGATTGAGCTGGCTAAGGCTGAAGGAATCGAACTCGCGAAGGATGAGGCTGAAAAGCTGTTTGAAGGACTGCAGAATCCGGAAATCGGTCTGGACGATGTCAAGGAAATTGCCGGTGGCTTTTGCATGGCTCATGGCTGCGGTTCCAACTGCTGACGGGGATGCTTGTTCATATTCCGTGAGAGGGGGAACAATCCGTGGATGTCAAAGTAACCAAAGAGATTTTTCAACGCGCGCTGGAATGTAAAAGCGCCGGGGAGCTGATGGAATTCTGCAAGGAACAGAACATTGACATCACTCCCGAGGATGCTGAAAAGTTCCTGTCCCAGGTTTCGGAGCAGGAGCTGGATCTGGACACCGTCGAACAGACGGCAGGCGGTATATGCTTCCTTGCCGTAAAAGCGACATTCTGCATCGGTATCGGCACCTGATAACGCACAAAACAATCCCGCATCGGACGCTGCCGTTCTCTGAACGGCATGATCCGGCGCGGGGATTTTTTTATTTTACCGTGATCCAGTCCGGAATGCGGGCGGCTTTGACACGGTTGTTTTCACCTTTCCGGAAAAGGTACTTTTTTTCTTCCGGAGTATATTCACACAGCTGTGTCACTTTGTCCACATTGAGACGGTAGGAACGGATGATGCTGTCCTGACTGTCTGAATATCCGTATTCCAGAAGATCGCATTCATAACGGAAGATCTCGGTGAGCGCCTTGTCATTTTCTCCCGTGACGATCTGTTCCAGAATACTCCGGACAATCGGCATGGCACGTTCTGAATAAAGATGTTCATCAAACCGGAAGTAGAAATCGCGGAAAAGATCCGCATATTTCAGATAGATTTCACGCAGCCCGGGCTTTCGGGCCAGCGTGATAAATGTATTCCTGTGAGCATTCCACCGGAGGCTTGCGAGAGCAAATACTGTTGAAAACCAGGGGTACTTTGACCGCACTTCGGATTCAAACGAGTAATACTGGATGAAAATTTCCCGATGCTTCCGGATCAGTTCCCGACTTTCTTCATTGATCATGCTGCGGTTGTAGATGCTCATATCGATATCCCGCTCGTTGAAAACAGCCCGTCCGTATACTTTGGTCGTTTCCTCCGTTCCGGGAAGCAGCATGAATGGATGAAGCTGCAGGTTGTCGATCCCGGCGATCATCAGATCCTCCATCAGGCTGACGGTTTGCAGGAAGTCCTCTTCCGTTTCCTCCGGGAAGCCCTGAATGAAGGACGCCGAAACTGACAGTCCGCATTTTTTCAGGTATTTCGTGATCCGGGCTGCATTCTCCAGATCCAGATTCTTGTGGATGAGTTTCTGCATTCTCGGGGAACCGGTTTCGATTCCGAGGAAAATATGGATGCATCCGGCTTTTATCATCAGCGAGGCCAGTTCCTCATCCAGCACATCGACCCGGGAGGAGCATCTCCAGCGGTACGGGGTACCTTTTTCAATCAGCCGGTTACAGAAGTCGGTGATATACTGCCGGTTCACGGTGAACATATCGTGTTCGATCGCGAAAACGGATGTGCCTTGTTCCCGGTGACACCGATCCATTTCCCCGATCAGAATATCCACCGGTTTGATCCGGAAGGTGCGCTGCCAGAAAGTGCTGGTGGAACAGAAGGTACAATGGAACGGGCAGCCCCGACCGCCTTCGATCGTGTATGAGAAATCAATTCCGTGATAATCCGGGCCATAGTCTGAAATGCTGTAGTCCGTAAGTCGTTCCGCGGGGACCAGGTCACAGCACGGGGATTTCATGATCTGTCCATCCTTCCGCCAGGCAATTCCGGCCAGCCCGTTGAGAGGGATTCCGTCCAGCAGGGCTCGGACCAGCGGCAGGATGCTGTATTCCGATTCACCGAGGCAGACGGCCGTCAGAAAATCCAGATCCCGCAGGCAGGCTTCTGCGGTAATCGTCGCGTGCGGTCCGCCGAAAATAATCATTACCTCCGGTGCTTTCACGTGAAGCTTCATGGCGACCTGTACGGTTGTGATGAATGAGCTGCAGATTGTGTAGAAACCGACAATTCGCGGTGATACGGACAGAATCCGGTCCGCCAGCATATTGAAGACAGAATCCGGATCCTCCGGCAGCCGGAGCCGTCCGGAGGTCCTTTCAGCGTCAACGTTCAGCTGGGAGACGCTGATTCCGTTTTCCCGCAGGACTTTTTCAAGAATATAATGACCGACATAGGGGGATGGGGTTTTCGAATACAGAAAATCCATCCCGTTAACGAGAAGTACGTCTGACATGATCCGCCATCATCCTTTCCCTGACATTTTTTTCGAGAACGGCCAAACGGGTCCTGCTATCCCTGTCAGGGATCATCTCCAGGAAACGTCGGTACAGACCGGTCGGATCCGTCCAGACTGCCAGTGCGTTTTTCCGGTCTGAAAGGACCTTTTCCGTGAAGGCCGCGGTCCGTTCGCCGAAGAAAAGCTGCAGAACCGCTTTTCTTATCCGGTCGTCCTTTCCCGCCAATTTCATCCGTAAGGCGTGATACATGCATTTTCCCTGCGGGGAGACAGATTTTTCAAATGCCGCCTCCGCATTCTCGTCCTGCCCAAGCATATACAGCAACAAGCCTTTCATTTCATCATATCCGATCCCGATCTCGCATTGCCCGATCCGGTTACCGACGGAGGAATCCTCTGCCGTAAGCGCTGTGAATATGGTCTGCAGCTCCGATTCATCCGATATGCCTGTCATATATCGGGGATCGTGAAGCAGCCTGCTGACACGGTTGTATTCTAGAATCCTGTCCGAAAAACGAAGCGGGAGCGGCGTTACACCGGGAATATAGATCCGGACCGACGGAATTCCGAGAAATCCGGTTTTCCGGATCAGAACATCCGGCGCGATCCGGAGAAAAAGCGCTGTCAGTTCCCGGACACCGTCGCGATTGGTAAACGGCTTTCGGGGCCATGGGGTAAAGTTCTGATCCGTGACACCCGAGAGAAATTCATCCGACAGGTCGGCGATATCCGTTTTCACGGAATCCAAAAGATTGCGGAATGAGAAGACATCCTGTTCCTGCGGCCAGCGGACCGAGTTGGAAAGGGCGTTCAGCCTTTCCTGTCCCTGCAGCAGTTCCGTGAGCGTTCTTTCGAGTGCGACAGCGAAGACCGGGTGGCAGCCGAAGCGTGTGCAATAACGCTGGTGAACACTGTCTACCAGCAGTGCCTGCAGAACAGGAAAACCGGAAGCAGGCTTCAGATCCCGGATGATCACCCGGCACCCGGAGCCTTCCGCGATCGCTTTCATGACGGAAAACAGCTCCGGTACTTCGGTTTCAATATATTCCTCCGGTACCGTGACGGGGGAGACTCTGTCCCGCAGCATCCGGTATTTGGCGTACCGCTCCGCTGCTTCGCACATGCCCTGACAGAGTGCTTCGTCGTATGTATTGCCTGAGGCCAGTCCGTTACTTCCGCACAACGTACCGATGATCCGGTCGGGCAACAGGACGGACCCGCCCTGTTTTTCAGAGGAGAACGGTACCAAAGAAACCGTGTCCGTTCCGAAAAGTTCCCGGAGGAAAGCATCCGGCGCGAGAACGCCGTTGGAATAATGCTCCCCGAAATCAGCAGCGATATATGGTGCCCGGAGCGCTTCCGCGAGGGGAACTGGCTGCTCGTCCGGCCATTCCCGAAAGGGAGCCCACGGTCCGGGCTCCGGGATTTCATAGGCCATGCGGTTCTGAAAACGTTCCGCTGCTTCCCCGTAGGCGCTGGCGAGCGCCCAGTCCTCATCCGTTCCCTTTCCGTAGGTTTCGAAGCCGTGCTCCCGATCGGTCAGGCGGACGCTGACGATGCCGTCAACGGGACGCATGAAAGCCGGATCCATATGAACGCCGACCGAGGCTAACGCGTCCCGGATCCGTCTGATCGTATCCCGGGGATCGGATTCCTTATATTTCTGGTACATTTTCGAGCTCCTTTATTCCCAGTGACTTCATCAGTGTTTTCAACCGGCCGTAATAGCCTCCACGGTACAGAACGCAACTCTCTTCATCTTTTTCCAGGAAACAGGCGGAACGGGCTGCGATGGCGGCTCTCGCGCGGCAACCGCCGGCGCAGCGGAACCGGTCCGGGCAGGCTGCGCATTCCGGATGAGCGTCAAAGTATTCGCTGAGACGTGTGTCCATCACCCGTGTATAGAAAGATCCCTCCAGAATCTCCCCGACCGGCTTTTCCAGAACCGATTCGAAGGACCGGGAGAAATCCCCGGCGCATTCCAGCGCCACGCATGGCATGACACGGCCATCGGCTGAAAGGACCATGACCCGGCTTGCGTGGCTGCATACGCGGACATCCACCGGATTAATCTCTTCCGTGAACCGACAGCCCGGGATGAGGTACCTGTCTTTTCCGACGGAACGGAATAGCCCGCGGAGCAGGACCGGCAGGGGTGCTCCATCTTCATAATAATGCGGAAGGTAATCCAGAAAGCATTCGTAGGCTTCGGCCGGGCTGAAACAATATTCCGCGATATGCTCACCTTCACCCAGGTCCGTCAGGAGATTGACCTTCACTTGTTCACAGCCTTCCTGCGCCAGATATCGGATACTGTCGCGAAGACGGTCGGCGTTGCCGCGGTGAAGGCAGTATTCCGCCTCAAAGGTGAACCCGTTTTCCTTGAGAAGCCGTGCGGCCCGGCGGAAATGCTCTGCCGCGCCGGGAATGCCCCGCATCCATTCGTGTGCGCCGCCCGTTCCATCAAAGCTGAGAACGAAACGGGGACGGAGTTGCCGACTGCGGAGGAAATCCATCAGTTCCCCATTCACGAGAAATCCGTTGGAATATACGGCCCGGAGAGCGATTCCCCGGGAGGTCAGTTCATCAACAATCTCCCGGAAATCCGGACGGACAAGCGCCTCTCCGCCGGAAAGGGAAACATTCATAATCCCGGCTTCTTCCATCCGGCAAATGATTTCCTTGATTTTATCCAGAGAAATATCCTCATCCGTACATCCGGCGGCGGACATATAGCAATGCCGGCATCTGTAATTGCATTTTCCTGTGACAGACCAGTGAACCCGGTTGATATACCGGACAGGGTATTTCCGTGGGACGGTATATGCCGGCGGCGCGGGCAGGGGTTTCTTTGCCGAGGTGACGATACCGGCGGAAAGGAGACGGAACAGAACCGGAAACTCCTGTTCCGTGAATGCTTCTGTTCCGGCGGAGGCGGTTCCCGTGCATTTCAGGAGTACCGCATAGGTTTCTTCCGGATAGACCAGTACATTTCCCGTTTTCAGATCGGCCAACCCGCGTGGAAGATCAGCCCAGCTTCGCAGTGCGAACCTGTCCCGGAGACAGAAATATTGTTCGTTCATTCGTTGTTCCCCAGTTGCTGACGTCGTACCAGCTCCGCGAATTTCCCGTTCCGGGCGATCAGTTCCTCGTAGGTTCCGTCCTCAGCGATCCCGCCGTTCTCCAGCATGATGATCCGGTCACAGGTTTTGATGGTCGAAAGCCGGTGCGCGACTACAACGCGGGTACATTTCAGTTCATCCAACGCTTCCACGACTGCCTTCTGGGATACGTTGTCCAACGCGCTTGTCGCCTCGTCAAACATAATGATGTCGGGATCTGAAATGATGGCACGTGCGATCGCGATCCGCTGCTTCTGGCCGCCGGAGAGGCCGCCGTCATTTCCGGAGATCACGGTGTCCAGTCCCATCGGGAGATTCCGGATCATGTCCTCAATGCCGGCCAGACGGGCGGCTCTCCAAATGTCCTCTTCCGAACTCAGAGGAGCACTGATGGAAATGTTGTACCGGATCGTGCCGGGGAAGAGCTGGGCATCCTGCATGACGATTCCGATCCGACGACGTACGGAACGGATATCCACGTTTTCAAGATTGTGATTCCCATACATGATCAGACCGCTTTTCAGCTTTTCCATGCCGAGCATGAGCCGGATCAGTGTGGACTTGCCGCAGCCGCTCTTCCCAACGATTGCCACATAGGATCCTGCTGCGATTTCCAGTGAAAGATCGTCAATCACCGGGGGCATATCCGGAGAATACCCGAATTTGATATGCCGGAGGGAAATATCGCCGGAAAGCTTTGTGATGCTCTTTTTCTGTCCGATGATTTCGGGAGATTCTTCAAAGAACGGCCGGACTACATCCAGCGCGGACGGAATCGCCGCAAACTCCAGCGCCGCGGTCATCAGTGACGCCGAAGCCGAACTGAACATGGTAAAGGCGGAAGCGAAGACCATATAGCCGGTACCGGATACACCGCCGCGATAGGCCGCGTAATAGACGGTGAGCATCATGCTCAGGGAAAGAATCAGATTGATCGGCTGATAAAAAACAACAGTCAACGGCGGCTTGTAGAGCGTTTTCGCAAGCTTGCCGTATTTTTCCGCCCAGTTCGCGAAAACCCGGTTTTCCGATCCGGAAATCCGGATCTTCTGGATTCCGGCGATCGCAGAATGCAGATCCGCGTCCTCCTCCGTCTGTGCTATGAACTGCTTTTTCTTGTTTCGGGCGAAGTCACGGATCGCGAAGGCAGAGAAAATCAACTGCAGGACAAAAAATCCGAGAACGACCAGAGCAATCCCCTTCGAAACGGAGAACATCTGGATGATGAGCACCAGACAGGTAACCAGACCGAGCAGCGTGGAAAAAAGAAATTCAAAGAACCGGGAGGACATGTCCTTCAGGATGAAGATCCATTTGGAAACGGCACCCGAGGAATTCTCCTTGAAGAACGAAGCGGGAAGGGAAAGCAGGCGCATCATGACGGCGCTGTTCATGGCCGTATCCGCCTTGATCTTCATGTTTCCGTAAAACATGGTTTTGATCCGGCCAATCGCATAAATGATCAGATAGGTGAACAACAGGGTCAGAAATACGGCGATGATTGCTTTCTGATCCCGGACAGAGATAAAGTCGTTGAAAATATAGGAATTGATCATGGGAACCAGGAGCGTCACAAGCGAGGCAAGCAGGGTGAAGATTCCCATCCGGACGCAGTCTTTTCCGCTCAGACTGCTGAAGAAAAACGTTGTCAGATCTTTGAGCTCCATTTTCCGCTGTGGGAAGGGACGGCAGAAACAGATGGCGTTCCGGCTGATCCGGGAGGCATTTTCCGGAGTGACACGGACCGGTTCGGTCATGACGTTGTCAATGAAACTGTATCCGTGACGGCCGGGAATCAGGGCGACCAGACGGCCGTCATCCAGTGTGGCAAGATAGGAGCCGAAAACTTCGGTATACCATTTTTCTTCAAGGCGGACTCCCCGATACATGATGCCCAGAGGCTGAACGGTGTTGTTCAGCAGTTCGGCGAGATCTTTTTCGTCCTGATAACGGACTTCCTTCCGGATGCCGAGTGAACGCAGGACCGCCTGCAACGCGCCGAGAGACTGATTGACCCGGGCTTCCGAAAGCAGAGTATTCAGATCGTCCCTGCCGATGATTCCGGACAGGCTGACGAACGCGTCCGAAACGCGATCCCGTTCCTGTTCCTTTCTGGCGTTTATTCTTTCGGAGATATTCAGCGGCATATCATCACTCCCAGGTAATCAACTTTTTGTAATACTCACAACGGTCCATCAGTTCCCCATGCGTGCCACGGTCGACGATGTTTCCTTCGTTCAGGACGATGATCTCATCGCAGTCCCTGATGGTGGAAAGCCGGTGAGAAATAATGACCATGGTGATGCCGAGATCCCGGATGGATCTCATGACATCGTATTCGGTTTCCGCGTCGAGTGCGGAGGTTGCCTCGTCGAGAATGATGACGGACGGAGTGACGGACAGGGCCCGGGCAATTTCGAGCCGCTGACGCTGGCCGCCGGAGAAATTGGTCCCGCCGGCATAAACCTCGGATTGATAGCCCTTGTCGCGCTCGATGATGTCATCATGAATGTGTGCGTCCCGGGCAGCGAGGATCATTTCAAAATCTTCTGTGGATTCATCCCACATTTTGATGTTGTTCGCGATCGTATCTGCGAACAGAGAAATGGTCTGATCAACTGAAGCAAGCGAAGCGGTCAGAATTTCCCTCGGAATTTCCTCCAGCGGTTTTCCGTCCAGCAGAACTGTCCCTTCCCATGGCCGGTACAGACCGCTGATCAGCTTGGCCAGTGTGGATTTTCCACTTCCGGAGCCACCGACAAAGGCTACGCTTCTGCCTGCCGGCACTGTCATCGAAAAGTCCGTAATCAACGGTTTTGCAAGGGAACTGTAACCGAAGGTGATGTTTTTCAGCTCAATATCTCCCCGCAGAAGTTCATATTCCCGATCTTCCATGGGAGACATTTCCGGAGAGATATCCTCTTCGTAGAGCATGACGTCCTCCACCCTTCCGATGGAAACGCTGAGCTTCTGAAATTCCTGATAGACGGCGAGAATCCGCTTTGCCGGATCCGAATACGCGGCGACATAGCCGATGAAGGCGGAGACAATGCCCATGGTCCAGTCGCCGCTGATCATCTGCATGACGGACATGCACAGGATAACGGCGCTGCAGATATTGGAGATCAGCTCCGGCAGCAGGGAATAAAGGCTGTCCTTCTGATTCAGGTCGGCCGTGGAACGGACACATTCCGCCCAGGAACCGGCCCACTTTTCGAAGAAACCTTCCTCAACGCCGGCAACCTTGATTGTTTCGATCATGCTGACCCCGATATAGGTATCCAGATCATTTTCCGTGGTGTTTTTCATGTGCCTCCGGGTCAGGTTCAGACGTTCCTTCAATGCGTAGTTGGTCACAATCAGGTTGATTCCGAGGGTAACAATTCCGACGGCGGCCAGGATCGGGCTGTAGGAGATCATCAGCACAAGATAGAACAGCATGGAACACAGATCCAGCAACAGCGGAACCCCCTGTACGATAAAGATGCTGGAGATCTGTTCGAGAGAATTTTTGCGGGAAATGAGATCGCTGTCATAGCGTTGGGCAAAGAAATTCATCGGCATCCGCAGGATATGCCACATGAAGGAGGAATTGGCCGTGATTGCCATTTTTCCCTGCAGCTTCATCATAAAGGAAGCCCGGACCAGTTCGGCGATGATCCGGCAGCCGGCTACCAGGCCGAACCCCGCGAAAAAGACCGAACGCCAGATATACGCGTGTGTGTCTTCGAGAACATGATCCACCAGTACCCGCGGGAACAACGGAATCAACAGTCCCATCAGGGTGATGATGATATAGGTCAGCAGGACCATGACGATAGCGGAGCGGGCATCCTTCAGCTGTTCCCGTACGAAACCGAGGATGGATGCGGGCTTTCCCCCGGGGGTGAAGCTTTCAGTCGGCTCAAAGGTCAGGCAGATGCCGGAGTAGTGTTCAATAAAGTCTGCCTCGGAACAGACTGTATACCCCTGAGCCGGATCGTTCAGATAAAAGGAACCCTTCCGGTATCCGTCCAGAACAACGAAGTGGTTCCGGTCCCAGAACAGGATACAGGGGTAGGAAACCTTGGCTTTCAGGCTTTCTGCGGTATAGCGGAAGGCTTTGCCCTTCAGACCGTAGCGTTGCCCGGCGAGAATGACATTTTTGGCGTTGCTTCCGTCCCGGGAGACGCCGCAGTCCTTCCGGACCTGGGAGAGCGGAACAAACCGTCCGTAATACGCCAGAATCATATCCAGACTGGCGGCACCGCATTCCAGCGTTTCCATCTGGATGATCACCGGCACCTTCGCGACGCCGTCTGTGACCGGCTTCCTGACTTTATTGTTTTTCATCAGTTCTCATCCCCCGGTATGACAACCAACAGATTTTTCAGGGAATTGCTCCGGAAAGTCAGTACGCTGTCATAATATGCATTTTTCATCTCCGGATCAATTTCCATTGAGAGAATAAACAGGATGCAGTAGCTGGCATCATCTATGGGGTAGACTTTCATGTCATTCAGTTCTGCCTGGCTGAAATCGTTTTCGATCAGGGTGTCGTAGGATCCAACTTCCTGGGCGAGAATGACCGAACCATTTATTCTTCCGTCAATCTGTACCGATGAACCCTGAACAGGCGCGTATTTCTCATAGTCCCGTTCCGTCATGACGGTCGTGAACATGGAGAAATGGTCGGTTCCCTCCGGGAAACCCCATATCTGGTTCACTCTGCGGCGAATGTCCTCCTCCGAGTAGATAACAACATCGGAATCCTTCGCTAATTTCACGATTTGATCCAGCGTCATCTCGCCCTCATAGTAAACGAGCTTTTCCGCCTGTTCCCTGACCACCCCGTTCGCCAAGACGAAATAGATGCCCGCGGTGATCATCAAAAGAAACAGAATCAGGATCAGGGTGCCTTTTCCCGTGATTCTGATCATGCTGCTCAACTTTTCGGGGGACAGGATTTTGTTTTTACTCTGAGAACTGGTATCTGAACAGGTCATATATTACCTCTCCGATCTTGTGTTCACCCAGAGTGACCGAATATTCGTCAGCCCCGGCGATCTCCGTATCAAACATGGCTACACCGCTCCGGTAGGTTACATCCGGCTCGAAAAAACGGCTTTGACTGAATGAGGCAACGTCCGCACTCCCGGAATGTTCCAGCATGTCGGCACTGATGTATCCGTCATCGTAAAAGGAGACGGTTCCTATCGCATTACCGACTCTGATTTCTGCTCCGACCGGGATCATATCCTCTCCGCCTACCGGAAAGAAGAACCTTGCAGAACGGTGGGAGGGGCAGCAGTATCCGACGGTTACCACGGGAATGGGAATCAACAGCAGCCAGATCAGAATGCCGGCCAGCAGAAACGCAACGACGCAGATGCCGAGGATGGGCCGGATCCGGGTTGTACGGAAACAGGCACGCCGTACATTTCCTTCGCGGAGAATAATTTCGTTATTCATGGATGAATCTGTTCCTCACTGATTTTTCGGTTGGCATCCGATATTCCGTCTGCCCGGAAGCAGACGGATTCCCTCGATAAACAATCAAAACAATTATATATCGGTCGGGCATGTAAATCAATGAATATTCAGAGAAATAACATCGCCTTGCGCATACAGGTTTTATTGTGATATTATAATAGTCAGTGAGCCTGTGACAAACAGAGAATGACGGCTTTTTGCCGGGAAAGAGAGTATACAGATATGGAAAAATCGAAAGTGTATTTTGCGGATTTTCGCGTCGCCCCGTATTCCGACGGGCTGATTGGCAAACTGAAACGGCTCCTGAAGGCCGCCGGGATGGATCAGATGGATCTGGACGGCAAGTTTGTCGCGATCAAAACGCATTTCGGCGAGCTGGGCAATCTGGCGTTTCTGCGCCCGAACTATGCCCGCACGGTGGCGGAACTGGTTAAGGAAATGGGCGGAAAGCCTTTCCTGACGGATTGCAATACCATGTATCCCGGCAGCCGGAAAAATGCGCTGGAGCATCTGGAATGCGCGTGGCTGAACGGCTTCACGCCCTATACCGTCGGCTGCCCTGTGATAATCGCCGACGGACTGAAGGGAACGGATGACGTCACGGTTCCGATCCGCGGCGGCACGGAGCTTCAGGAGGCAAAGATCGGCCATGCCATCATGGACGCCGACGTGATCATTTCCCTGAATCATTTCAAGGGACACGAGCTGGCCGGCTTCGGCGGCGCGCTGAAAAATCTGGGCATGGGCTGCGGTTCCCGCGCGGGGAAAAAGGATCAGCATTCCAGCGGGAAGCCCTTCATCCGGACGGAAAACTGCCGCGGCTGCCGCCTCTGCATGAGGGAATGCGCCAACGGCGGCCTGGTGTTTGACAGTCAGGCAAAGAAAATGACCATCGATCTGGATCACTGTGTCGGTTGCGGCCGCTGCCTCGGCGCCTGCAATTTCGACGCGATCGATTTCCTGCAGAACAACGCGGCCCGCGATCTGAACCTGCGCATGGCGGAGTATGCCTGGGCGGTCATCGACGGCCGGCAGAACTTCCATATTTCCTTTGTATGCGATATTTCTCCCTATTGCGACTGCCACGGCGAGAATGACGCGCCCATCCTGCCCGATGTCGGCATGTTCGCGTCCTTTGATCCGGTCGCGCTGGATATGGCCTGCGCCGACGCCTGCCTCGCGAACGATCCGCTGCCGAACAGTCAACTGAGCGACAATATGGCGAGCGAGGGCTTCGAGGATCATCACGATCACTTTATCAACAGCCAGCCGAACACCGAATGGCGCAGCTGTCTGGAGCATGCCGAGGAGCTTGGCGCCGGGACGACGGCGTACGAACTGATCAAAGTAAAATAACGTTTCATAGGCCTTCCGGAAAGGAAGGCCTTTGGATTCGGGAGGATTTGTCTATGGATCTGTCTGTATTCCGGGACCCGTCACGCAGGGTGGAGGAGCGTCTGGACGCGCTGATCTCCGGCTTGTCCGCGGAGGACAAGCTGGGTCTTCTGTGTTGTTTTCCGAAGATGCCGGAGGAATGCGGGATCCCTCCAGTCGGTATCGGGGGCGAAGCGGCGCACGGGGTGCAGATCCGGAATTTCGGTACGCCGGAGGCCCCGGCAACGGCCACTACCGTGTTTCCCCAGCCTGTCGGCATGAGCGCGAGCTTTGATCCGGAAACGATGGAGGAGGTCGGCCGCGCCGTTGGAGTCGAGGCGCGCGTTGAATCGCTGCACCATCCGGGGCAGGGGCTCGTCCGCTTCGCGCCGACGGTCGATCTGGAGCGTGACCCGCGATGGGGACGCAATGAGGAGGCCTACGGCGAGGACCCTTTCCTGGCCGGAAAAATGGCCGCGGGCTATGTCCGGGGGATGCAGGGTAACGACCCGGACCATCTCCGGACGGGCTGCATCCTGAAGCATTTCTATGCCAACAATGTTGAGGAGGGCCGGGAATGGAAGAATTCCTCGGTGGATCCCCGGAACAAATATGAACTGTATCTGGAACCGTTCCGCCGCTGCATCGAAGAAGGCGGAGCCGTCGGCGTGATGACGGCTTACAACCGGATCAACGGACATATCGGCGTACTGAATCCCGATGTCCGGAAGATCCTCAAGGAGCAGTACGGCCTGAAATTCGCCGTCAGCGACGGGGGCGGCGCGGGTCTGGTCGTCAACGGCCATCATGAGTTCGGGACCCACGCGGAAACCATGGCTGCGGCACTGAAGGCCGGAACGGACATCATGGCCGACAATCCCGCACTGGTTTATCAGGGAGCGAAGGAAGCGTGGGAACTGGGCCTGCTCACGGAGGCGGAGATCGACGAGGCTGTCCGGAACACCTTTGAAGTTCGCCTGAGACTGGGCGTGTATGATGACAGACCGGTGAACCCCTTTGCCCGGGTGACGGAAGCGGATACCGGTTCCGGGGAACACCGGGCGGTGTGCCTGAAGATCAGCCGGGAGGTTCCGGTCCTGCTGAAAAATGAGGAGGATCTGCTGCCGCTGGATCCCGGGGAGGATGTCGCGGTCATCGGTCCGCTGGGCGACGCGTGGTACCGCGACTGGTACGGCGGAGTTCCGCCTTACCGGACAACGCTGCTTTCCGGCGCGCGCGCGGTCACGGGCCGGGAGATCCCTTTCTGCGACGGATGCGACAGGATAAGGATCCGGCTGGGAGATCAGGCCGTCCGGATCGCGGAGGACGGACGCGCCCGGCTGGAAGCGGACGGGGATGTGTTCGTTGCGGAGGACTGGGGCGAAGGAAGCTTCCTGCTCAAATGCGAGCGGACCGGAAAATACCTGACCATGTGCATGTCGCAGGACGCTGCGGAAACAGGCCGCGTCACCGCGGAGCGGGAAGAGGCCTATGACTGGTTCATGCTCGAAACGATCCGGGTCACTCCCGGGAACGACGGGACAGTGACGCTCGGCAACCGCTTCCATTATCCGATGTACGCGAGGGAGGACGGATCCCTGTGGTTCCGTCTGAAGGGGGAGGAACCCGGCGACGGGTTCCGGATCGAAACGGTCCGGGACGGGCTGGCCGAGGCGGCGGAAACGGCCCGGAGGAGCCGGAAGGTGATTCTGGCGCTCGGCTGCAATCCGATGATCAACGCCAAGGAGGAGATCGACCGGAAGACCCTGGCGCTGCCCGACCGGCAGCAGGCATTGCTGAAAACGGTCCTCGACGCGTGTCCCGACACGGCGGTCATGCTTTTTGCCAATTATCCGTATACGGTCCGCTGGGTAAAGGAGAACGCGAAGGCGATCCTGCTTTCCGCGACCGGGAGCCAGGATATGGGTACCGCCGCGGCGGAAGCCCTGTTCGGCGTGATCTCTCCCTCCGGCAGGGTGAACCAGACATGGATCGCCGATGAGAAGGATCTGCCGGATATGGAGGATTACGATATCATCCGCGGAAAACGGACCTACCGGTATTTTGACGGGGAAACGCTTTTTCCCTTTGGCTGGGGATTGTCCTACACCGCTTTTACTTACAGCGGTTTTGCGGCGTCATGCCGGGACGGACAGACGCTGGAGGTAGCTTTTACCGTCACCAATACAGGCGGACGGACCGCGGACGAGGTTGCGCAGGTATATGTCGCGGCGCCGGAGTCCCGGGTCCCGAAGCCCCTGCGGCAGCTGATCGGTTTCCGCAGGTTGCGGGATATGGCACCCGGGGAGGCGCGCCGGGTGACCTTTGAGATCCCCGCGAGGGAACTCCGGTTCTATGACGTTCTTTCCGCGCGGCTGATGGTGGAGGAGGGAACGTATTTCCTGTTTGCCAACGGCAACGGTACGGACCGGACCTGCGGCGCGGAGGTTTTTGTTCCCGGGGAAAAGACCGGCGCGCGGGACCTTTCCCGCCGGGCGCCTGCGGATCATTATGATGAATATGAGAATCTGTACCTGTGGCAGGGACATTTCGGTATGGATTCCCTTCGCGTACTTGATCCTGCGAAAAAAGCCGCGGCGGTCTACCGCGACTGCGATCTTTCCGCCGGATACGGGGTCCTCTCCGTTCTTGCATACAGTGAGGAAGGCGGAAGGCTCGAGGTTTTCGTGAACGGGAAATCCCGCGGCGTGTATGAAGGAAACACCCGGACCTGCGTTTTCCGGGCGGCGCCGCGTATGGACCGCTTCGGATATGACTATCCCGAGATCCACGACCGTGTCCGCCGCGCGAACTGGGAGGATATCGACTTTACCCTTGCGGAGGAGGACCGGGACGCGAACGCGGAGATCCGGATCGAGTTCACCGGGGATTTCAGGCTCTGCTCGCTGAAGTGCGCGGGTGAGAGCAAACACGCAACGCTCCAGGCTGGCGTTGCGAACTGAACATGTTTATGTTTGCCGGGTAAAAAAGATTCCCCCTTCCGGAAAGACCGGAAGGGGGAATCGGCTTTGTACGGGGATCAGATGTTGGCCTGATCCGGAACTTTGAGTTTCCAGCCGACCTGGATAAGGTTCGGGTCCTTGATCAGATCGGTATTGTGATTGTAAATCACTTGCCACGGAATGCCGATCTTATTTCCGATTTTGGACAGGGAGTCGCCCTTGATAACGGTATAGGTCTTTCCCAGCTTCCAGGTGTACTTGGCTTTCGCGGCGCCGCCGACGACATCGTCCAGCAGTTCGGCATTCAGTTCATTGATATTATTATCCATAGGTCATCGCTCCTTTCATCAGGGGAAGTTTTTCTTCCGACAGTTGATTATACGATGGACTCCGGAACAGGGTCAATACACGGGGGAAATTTTTCACCTCAAATTTCCATACGGGCGCAAATCACGGCGCGGACGCGGCGGTACCGGACAGGGACTCGTAGGTGACGCCGTATTTTTCCGCGATGTCGCGCGCGAAGGAACGGCCTTCCGGCGGCGCGATCCGGACGCGGAAGGAGTGTTCGCCGTTCCTGGTTTCGGCGACGAGGGAGACCGCTTTTCCCGGACTCCGGCCGGCGTTGACGGTGGTGTCCAGATCGCGGGCGAGCTTGTGCATATGCGTGTTGTAGACGGTGCGGACATCCCGGTCCAGCAGGGCGCGGACCGCGTCGACCGCGATATAGTATCCTTCTTCAAAGCTGGTGGTTGAGAAGGTTTCGTTCAGCAGGAGCAGGCTGTTTCCGCCGCAGCGGGCAAAGCCTTCCCGGAAACGCTTGCATTCCTCGCCGAGCCGGCCGAGATCCAGCGTCTTGTCCTCATCGGCGGGAAAGTGCGTGATGACAGCGTCCGCCGGATCAAAAGCGAAGCGGTCGCCGGGGACACGGATGCCGCTCTGCGCCAGCAGGAACAGCTGCCCCACCGCCTGGGTCACGGTGGTTTTGCCGCCGCGGTTCGCGCCGGTCAGCACATAGACCCGCTTTTCCGCGTCGAAAGTCAGATCGTTGGGTACAACGGATCCCGGCGCTTCCGATCCGATCAGCTTCAGATTGTAAAAACCTTCCGCATTCATTCCCGCACAGTCGCTCCGGGATACTTCGGGACGGCAGAAGCGCCAGCCGAGAGCGGTCTGCTTTTCGATATATTCCGCCCAACGGGTGTAGAAGACCAGTTCCGGGATCAGATCGGCAATGTCCCGGACGCTGATGTTCAGATATTTTCCCAGCATATCCCGCAGCTTCCGCGCCGTCCGGGAGACCAGCATGGTCGCGGCGCTGTCGGATTGCCGCGGCACGGAGGCGAGACTGTCGCCGTAGCCGACGGGGGCCATGGACATGGCCATCAGGGGATTCCGGACGCGCAGCGCGGTCCGCGCGACGCTTTCCATCCCGCCGAGAAGCGTGCTTTCCGCCGCGGCGGGATAGCTGGTATAGCTCCCGTTCCAGTCGGCTTCGGGATGCAGCTCGTCCTTCGGCGCCATGCCGCGGATGAAGTTTTTCAGCAGACCTGCCTGGGTGAAAGGTTTGCTGTTCACTGTCACCAGTCCCATGCTGACGGCTTCGAACCGGTCGTTCAGGTTGATGCCGACGGTGAGACTTTTCACCTGCGAGGCCTGAACGCGCATGGCCTCCACATCGGCTTTCAGCGCGGCGAAGCCGTTATCGGCGTAAAGCGCGTCGACGGTTTCCTTCAGCTTTTTCAATCCGTCGCTTTTCAGATCGGCGCTTTCAAGACAGGAACGGATGGCTTCCACGGTCTCGACATAGCCGTGATATTCTTCCAGCCGGTGCATCAGGTCCCAGATGCCGGACTCATCCCCTTCGTGACGGTTGACCACGCCGTAGTCATAAAACATTTTGACCCGGTCCAGCAGCTTCAGCAGCTGTTCCCGGACCTCGGGATGATTCAGGATATCCTCGAACACTCCGATCCGGAACGCCGCCACATCCGGATCGGCAGTCAGCCCGGTCATCACGCGGCGGATCATCGGGACTTCCTGCGGAAGCTTCGCGACTTTTTCCGCCAGCGCGTCCAGCCCCAGATCATGCCAGGTTTCATCCGGCATCATGTTGTATTCGATCCGGTCCTGGTCCGGAAAAAGGATGCTCAGCTTTTCCATGACGGTTTTCTTCCTCCTGCGGCTGTCAGTTCTGTCAGATCCCGGATGATCAGGTCTTCCCGGCCTGTGGGGGTGACCGTCGCGCCTTCGGGCAGATAAAGGACGGATTTGATCCCCGCGTCTTTCCCGCAGAGGACGTCCAGCTGCCGGTCTCCGATATACCATGAAGATCCGGGATCCAGATTCCACCGCTTCATCAGATATTTCACGCCTTCACCGGAGGGCTTCGGCGAAAAGCCGGCGTCGGAAGTGACGACCTCGCGGAAGAAGCCTGTGAGGCCGAGACGGTCCAGAATCTCGTGGGTGGAAGCGCCCCGGTGCGTATAAACAAAGTGCTGATCCCCCGCGTCGGCGAGCGTCTGCAGCGTTTCCGCCGCGCCGGGGATGAGTGTGATCCGGCTGTTCATCCCGTGGCTGACTTTCCGATACCGCAGGAAATATTCCTCCGGCGATCCGCCGAACAGTGCGGTGTATTGCCGGAACCAGACGGTGACGGAACCGTCCTTGCAGATCTTCAGGATCCGGTCCTCCGGTTCCGGATGCCCGTCCTCCCGGCAGATCTGCGCAATGGCGCCGACGATCACGCCGTAGGAATCGAAAAGGGTCCCGTCCAGGTCCCAGATCCAGGAATTGTGACGCATGTGAACCTCCGGAAAACGTGTTGTTATTTTCAGAATTATCATAGCACAAATCCGGAAACGTGAAAATCTCGGAAATTCCCCGGAATAGTACAGAAAATGAACAAATCTGATTCTTTACGCTGGCGCGGGGGATGTGTATAATGTTCGGTACGAAGCGAGAAGCTTCCGGATACCTCATTTTGCAAGGAGGAAGTATTGATGAAGAAACTGATTGCTATGGTTCTGGCTGTGGCTATGACCCTGTGCTGCGCGGCCGCGATGGCGGACGGCACGATCAAAATTGGCTTCAGCGGCCCCCTGACCGGCGCCGCGGCCACCTACGGCAACGCCGCCAATAACGGCGCGAAGATCGCTGTTGAGGAAATCAACGCCCTCGGCGGCATCCAGATCGAACTGAACTCCCAGGACGACGTTCACGACGCCGAAACCGCCGTCAACGCCTATAACGCCATGATCGACGCCGGCGTCCAGATGATCCTGGGTACCGTGACCACCGGTCCCTGCATTGCCGTTTCCGCCGAAGCGTTCGAGGACCGCATGTTCATGCTGACGCCTTCCGCTTCCTCCACCGACGTGACCAAGGGCAAGGATAACGTGTTCCAGGTTTGCTTCACCGACCCGAACCAGGGATCCGCTTCCGCCGAGTACATCTCCGGCAAGGCGCTGGGCACCAAGGTTGCCGTGATCTACAACAACGCCGACGCGTATTCCACCGGCATCTATCAGAACTTCGACGCCAAGGCGGCTGAGCTGGGCCTGGAGATCGTCGCCGTTTCCACCTTCACCGATGATACCACCGATTTCTCCGTTCAGGTGAACAAGGCGAAGGAAGCCGGCGCGGACGTCGTGTTCCTGCCCATCTACTACACCCCCGCTTCTATGATCCTGACCTATGCCAACTCCATCGACTTCAAGCCGATCTTCTTCGGCGTTGACGGCATGGACGGCATCCTGACCCTGCCGGGCTTCGACACCGCGCTGGCCGAGGGCGTTATGCTGCTGACCCCCTTCACCGCGGACGCCGAGGATGAGCGTACCCAGAAGTTCGTCGCCGAGTATCAGGAAGCCTATGGCGAGATCCCGAACCAGTTCGCCGCTGACGGCTACGACGGAATCTACGCCCTGTATCAGGCGATCCAGAACGCCGGCATTACCCCGGATACTTCTTACGAAGAATGCTGCGAGCTGCTGATCGCCCAGTTCACCACCATGACCGTCGAAGGCCTGACCGGTACCATGACCTGGTCCGCCAACGGCGAAGTTTCCAAGACGCCCACTGCCGTCGTGATCGAGAACGGCGCTTATGTCGGCGTAAAGTAATCCACGGTCTGATCCATTCGGGGAAAGGTGCCTTCAGGGGCCTTTCCCCGTTTTTGCGCCCTGCGGGAATCTTTTTGTTGCAAGGTTCCCGCGAAATAGGTTATTATATAAGGTAATCGGCTGTTATGCGGGGAATATTGCCCGCGGACGCCGGTTACCTTGTCCTGTTTTTATTTCGGAACGATGAAAAACGAGGTGGCCCCATGATCAATTTCCTTTCCAGCCTGGTCAACGGGATCAGTCTGGGCAGTGTGTACGCCATTATCGCGCTGGGCTATACCATGGTCTACGGAATCGCGAAGATGCTGAACTTTGCCCACGGCGATGTCATCATGATCGGCGCGTACATTGCTTTTACCGTTGTTTTCAATCTGAATCTGCCTCCGGTGCTGGCGGTTGCGGCGGCTATGATCGTGTGCACCGCGCTCGGCGTGATCATCGAGCGGCTGGCTTATAAGCCCCTGCGTCAGGCGACGTCCCTGGCCGTGCTGATCACGGCCATCGGTATGAGCTATCTGCTTCAGAACATCGCGCTGCTGATTCCGATCTGGGGTCCGAACCCGAAGTCATTCCCGACGATGATCTCTCTGCCGGCCATCTCGCTGTTCGGCGGTCAGATGCGGATCACGGGTGAGGCGCTGACGACGATCATCGCCTGCATCATCATCATGACCGTACTGACGCTGTTCACCGCGCGGACCAAGCTGGGCAAAGCCATGCGCTGTGTCAGCGAGGATAAGGGTGCGGCCCAGCTGATGGGCATCAACGTCAACGCGACGATCTCGCTGACCTTCGCCATCGGCTCCGCACTGGCGGCGATCGCGGGTATCCTGCTGTGCTCCGCGTATCCGACGCTGCAGCCGACGACGGGTTCCATGCCCGGGATCAAGGCCTTCACCGCCGCGGTGTTCGGCGGGATCGGCTCCATTCCCGGCGCCATGATCGGCGGCATCCTGCTGGGCGTGATCGAGATCCTGGGCAAAGCCTATATCTCCACCGAGCTGGGCGACGCGCTGGTTTTCGCCGTGCTGATCATTATTCTGCTGGTCAAACCTACGGGTCTGCTGGGCAAGCCGATCCACGAGAAAGTGTGAGGTGAGCGGCATGACAAAGAGCAAAAAGAAAATGCTGATCAACTATGCCGTTACTTTCGGCATCGTGATCCTCGCCTTTATCCTGTGTAATATCGCGATGAACGCCCCGTCCGGGTCTCCCTTCCGGATGACGAAATCCCTGAAGGGCCAGCTGATCCCCATCTGCGCGTGGATCGTGATGGCGGTCAGCCTGAACCTGGTGGTTGGTATCAGCGGCGAGCTGAGCCTGGGCCACGCCGGCTTCATGAGCATCGGCGCGTTCTCCGGCATCGTTGTTTCCACCTGGCTGAAGTCCGCTTTCGCCATGGAGGATCCGATCCTGCGTCTGGTATTCGCCATGGCGGTCGGCGGAATCCTCGCCGGAATCTTCGGTTTCCTGATCGGTATTCCGGTGCTCCGGCTCCGGGGCGACTATCTGGCGATCGTAACGCTCGCCTTCGGCGAGATCATCCGGAATATCCTGAACTGCGTTTATGTTTCCGTGGACGGCGGCGCGCTCCATCTGGGATTCCTGAATCCGAACCTGGAGGGCACCGTGATCCTGAACGGCCCGAACGGTGCCGTCGGCGTGCAGAAGGCGTCCACCTTCGGCGCCGGCTTCGTTCTGGTGCTGATCGCGTTGTTTGTCGTTCTGAATCTGGTCAACAGCCGTTCCGGCCGTGCGATCATGGCGATCCGCGACAACCGGATCGCCGCGGAATCCATGGGAATCAATTCGACCAAGTACCGTATGATGGCCTTTGTGACCGCCGCGGTGCTGGCGGGTATGGCCGGCGCCCTTTACGGACTGAATTACAGCGGCCTCGCTGCGTCCAAGTTCAAATTTGACCAAAGCATCAACGTGCTGGTGTTCGTGGTGCTGGGCGGCATCGGAAACATCTGGGGCTCCGTCATCGCCGCCACGGTGCTGACGATCCTGCCGGAACAGCTTCGCGCCTTCAGCGACTACCGGATGCTGGTCTACGCGATCGTGCTGATCCTGGTCATGCTGCTGACGAACAACGTGAAGATCCGGAATTTCTTCCGGACGGTTTTCGGCAGCCGGAATAAGAGCAATCTGGAGGAATCGATCGACGCGCGGCGGGATACCGCCGTGAAAACGGCGAAAGGAGGCGAGGATCAATGAGTCCTGTAACGAAAATGAATCAGGATACCAAAATGGTTCCCGTGCCTTCGACCTCAATCATTCCCGAGCGCGATCTCGGAAAAATGCCGGTCCTGGAATGCCGGCATCTGGGAATTGATTTCGGCGGACTGACTGCTGTGGACGAGTTTGACCTGACCATCGGGAAAACGGAGATTGCCGGTCTGATCGGCCCGAACGGCGCCGGAAAGACGACGGTTTTCAACCTGCTGACGAAGGTGTATGAACCGACGAGGGGAACGGTGCTGCTCAACGGGATCGACCTGAAGGGTCTGGATACCGTGAAAGCCAACAAGCTGGGAATCGCCCGCACCTTTCAGAATATCCGCCTGTTCTCCAACATGACCGTGGAGGACAACGTCCGGATTGGCCTGCACAACCAGATTTCCTACGGCATGTTCAACGGAATCTTCCGTCTGCCGGTCTACTGGAGCAAGGAAAAGAAACAGCATGAAAAGGCGCTGGATCTGCTGAGCATCTTCAACATGCAGGATCTGGCGGATGTCCGGGCGGGTTCGCTGCCTTACGGCGCGCAGCGCCGGCTGGAGATCGTCCGGGCACTGGCGACGAATCCGAGCCTGCTGCTGCTGGATGAACCCGCGGCGGGTATGAACCCCCACGAGACCGAGGAACTCATGATGAACATCATGAAGATCCGGGATCAGTTCCAGATCGCCGTTCTGCTCATCGAGCACGATATGAACCTGGTGATGGGTATTTGCGAGGGCATCTGCGTGCTGAACTACGGCAAGATCATCGCCAAGGGTACCGCGGAGGAGATCCAGTCCAACCCGGTGGTCATTGAGGCCTATCTGGGCAAACAAAAGGAGGCGGACGCGTGAGCATGCTGGAAATTCAGGATGTGCATGTCTTTTACGGCGCCATCCATGCCATCAAGGGAGTTTCCTTTGAGGTGAACGAACACGAGATCGTGACGCTGATCGGCGCGAACGGCGCCGGGAAGTCGACCACGCTGAACACGGTTTCCGGGCTTTTGAAGCCCCGTTCCGGCCGGATCCTTTTTGAAGGAAAGGATATCACCGGCATTCCGGCGAACAGGCTGGTTTCCCAGGGCATGGCGCTTTGCCCCGAAGGACGCCGGATCTTCCAGCAGATGACGGTGAAGGAAAATCTGGAAATGGGCGGTTATTCCCGGAACGCTTCCGAGATCGCGCCCTCCGTGGAGGAAATGTTCACCCGTTTTCCGCGGCTGCGGGAGCGCGAAAAGCAGATCGCGGGAACGCTGTCCGGCGGCGAGCAGCAGATGCTGGCCATGGCCCGCGCGCTGATGAGCAAACCCCGGCTGCTGATGCTGGACGAGCCCAGCATGGGTCTCGCTCCGATCCTGGTGGAGCAGATCTTCGACATTATCCGGGAACTGCACGAGGCCGGAACAACGATCCTGCTGGTGGAACAGAACGCGCAGATGGCGCTGTCTGTGGCGGACCGCGCGTATGTGCTGGAAACCGGCAATATCTCCATGTCCGGCAACGCGTCGGATCTGCTGAAGAACGACGATGTCCGGAAGGCGTATCTCGGGTCGTAACAGAGAAATTTCATTTATCGGATCCTTATCGGAGCCGCGGTTGATCCGCGGCTTTTTTGTTATTTCCGAATAATCCGAACATTATTTTACGAACGTTCGTGTTTTACCTGCAAAAACACACAAAATACGCAGGTTGCATTTGACAATGTTCGGAGATATGGTAAACTCAAATTGCGGAAGCCTTCCCGCGGGGGAGGCTGACGGCTTCGCCGAAAGGCGCGGCAATCGCGAAACGGATGGAAACGGAGGAAGATTTTTGTGAAGAAAGTCGGAATCGTCATGGGGAGTGACAGCGACCTGCCGGTAATCAAAAAGGCGACGGATCAGCTGACCGCTCTCGGGATCCCTTTTGAGGTCCACGTATACTCCGCGCACCGGACGCCGGTACAGGCGCGGGATTTCGCCCTGAACGCCCGGGGGAACGGCTTCGGCGCGATCATTGCCGCGGCCGGGATGGCGGCGCATCTCGCAGGCGCCATCGCTGCGAACACAACGCTGCCCGTGATCGGGATCCCCTGCCAGGGTCCCTGTATGGACGGGCTGGACGCCCTGCTTTCCACTGTTCAGATGCCCTCCGGGATCCCGGTGGCAACGGTGGCGGTGGGCGGCGGCGCCAACGCCGCGCTGCTTGCGGCTCAGATCCTCGCGGTGGAGGACCGGGCGCTGGCGGAGAAGCTCGACGCGAAGCGTGAAAAGGACGCCGCGGCGGTTCTGGAAAAGGATGCCGGGATTATGGAAAGGCTGTAAGATCCCGGGAAAACTGAAAACGAGTATCATGAAATCAATATAGAAAGAAAAGGGAGAGGAAAACTATGGAAAAGAAGCTCGTGTATACCGGAAAGACCAAGAATGTCTACGCTCTGGAAAACGGAAACTATCAGCTGCTGTTCAAGGATGACTGCACCGGAAAAGACGGCGTGTTCGATCCCGGTGAAAACAGCGTCGGCCTGACGATCGAGGGCGTGGGCGATGTGAATCTGCGCATGAGCATCTACTTCTTCGAAAAGATCAACGCGGCGGGCATCGCCACCCACTATATCAGCGCCGATCTTGACAACACCACCATGGACGTTCTCCCCGCCAAGCCCTTCGGCAAGGGACTGGAAGTGATCTGCCGCTACAAGGCTGTCGGCAGCTTCTATCGCCGCTACAGCGACTATATCGAAGAAGGCGCCGATCTGCCCGCTTATGTTGAAACCACGTTCAAGAACGATGAAAAGGGCGATCCGCTGGTGACGAAGGACGGTCTGGTCGACCTGGGCGTTATGTCCGCGCAGCAGTATGACGATATCAAGGCCATGACTCAGCAGATCACGAAGATCGTTGCCGACGATCTGAAGGAAAAGGGCCTCGTGTTGTATGATATCAAGTTCGAGTTCGGCTATGACAAGGACGGCAAGGTCATGCTGATCGACGAGATCGCCTCCGGCAATATGCGCGTGTACAAGGACGGGAAGTATATCGATCCCATGACCCTGTCGAAGCTGTTTTTCGCGTAATCAATGAAGCGGTCAGAGGAGTAAGATCATGGGCGGTTTCTTCGGGATTACCTCCAAAAAAGATTGCATGCTGGATGTGTTCTTCGGCGTGGATTACCACAGCCATCTGGGGACCCGGTGCGGCGGCATGGCCGCGTGGGATCCGGATTTCGGCCTCCAGCGTCAGATCCATCATATTGACAAGGCGCCGTTCCGGACGAAGTTTGAGCATATCTTTGAGGAAATGCGCGGGACCTCGGCCATCGGCTGCATTTCAGACATGGATCCCCAGCCGCTGCTGGTCCGTTCCTGCCTGGGCAACTACGCGATCTGCATGACCGGTGTGATCAACAATGCCGAGGCGCTGATCGATCAGTATCTGTCCTTCTCCGGCGGACACTTTGAAGCCATGTCCGGCGGGCGGATCAATCAGACGGAGCTGCTCAGCGCGCTCATCAACCAGAAGAGCGACTTTGCCGAGGGAATCCGCTTTGCCCAGAAGGCGATCGAAGGGACCGCGTCCATCCTGATCCTGAAGGATGACGGCGCGATCATTGCCGCAAGGGACCGGATGGGCCGGCTCCCGGTCCAGATCGGGAAGCGGGAGGACGGCTGGGCTGTGTCTTTCGAATCCTTCGCGTATCAGAAGACGGGCTTTGAGGACGTCCGGGAGCTGGGCCCCGGCGAAGCGGTGGAGCTGACCCCGGAAACGGAGACCGTGCTGCTCCCTCCGGGAAAGCAGAAAAAGGTCTGCTCCTTCCTGTGGAGCTATTACGGCTATCCGACTTCGACCTATGAAGGCGTCAATGTTGAGGCGATGCGCTATCGCAACGGCGCGCTGCTGGCGGAGCAGGATATCGCGGCCGGAAAGGCGCAGGATATCGATTATGTCGGCGGCGTTCCGGATTCCGGCACGCCCCACGCCATCGGCTATGCAAATCGCAGCGGGAAGCCCTTTGCCCGGGCCTTCATCAAGTATACGCCTACCTGGAGCCGTTCCTTCATGCCGGCTTCCCAAAAGGACCGCGACAAGATCGCGAAGATGAAGCAGATCCCCGTCAACGCGCTGATCAGGAACAAGAGCCTGCTGTTTGTTGACGATTCCATCGTCCGCGGCACGCAGCTGCGGGAAACGGTCGAGTTTCTGTATGACAGCGGCGCGAAGTCGGTGCATATGCGCTCGGCCTGCCCGCCGATCATGTATTCCTGCAAGTACCTGAACTTTTCTTCCTCCACTTCCGAGATGGAACTGATCGCCCGCCGGGTGATCATGGAGATCGAGGGGGAGGAGGGAATGAACCATCTCGACGAATACTCCGACGGGAATACCGAGCGCGGGAAGAAGCTTCGCGAAGCCATCTGCGAACAGCTGCATTTCGCCTCGCTGGATTTCCAGTCCCTGGAGGGGGTCATCAAGGCCATCGGACTGAACCCCTGCGATCTGTGTACCTACTGCTGGAACGGAAAGGAATAAGAGAAAGATGATTGAGAACTCCAGATCGGAAGCCTACGCGGCGGCGGGCGTGGATATCACCGCCGGATACAAGGCTGTGGAGCTGATGAAAAAGCATATTCGCAGAACAGAGACCCCCGGCGTCTGCTCAGATGTGGGCGGATTCGGCGGACTGTTCGAACCGGATATGGAAGGCGTCACGTCGCCGGTGCTGGTTTCCGGCACCGACGGCGTGGGGACCAAGCTGAAGATCGCCTTCCTGATGGACCGGCATGACACCGTCGGGATCGACTGTGTGGCCATGTGCGTCAACGACATTATCTGCTGCGGCGCGAAGCCCCTGTTTTTCCTGGACTATATCGCCTGCGGCAAAAATGTTCCCGAACGGATCGAGCAGATCGTCAAGGGCGTGTGCGACGGGTGCGTGCAGGCCGGCGCGGCGCTGATCGGCGGGGAAACCGCGGAGATGCCCGGTTTCTATCCCGAAAACGAGTATGACCTCGCGGGATATTCCACCGGCATGGTCGACAAGGCGAAAATCATTGACAACAGGACGATGAAGGCCGGCGACGTCATCATTGCGCTGCCTTCCTCCGGCGTCCATTCCAACGGATTCTCCCTCGTGCGCCGGGTGTTCGACGTGGAAAATGCCGATCTGAAGGCGCCTGTCGCGGAACTGGGCGGAAAGAGCCTGGGCGAAACACTGCTGACGCCGACCCGGATCTATGTGAAGCCCGTGCTCGCGCTGCTGAAGAAGGTCGCGGTCCGCGGGATCAGCCATATCACCGGCGGCGGCTTCTATGAGAACATTCCGCGCTCCATCCCGGACGGACTGGGCGCGCGGATCGAACGGAAAGCCGTGCGGGTGCTGCCGGTTTTCGACCTGATCGCGAAGGCCGGCAACATCTCCGAGCGGGATATGTTCAACACCTTCAATATGGGCGTCGGCATGAGCGTGATCGTTCCTGTGGAGCAGGCTGAGGAAGCGCTCGCGATCCTGAAGGAACAGGGTGAGGACGCTTACAGGATCGGCACGGTCGTGGAAAGCGAAACCAAAATCGAAATCGTCTGACCGGAGGAAACAGAAATGAGAAAGGCACGGATCGCGGTGCTGGTTTCCGGCGGCGGAACCAACCTGCAGGCGATTCTGGACGCGCAGCGGGACGGGAAGCTGGTTTCCGGCGAGGTCACGCTGGTCATCAGCAACAAACCCGGCGCCTACGCGCTGGAGCGGGCGAAGAACGCCGGCGTCCGGGGTCTGGAGATCACCCGGAAGCAGTGCGGCGGGCAGGAAGCCTTTGAAAAGGCGATTCTTGCCGCGCTGGAGGAGAACGAAACGGATCTGATCGTGCTGGCCGGGTTCCTGAGCATTCTCAGTGAGGATTTCACATCCCGGTATCCCCGACGGATCATCAATATCCATCCAAGCCTGATCCCCAGCTTCTGCGGCGCGGGGTACTACGGGCTGAAGGTCCATGAAGCCGCGCTGGCCCGCGGCGTCAGGGTGACCGGTGCCACGGTGCATTTTGTGAACGAGATCCCGGACGGCGGGGAGATCATCGCCCAGAAGGCGGTGGAGATCCAGCCCGGCGATACGCCGGAGATCCTGCAGCGCCGGGTCATGGAGCAGGCGGAGTGGATCCTGCTGCCGGCGAGCGTGGAAAAGGTCAGCCGCGAGATCGCGGAGAGCCGCGGGGACTGACGGACGGATCATGGGAATAAACAGCCTTTATGAATAACGGGAGGGACAGAAGAATGGACATCTATCGCGTGAACACCCCGGAAGAGCTGCTGGAGAACAATACCTATCCCGGACGCGGGATCGTGATCGGCAAAACCCCGGACGGCACGAAGGCCGTCGCGGCCTACTTCATCATGGGCCGCAGCGAAAACAGCCGGAACCGCGTTTTCACCGAAAAGGACGGTGAAGTTTTTACCGAACCCTTCGACGCGAGCAAGGTACAGGATCCTTCCCTGATCATCTATGCCGCGGTCCGGAGCTTTGAAAACAAGCTGATCGTCACCAACGGCGACCAGACCGATACGGTTTACGAGGGCCTGCGGAAGGGAATGACCTTCTCCAGCGCGCTGGAGGACCGGGAATTCGAGCCGGACGCGCCGAACTTCACGCCCCGCATCAGCGGCATGCTGACCTTTGCGGACGGCGATTTCACCTATCAGATGTCCATTCTCAAGAGTGCGGACGCCGAAGGCAGCGCCTGCAACCGCTACACCTTCGCCTATCCGGCGCTGAACGGTCTGGGACATTTCATCCATACCTATGTGCAGGACGGCAATCCGATCCCCACCTTCCAGGGCGAGCCGGAACGGATGGCGATCTGCGACAGCATCGATGAGATGACAGACCGCCTGTGGAACGCGCTGAATGCGGCGAACAGGATCTCCCTGTATGTACGCTATGTGGATCTGAAGACCGGCGCGGCGGAGAACCGCCTCGTGAACAAGAACAAGTGAGGAGGACGGAACAGATGAAGGAATTTGAACTGAAATACGGCTGTAATCCCAATCAGAAGCCCGCGAAGATCTATATGGCGGACGGCAGCGATCTGCCGATCAGGATCCTGTCCGGCCGTCCCGGCTATATCAATTTTCTGGACGCTTTCAACTCCTGGCAGCTGGTGAAGGAGCTGAAGGAAGCCCTCGGCCTGCCCGCGGTGACCTCCTTCAAGCATGTTTCCCCGACTTCCGCCGCGGTGGGCATTCCGCTGAGCGCCGATCTGAAAAAGGCCTGCTTTGTGGATGACATCGAGGGGCTGGACGAATCTCCTCTGGCCTGCGCCTATGCGCGCGCCCGCGGGACCGACCGGATGTGCTCCTTCGGCGACTGGGTCGCCCTGAGCGACGTCTGCGATGTGACGACCGCGAAGATGGTCAAGCGAGAGGTTTCCGACGGCATCATCGCGCCCGGATATGAGCCCGAAGCGCTGGAGATCCTGAAGCAGAAGCGGAACGGGACCTACAATATCGTGGAGATCGATCCGGATTATGTTCCGGAAGTGCAGGAGAAGAAACAGGTCTTCGGCATCACTTTCGAGCAGGGCCGGAATAATTTCAAGATCAACCGGGAGCTGCTCAGCGAAATCGTGACGGCGAACAAGGACCTGCCCGAGACCGCGGTCCGTGATCTGATCGTTGCCCTGATCACGCTGAAGTACACCCAGTCCAACTCCGTCTGCTACGCGGTGGACGGACAGGCGATCGGCGTCGGTGCCGGCCAGCAGAGCCGCGTCCACTGCACCCGTCTGGCCGGTTCAAAGGCGGATACCTGGTTCCTGCGTCAGTATGAAAAGGTCCTGAATCTGCCCTTCCGCTCCGACCTGAAGCGGCCGGACCGGGACAATGTCATCGACGGATATATCAATCAGAATGAAGAAGACGTCTGCGCCGACGGCAACTGGCAGAAGTATTTCACCGAGCAGCCCGCGCCGCTGACCGACGCGGAAAAGAAGGCGTTCCTCGCGACCCGGAAAAATGTGGCGCTGGGTTCCGACGCGTTCTTCCCCTTCTCGGATAACATTGAGCGCGCCTACAAGAGCGGCGTGAAGTACATTGCCGAACCCGGCGGATCCATCCGCGACGACGCGGTTATCGAGTGCTGCGACCGCTACGGCATGACCATGTGCTTCACGAAGATGAGATTGTTCCATCATTAATTCCGCGGCGAGGTTCGCGAAGCGAAATCACCGCGACTTTCCGGGGAATCCATTCTGGAGGTAATTTTCAATGAACATTCTTGTGATCGGCGGCGGAGGCCGCGAGCATACCATCATCCGGAAGCTGAAGGAAAATCCTTCTGTGGAGAAGATCTGGGCATTGCCCGGCAACGGCGGGATCGCCGCCGACGCGGAATGCGTGAATATCGGCGCGAAGGATATCGCGGGCATCGTGGCTTTCGCGAAGGAAAACCCTGTGGATTATGCGGTGGTCGCGCCGGACGATCCGCTGGTCCTCGGCTGCGTCGACGCGCTGGAGGAACTGGGGATCCCCTGTTTCGGACCGCGGAAGAACGCCGCGATCATCGAGGGCAGCAAGGTCTTCTCGAAGGACCTGATGAAGAAATACAACATCCCGACCGCGGCTTATGAAACCTTTTCCGACGCCGCGTCGGCGCTGGAATACCTGAAGACAGCGCCGGTCCCGACGGTCATCAAGGCGGACGGGCTCGCGCTGGGCAAGGGCGTCATCATCGCCATGACCCGGGAGGAGGCTTTCGACGCGGTCAGATCGATCATGGAGGACCGGCAGTTCGGCGCCTCCGGCGACCGGATCGTAATTGAGGAGTTCCTGGAGGGGCCGGAGGTTTCCGTTCTGTCCTTTACTGACGGAACAACGGTGGTCCCCATGGTTTCCAGCATGGATCACAAGCGCGCCGGGGACGGGGATACCGGGCTGAACACCGGCGGGATGGGTACCGTCGCCCCCAATCCGTATTACACGGAGGAGATCGCGGCGGAGTGCATGAGGACGATCTTCCTGCCGACGATCCGCGCGATGAAGGAAGAGGGCCGGGAATTCCGCGGCTGTCTGTATTTCGGGCTGATGATCACGAAGGACGGCCCAAAGGTCATCGAATATAACTGCCGCTTCGGCGATCCGGAGACCCAGGTGGTCCTGCCCCTGCTGGAGAGCGATCTGCTCGCCGTGATGCAGGCGGTGACGGAGGGTACCCTGGCGGACCGCGAGGTCCGTTTCCGGGACGGTCACGCCTGCTGCGTGGTGCTGGCCTCCGAGGGCTATCCCGTTTCCTATGAAAAGGGTTATGAGATCACGATCCCCGGGGAGATCCGGGAGAATGTCTATGTCGCCGGCGCGGCGCTCAGGGATGGCCGGCTGGTGACTTCCGGCGGACGGGTGCTGGGCGTGACCGCGGTGGCGGATACGCTGCGGGACGCTGTCAGCAAGGCCTATGCCATGGCCGACCGGATCGGATTCGGGAATAAATACTGCCGCCGGGACATCGGAGCCCGCGCGCTGAAGGCTTCCAAATAAAGATCAGAGAGGGACTGGAAAGATGGTATATCGGATTTTTGTGGAAAAGAAGCCGGGACTGGATAATGAAGCGCGGGCGCTGCTGAACGACGCCCGCTCCCTGCTGGGGATCAAAGCGCTGGAAAAGGTGCGTCTGCTGAACCGGTATGACGCGGAGAATATTACGGAAGAACTGTTTTCTTCCGCTGTCCGGACCGTGTTCTCCGAGCCGCAGCTGGATATCGCGACGGAGGAGGCGGAGCTGACGGGCGCCCGCGTGTTCGCGGTGGAATATCTGCCCGGCCAGTTTGACCAGCGGGCGGACTCCGCGGCCCAGTGCATCCAGATCATCTCTCAGGGCGAACGCCCTCTGATCCGCAGCGCGAAGGTTTACGCCCTGTACGGGGATATCACCGACGCGGATGAAGCGGAGATCCGGAAGTATGTCATCAATCCGGTCGAGGCCCGGATCGCTTCCCTGGAGAAGCCCGCGACGCTGAAGACCGATTACGCGATCCCGACGACCGTCGCGACGCTGGAGGGCTTCACAAAGCTGACGAGGAAGAAGCTGGAGGCCTTTGTGGCTGAGTACGGTCTGGCCATGGATGCGGACGATATCGCCTTCTGCCAGCAGTATTTCATCTCCGAAAAACGGGATCCCACGATCACCGAGATCCGGATGCTGGATACCTACTGGTCCGACCACTGCCGGCACACGACCTTCCTGACGGAGATCGATTCTGCCTCCTTTGAGGATCCGCTGCTGGAAAAGGCCTGGAAGGATTATCTGGCTGTGCGCGAGGAGCTCGGCCGGACGAAGAAGCCCGTCTGTCTGATGGATATGGCGACGCTGGCCGTGAAGTATCTGAAGGCGCACGGCAAACTGCCGAAGCTGGATGAGAGCGAGGAGATCAACGCCTGCACGGTGAAGATCGAGGTCGAAGCGGACGGGAAGAAGGAACCCTGGCTGCTCCTGTTCAAGAATGAAACGCACAATCACCCCACGGAGATCGAGCCCTTCGGCGGCGCGGCCACCTGTATCGGCGGCGCGATCCGCGATCCGCTCTCCGGACGGGCGTATGTCTACGGCGCGATGCGCGTCACCGGCGCGGCGGATCCGACGGTCCCCGTGTCCGAAACCATTCCCGGAAAGCTGCCCCAGCGCAAGCTGGTCACGACCGCGGCGGCCGGTTATTCCTCCTACGGCAACCAGATCGGACTCGCGACCGGGATTGTGGATGAGATCTACCATCCGGGCTACGCGGCCAAGCGTCTCGAGATCGGCGCGGTCATCGCCGCGACGCCCGCGGAGAATGTGCGCCGCGAGGTCCCCGCTCCCGGGGATATCGTGATCCTGCTCGGCGGCAGCACGGGCCGCGACGGCATCGGCGGCGCCACCGGCTCCTCCAAGGCGCATAACGCGCACTCGGTCGAAACCTGCGGCGCCGAGGTTCAGAAGGGCAACGCGCCCGAGGAGCGCAAGCTTCAGCGCCTGTTCCGTAACGGCGAGGCGACGCGGCTCATCAAGCGCTGCAACGACTTCGGCGCGGGCGGTGTCTCCGTCGCGATCGGCGAGCTCGCCGAGGGCCTCGTCATCGAGCTCGACAAGGTAAAGAAAAAATACGAGGGTCTTGACGGCACCGAGCTCGCCATCTCCGAATCGCAGGAGCGCATGGCCGTCGTCGTGGCGGCGGAAAATGCCGCTCACTTCATCGAGCTCGCCTCGACCGAGAACCTTGAGGCGACCGAGGTCGCGAAGGTCACCGACGAAAGGCGTATGGTCATCAAGCTCGAGGGCCGCGTGATAGTCGATATCTCCGCCGATTTCCTCGAGTCCAACGGCGCTGAGAAGCACTGCACCGCCGAGGTGCCCGCGCTTGCAGATATCTCCGGGAAGACCGACGGAGATCCTGCCGAATACCTCGAAACGCTCGTCTCCGACCTCAACTTCTGCTCGCAGAGAGGCCTCGGAGAGAGATTTGACGGCTCGATAGGCGCCGGAAGCGTGCTCATGCCGTTCGGCGGCAAGACACAGCTCGCGCCCGCGCAGGCGATGGCGGCGCTGTTCCCGGTCCTGCCGGGTCAGACGACGGAGCAGGCGAGCGTGATGGCGTGGGGCTGCGATCCCG